>NZ_JBWKYD010000014.1:125373-198251 GCF_059423585.1 Janthinobacterium sp. GW460-12-1-14-LB5 | reverse complement strand
GAAAATATGATTTACCTGGCCATGGGTTCGTTGCTGCTGCGTCGACTAAATTTCCGCTAAGTTTTTAAACCGTCACTAAGACATTTAATTCTAAAAATTTAGAACCGCTGTGCAAGTGTAGCTGTCAGCTTCTGTGACTTTACTAATTCAGTTGAATCACCATTTCGCCAATATAAATCCTCCCCAGAAAATGATAAGTTCCGCTGAGGAGGAATTGTAATTACTATTATTCCAAGTCCAAAGTAGGAATTGTAGTCGATACTAGACAATACTGATGTCTTCAGTTCGAGGCTCAAGTTCGATCCTTTTATTCCATCCTTCCACTTTGCATAATAGTCTTCCACTGATATACCCAGTACTGCCGCTTCTCGATCAACACCAACCACACTTCTACTCCCCATCTCCAGAGGCTTAATACCGTCCAGCCTCTTAATGCGTACCGTGTCTGCTGGCTTATCAGAAACTCCAATAATAATCTTTCCGGTGTGATTTGGGCCATTGTTTGCAATTGCGCAAATTGTATGAATGACCTTTGTAATTACTGTTGGATCAATCGTTCTCTTCGGACCAAGTGTTACCAGTCCTTGCTTTAATTCGTAATCCGATAATTCTATCTCTGATCGGCGGATTGCTGAATTTATATCGCTTGTTGCATGAGCACCGTAAACCATTGGTGGCTTTTTCGTTGTCACAAAGTAACGGGACACCAAACCACGAATCTGGTCGATGCTTTTCCGGCGCTCTTCGGTTGAAGCTGCTTTTCTGCCACGATCCAATTTTCCGCCCACTTTGCCAATTGCCTTCTTTACTCCTGCATAATTAGATATGACCTTGCCTTCCGCGAAAATCAGCTCATGGAATGCAATCAATATAACTGCAAAGACTGCTGGGAATGGGTTGGTATTTTTCGTTTCGAATACTAGATCGCGTAACTTCTGCTTTGTTCCAGCATGGCAAACCTTCAGTACTTCGTCCACGCAGAATTTAAATTCATCCGAAAATTTATCAGCCCCGTACACCTTCAATGCACCTAAGATACGGTCCGAGTTATCATCTTCTGGAGCATATATCTGATCCAAGGCATCTTTGGAGCGCTCAATTAACTGACCACCAACAATGCAAGCTGAGATGTCGGCAATACATTGTTCATCCATACTGTCGCGTAAATCGGTTGAGCGCAGAATCCCTTGACTGACCCAAAAAACTTCATCAGCCTGAACATTGTATCCATGGCGAGCCATTGGGAGGTCAATGCTAATTGATGGCATGGATGCTAATGGTAGTATATTGATCGATTCGTCACCTCTGATAGTGCAGGCTATGTCTCGAACCATATTGGAGAAATCATTTTGAATACCTGATTGCCGCCTTTCTTGATCACTAAGGCGGTGGCCGTATGTATTGATTCGATCAAATACATCATTAACTTCAGTCTCAGTAGCATTTCTCATTACTGAAAGAGCTAGTGCATAATCGAGAATAGTACTAACTTCTTTTTGAGTTAGATGATTCTCAGCTTCATTTGGGATAAAGCATCCCTCGTTTGCGCGAATCTGGGCAGTGGGAAATAATTCAAGATTAAAAAGCCTCCCATCTAATGTAGGAAAAGCTGTTTCAATAAACGACACAATGGCATGTAAGCGTTGAAGTCCATCTATGATTTCGAACGTAGTATCCTCACCCTTTGTCTCGGCAATTAATATTGCAGGAATCGGATATTTCTTAAGAATTGAATCTATCAGCTTTTGTTTTTCTTCCAACGTCCAGACCAGTTTTCTTTGGTATCTCCGGTTGACAAAAAGCTGATCATTGCTATACCAAGAATACACTGATTGAACCGATGTGGGTTGCGCTGCCAAGTCCGACATAAAAGGTCTCCAGGTTGAATATTTGCTAAGCTAGAGCATAGCAGTTGCCTGCGCACAATGCCACTATGTAACGTCTGAATCCTTTGAAGAACGGCCCGGAGGCAGTGCCTACAAACGGACACGAACGAAGCAGTAATGCCGGAGATGGCCGCGTCGGTGCTTGGCGACGCGGTCGTACCCTGTTCGTCGCCGGTTCGTATGCTGTCGCATCCCCGGCGCCGTGGTGCACGACCACGCGGATCATGCCAGGTGGTACCGCCACTATCACCGCCGACAAGGTCACGTCGAACGCGCCCAGCACCATTTGCACGGGCCACCTGAGCATCATGAAAAAACTGATCGTCAAGCAATCGGCCACAGTGGAAGGCGCCACAGCACTGAACGGCGGCGTGAACGCCAAGGCCGGCGCCGCTGGTGGCGTCAAGGCCGGCAGCGACCATACGGGCAGGCGCTATCAGCGACATCCTAACCAAGCGCATCGGCTCGCGCCTGATGCGCCGCCGCCATGGCTCGGACCCGAACTGATCGGCCAGCCCTTGAACAGCGCCACCGTCTTGCGCACCCACGCGGCCACTGCCTACCCCAACCGCGCAATGAGGATTAGCACACAAGCTGCGAAGGAATCGCCTGCGGGGATAAGCTGTTTCAACCGATACCAAATGATTGCAAACAAGCCCATGATTTCGTAGGGGTAAATGCAGGGATAAAAACTCACACAAAAGAAAAAGGCCACTCCGAAGAGTGGCCTAAGTCCTTGAATCTAATGGTCGGGGCGAGAAGATTCGAACTTCCGACCCCATGCACCCCATGCATGTACGCTACCAGGCTGCGCTACGCCCCGACGAGGTGGGAATTATAGCAGAGGCTTTTAGGTTTTTGCCATGCTTTGCGCTTGATTCATGTCGAACTGCGCAAAGTTTTTTTCAATCTCCCGCAAAACGCTTACTCACTCAGCAGCAGCGCCGTCAGGATGATGCGGAAGCCGGCGATCAGCGGCTCGACCTTCACGTCCGGATTGTGAATGAAGCGCACGGGCAAGCCCTGGTACATGGCGACCAGGGCATCGAGGCGCCCTTGCAGCATTTCCTCATCGGCCGGCAAGCCGCGCTTGATGCGCGCGTCGCGGATGATGGAGAGAAACAACTGGCGCGAGCGCTGGTCCGAGCATTGCAGCATGTCGGCGATCACCGGATTGCGCGACGCTTCGGCAAAGATTTCCAGCGGCATCATCCATGTTTTCGGGTCCAGCGCTTCGAGCACATGCTCGCCCGCATTGTCGATCACGGCTTGCAGCGGGTCTTCGCGCTGCGCCAGGTCCTGCATCAAATTGGAGACCCGCTCCGTATTCTGCATGACGAAGGCGGCGATGATCGCATCCTTGCTGTCAAAATAATTATAGATGTGGCCCGCGCTCATGCCGGCCGCTTTCGATATCTCGGCCATGCTGGCGCCGTGGAAGCCGCGGCGGCTGAAGCAGCTTTCGGCCGCATCGAGCACCTGCTTGCGCCGCGTATTGGCGCGCTCGGGATCCGGATGCTTCTTTTCAACTTGGTTCATGACTTTTCCAGTAGCGCGCCGGCCCTGCCCTTGCGGACAAGGGCAAGGCCGGCGTCGGCGTCCCCGTGATTATTGGACGCCGCCAGCCGCCGCGACGGCTGTCTGCTCAGGCTGCCAACCGCCGCCCAGCACCTTGTACAAAGTGACCAGATTGGTCGACTTGGCCAGGCGCGCCGTGATCAGGCTTTGCTGCGCCGTGTACAGCGCGCGCTGGGCCACCAGGGCGTTCAGGTAGGACTCGGCGCCCTGCTTGTAGCGCGCGTCGTGGATGGTATAGCTCTTCGTCGACGCCTCGACCAGCGAGACCTGCGATTGCAGGCGCTCGTCGATGGTGCCGCGCTGGGCCAGCGCATCGGACACTTCACGGAAGGCGACCTGGATCGCCTTTTCGTATTGCGCCACGGAAATTTCACGCTGCACCTTGGCGATATCGAGGTTGGCGCGGTTCACGCCGCCATCGAAGATCGGCAAGCTGATCTGCGGAATGAAGCTCCACGTGCCGCTGCCCGCCTTGAACAGGCCCGACAGGTTGTCGCTGACCGAACCGGCCGTGGCCGTCAGCGAAATGCGCGGGAAGAAGGCCGCGCGCGCCGCGCCGATGTTGGCGTTGGCGGCACGCAAAGTGCGCTCCGCCGCCAGCACGTCGGGACGGCGTTGCAGCACGTCCGACGGCACGCCCGACGGAATGTCCGCCAGGGCCGTCACGGTGCCGAACTCGGCTGGCGGCAGCAGGTCGGCCGGCACGGGGCCGCCCACCAGCAAGACCAGCGCGTTTTGATCCAGCGCAACCTGGCTCGTGAAGACCGCCACGTCGGAACGTGCCGATTCGACGCTGGTCTGGGCATCGTACTTGTCCAGGCCGGAAGTAGCACCGGCACTGAAGCGGCGCACGGCCAGGTCATACGACGACTGCTGGCTCTTCAGGGTGTCCTGCGCCACGCGCAGGCGCTGCTGGTCGGCCACCAGGTTCAGATAGGTGCTGGCCACTTCGGCCACCAGGCTGATCTGCTGTGCGCGGCGTGCTTCTTCCGTGCCCAGGTATTGCTCCAGCGCACTGTCGGACAGGCTGCGCACGCGGCCGAAGAAGTCCAGCTCGTAGGCCGACACGCCCAGGTTCGCCGTGTACTGGCGGTTGATCGACGCTTCGCCCGTCGGGCTGGCGTTCTTCGAGATGCGCGTGGCCGACTGGCCGCCCGAGGCCGACAGGGTCGGGATCAGGGCGGCGCGTTCGATGCCGTACGTGGCGCGCGCCTTCTCGATGTTCAGGATCGAGACGCGCAGGTCGCGGTTGTTGGCCAGCGCCAGTTCCAGTACCTGGCGCAGGCGCGCATCGGCAAAGAACTCGCGCCAGGCGACGTCCGCCACCGGCTTGGCGTCGGCGGCGGCCGTGTCGGCCTTGTAGGAAGGGCCCGTCGGCCACGCCGTCGGTGCCGGCGCGGCCGGACGCTCATACGTGGGAGCCAGGCTGCAACCGGCCAGCAAGGCCAGTGCCGCCATGGAGAGTAGTGATTTTTTCATATTAATGTGCATCCTTGGAAAGCGTGACGGCTGGCGAACCAGGCGTCGCCGGCGTGGCGGGCGCGTCCGGCTTCGAGAAGAAGCCGCGCACCAGCACGAAGAACACCGGCACGAAGAAGATACCGAGGAAGGTGGCCGTCAACATACCGCCCAGCACGCCGATACCGATGGCGTTCTGGCTGCCGGAACCGGCGCCGCTGGAAATAGCCAATGGCAACACGCCCAGGCCGAAGGCAATCGAGGTCATCAGAATCGGACGCAGACGCAGACGCACCGCATGCAAGGTCGCGTCCAGCAGCGACATGCCCGATTCCTGCATTTCCTTGGCAAATTCCACAATCAGAATCGCGTTCTTCGCCGACAGGCCCACCACCGTGAGCAAGCCCACCTGGAAGTACACGTCGTTCGACAGGCCGAACAGCCACGTACCGAGCACGGCGCCGATCACACCCAGCGGCACGACCAGCAGCACGGAGAATGGAATCGACCAGCTTTCATACAGCGCGGCCAGGCACAGGAAGACGATCAGCAGCGACAGCGCGTACAGCTGCGGCGTCTGCGAACCGGATTCGCGCTCTTCCAGCGACACGCCGGTCCAGCTGAAGCCGATGCCAGGCGGCAACTTGGCGACCATTTCTTCCATCGCGTTCATGGCGGCGCCCGTGCTTTGGCCCGGCGCCGGCGTACCCAGGATCTCTACGGACGGCAAGCCGTTGTAGCGTTCCAGGCGTGGCGAAGCGTAAATCCACTTGCCGGTGGCGAAGGCCGAGAATGGCACCATCTGGCCAGCCGTGTTGCGCACGAACCACTTGTTCAAGTCTTCCGGCAGCATGCGCGAACTGGCGTCACCCTGGATGAACACTTTCTTCACGCGGCCACGGTCGAGGAAGTCGTTCACATATGAACTACCCCAGCCGACGCTCAGCACGCGGTTGATTTCCGATATCTGCAAGCCCAGCGCCGTTGCCTTCTGCTGGTCGATGTCGATCTTGTACTGCGGCGTATCTTCCTGGCCGTTCGGGCGCACGCCGACCATGGCCGGATTCTGCGACGCCATGCCCAGCAACTGATTACGCGCCGCCATCAGGGCGTCATGGCCGACACCGCCGATATCCTGCAGCTGCATGTCGAAACCGGTGGCGTTACCCAGTTCCAGCACGGCAGGCGGTGCAAACGTAAACACCATCGCATCCTTGATCTGCAACAACTTGCCCATGGCGCGACCGGCCACGGCCGGCGCTTTTTGCGCCACGTCCTTGCGCAGCGACCAGTCTTTCAGGCGCACGAAGGCGATACCCGTATTCTGGCCGTTACCGCCGAAGCTGAAACCGGCGACGGCAAACACGGAAGCGACGTTGTCTTTCTCGCTGTTCATGAAGTGGTCTTCGACCTGTTCGATCACTTTCAGGGTGCGCTCTTGCGTGGCGCCCGTCGGCAATTGAATCTGCGTAAACAGGATGCCCTGGTCTTCTTCCGGCAGGAAGGAGGTCGGCAGGCGCATGAAGACGAATACCAGGCCAGCCAGCAGGATGACGTACAACAGCATCGAACGGCCGCGGTGGCGGATCATGCTGCCAACCCAGCCCTGGTAGGTGTTGCTGCTGCTATCGAAGCTGCGGTTGAACCAGCCGAAGAAACCCTTGTTCGTCGCGTGATGGCCTTTTTCGACCGGCTTGAGCAGGGTGGCGCACAGAGCTGGCGTAAATACCAGCGCGACGACGACGGACAGCACCATCGACGAGACGATCGTGATCGAGAACTGGCGGTAAATCACGCCCGTCGAACCGCCGAAGAAGGCCATCGGCACGAACACGGCCGACAGCACCATGGCGATACCGACCAGCGCGCCCGTGATCTGCGTCATGGACTTGCGCGTCGCTTCCAGCGGCGACAAGCCCTCTTCGCTCATCACGCGCTCGACGTTTTCCACCACCACGATCGCATCGTCGACCAGCAGACCGATGGCCAGCACCATGGCGAACATGGTCAGCGTATTGATCGAATAGCCGAAGGCATTCAGGATACCGAAAGTACCGAGCAGCACGACCGGCACGGCCATGGTCGGGATCAGCGTGGCGCGGAAGTTCTGCAGGAACAGGTACATCACCAGGAACACCAGGATGACCGCTTCGACCAGCGTTTTGACCACTTCTTCGATCGACAGTTTCACGAACGGGGTCGTGTCGAACGCCACCTGGTAGCTCATGCCTTCAGGGAATTGCTTGCTCAGGTTGCCCAGCATGGCTTTCGCCGCATTGGCCGTGTCGAGCGCGTTGGCGCCCGTCGCCAGCTTGATCGCCACGCCGGTGGCCGCATGGCCGTTGTAGCGGGCCACGGTGTTGTAGTTCTCGCGGCCCAGTTCCATGGTGGCCACGTCCTTCAGGTACACCATGGCACCGTTGGTCGTGGTTTTCAGCAAGATGGCACCGAACTGCTCCACCGTTTGCAAGCGGCTTTGCGCCGACACGGTCGCGTTCAGCTGCTGGCCCTTGATGGACGGCGTGCCGCCCAGCTCACCGGCCGACACTTCCGCATTCTGCGCCTGCACGGCCGTGATCACGTCCGCCGGTGTCAGGTTAAAACTTTGCAGCTTGGCCGGATTGAGCCAGATACGCATGGCGTACTGCGAACCGAACAGGGTCACGTCGCCCACGCCCGCTACGCGGCTGAGCGGATCGACGACGTTGGCGGCCACATAGTCGCTCAAGTCGGTCTGGTCCATCTTGCCGTTTTCGGAAATGAAGCCGAACACCATCAGGAAGTTCTTCGTCGCTTTCGACACGACGAGGCCCTGCTGCGTGACAGCCGTCGGCAGCAGTGGCGTAGCCAGCTGCAGCTTATTCTGTACTTGCACTTGAGCAATATCAGGATTGGTGCCGCTGGTGAACGTCAAGGTGATGCTGATGCCGCCAGTGGCATCGCTCGACGAGGCCATGTAGCGCAAGCCGTCGATCCCCTTCATCTTTTGTTCGATGACCTGGGTGACCGCATCTTCCACGGTCTTGGCGGAGGCGCCAGGGTAGGAGCCGCTGATCGAAATCGACGGCGGAGCGATGCTCGGGTACTGCGCGATCGGCAGGCTGAGGATCGAAATCACGCCGGCAAGCATGATGACGATCGCGACCACCCAGGCAAAAATCGGGCGGTCAATGAAAAAACGGGCCATTAATATTCTCCTGAATTAGTGGGCGCTGGCAGCCGATGCGGCGGCAGAAGCGGCAGCGGCGGGCGCAGGAGCAGCTTCGGCCTTGGCCGGCACGGCAACGGCTGGGGCGCCTGGCTTGACTTTTTGCAAGCCTTCCACGATCACGCGGTCGCCTGCGGCCAGGCCGGACGTCACCAGCCAGTTGGTGCCGACCGTGCCGCTGGTGGTCAGCACGCGTTGCTCGACCTTGTTTTCCTTGTTCAGGATCAAGGCGGTTGCCTGACCCTTCTGGTTGCGCGTCACGCCCACTTGCGGCACGGTGATGGCTTTTTCATCGACGCCCGTTTCCAGCTGGGCACGTACGTACATGCCTGGCAGCAATTCGCCTTTCGGGTTCGGGAACAGCGCGCGCAAGACCACGTTGCCGGTGGTCGGATCGACCGTCACGCCGGCGAACTGCAGCTTGCCCGATTCGCTGTACTTGCTGCCGTCCGGCAAGATCAGATCGACCTTGGCCTGGCCTTCGCCGACTTTTTTCAGCGAACCGTCGGCCATCTGGCGCTTCAGGCGCAGCAGGTCGGTGCTCGACTGGGTCACGTCGACATACATCGGATCGAGTTGCTGCACGGTGGTCAGCGCCTCTGCCTGGCCCGCCGTGACCAGCGCGCCGGCCGTCACGGTCGAACGGCTGGTGCGGCCGCTGATCGGCGCCGTCACGGTGCTGTAGCGCAGGTTGATGTTCGCCGATTCCAGCGCCGCGGTGGCGGATTCGACGTCTGCCTTGGCTTGCTCGAAGGCAGCGACGGCGTCATCGTATTCCTGGCGGCTCACGCCTTCGATGGCGACCAGTTCCTTGTAGCGCGATGCTTTCGGGCCGGCCGTCAACAGGTTGGCCTTGGCTTTCGACAGGGCAGCCTTGGCGGAATTATAAGCAGCCTGGTAGGTGGCCGAGTCGATCTGATACAGGGCCGTGCCCGCTTTCACATCGCTACCCTCGACGAACAGGCGCTTCTGGATCAAACCGCCCACTTGCGGGCGCACATCGGCGACCTGGTAGGCATTCGTGCGGCCGGGCAATTCGGCGCTCATCGGCAACGCGGCCGGATTAACAGTAAACACGACCACCTGCGGCGCTTGCTGCGCGTGAGGTGCTTCCTGTTTTTTACTGCAGCCGGCCATGATTACAGTGGCGCACAGAACGGCAATAGCGCCGCTCGTACGCGGCGACGTCAAGGAAAAGGTTGGTTGCATCTTGGACTTTCTGAAAAAGAAGCTGGCTAGTGTCGTTAGAAATGACTAAATTTATTAACGCAGATCAAAGAATGAACGATCATTCTAAAATCGTCAAGCATCGTTACAATTGAAACAAAGTAACCTTTAAGCGTTTTTTATTGCTAATGATGCAATTAAATGGCGACAACAACAGCAGCGGCGCACCAGCAGGATCGATCGGAATACGGGCTGGCGGCGGCAAAACGGCAAAGCGGGAGAGTTGGATTGAGTGAATACTTTAGCAGGGTCAAGATTTCTTTGCTGAACCTGCCAACAAGTGTGCAACACTGCCGGCCCCGGCTTGCATGGCGGCCGTGATTATTTACCAATGGTATCGAAAAGACATGCCCCGGCGGACGCGCTAATATATGAGCCACAGCGTGGCCACAGCGTGGCGAAGCGAGGACGCGATGACGACAGCACAGGCGCAAGGAACGGCGCAAGACGATGGCGCGGGCGGCCGGGACGCGCCGCCGCTGCTGTCGACGGGCGTCGCGGGCCTCGACACCATACTGAGTGGCGGCTTGCTGGCCGAGCGCCTGTACCTGATAGAAGGCGAACCGGGCACGGGCAAGACCACGCTGGCGCTGCAATTTCTGGCCGAAGGCGCGCGCAATGGCGCGCCCGTGCTGTATATCGCCCTGGCCGAATCGGAAATCGAACTGCGCGCCGCCGCCCGCTCGCATGACTGGGACCTGGCCGGCATCGCCATCGAAGAAGTGGCGCCCAGCGACGACATGCTCGACCCCGAGCGCCACTACACCATCTTCCACCCGTCGGAAATCGAACTGGCATCGACCAACCGGCGCATCCTCGCGGCCATCGAGAAGCACCACCCTGCCCGCCTGGTGCTCGACTCGCTGTCCGAACTGCAGTTGCTGGCGGAAAACCCGCTGCGCTACCGGCGCCAGGTTCTCGCCTTGAAACAATACCTGGCCAGCCGCCACTGCACCACCATGCTGATCGATGACCGCTCCGCGCTCGATGACGGCTTGCAAGTACGCAGCGTGGCCCATTGCGTCATTTCGCTGGAGCTGCAAAACCAGGACTATGGCAATGACCGGCGCCGCGTGCGCGTGGTGAAATACCGGGGCGTGCCGTTTCGCAGCGGCACGCACGACTACAAGATCGCCCAGGATGGCCTGGTCGTCTATCCGCGCCTGGTGGCGGCCGACACGCGCCGCGACGGCGACCACCGGCGCCTGTCGAGCGGCGTGCATGAACTCGATGCCATGACGGGCGGCGGCCTGGAAGAAGGCATGAGCACCCTCATTTCCGGCCCCGCCGGCAGCGGCAAGTCAACCTTGGCGGCGCAGTTCGTGCATGCAGCCACGACGCGCGGCGAATCGTGCGCCATGTTCCTGTTCGAGGAAGCGCGCAGCAAGCTGCTGCACCGGACGGACGAGCTGGGCATGCGGCTGAAGGAAGCGCTCGATACCGGCTTGCTGAGCGTGCAGCAAGTCGACCCGGCCGAACTGACGCCGGGCGAATTCGCCCAGGCCGTGGTCGACGCGGCCGAACGGGGCGCCAGGATGATCGTCATCGACAGCCTGAACGGCTACATGCACGCCGTGCCCGACGAGCGCTTCCAGAGCACCTACCTGCACGAACTGCTCAATTACCTGAGCCAGCGCGGCGTGGCCACCCTGCTCGTCGGCGTGCAGCAAAACATGCTGGGCATGTCGATGACGACCTCGGCCGACGCCAGCTACCTGGCCGACAGCGTCATCATGTTGCGCTACTACGAAACGGAAGGCGAAGTGCGGCAAGCCATTTCCGTCTTCAAGAAGCGCGGCAGCGCGCATGAGCGCAGCATCCGCCGCTTCGAGATCGGCCCGCAGGGCTTGCGCATCGGCCCGACACTGGCCGGTTTCCACGGCATCCTGTCGGGCATGCCCACCGTCGGCGGCACGCCATTTCCCTAGGGCAAGCCATGGAACAGCGCATCCTGATCTACGCGCCGGCCGGCCAGGACGCCGCCCTGGCCAGCCAGGTGCTCGCCGGCAGCGCCATTGCCAGCCACGCCTGCCGCAGCGCAGGCGAGCTGGCCGAGCAGCTGGCGCTGGGCGCGGGCGGCGTGCTGACGGTGGACGAGGCACTGCATGCGGGCGCCTACCAGGTGCTCGACGAGTACGGGCGGCAGCAGCCGGACTGGTCCGACCTGCCCATCATCCTGCTGACGCATGCGGGACTCGATTCCCTGCCCTTGCGGCAAGCCATCGCCACCCTGGGCAACCTGACCCTGCTGGAACGCCCCGTGCACATGCTGACCCTGATCACCTCGGCGCACGCCATGCTGCGCGCGCGCCAGCGCCAGTACCAGGTGCGCGAAACGCAACGGCGCAAGGATGAATTCCTCGCCAGCCTGGGCCATGAGTTGCGCAATCCGCTGGCGCCCATCAAGACGTCGATCGCCCTGCTCAGCCATTTATATCCGGAATCGGAACAGGTAAACAAAGTCAAGGGCGTGATCGAGCGCCAGGTCACGCACCTGACGCGGCTGGTCGATGACCTGCTCGACGTGGCGCGCATCACCAGCGGTAAAGTGGTGCTCCAACGCAAGGACATTGCGCTACAACAAGTCCTCAGCCATGTGATCGAGCTGTGCCAGCCGGCCGCCAGCAGCCGCAACATCAGCATCGCGCTGGACTTGCCGCCGCACACGGTGATGCTGCACGCCGACTATGCGCGCCTGGTGCAGATCTTTGCGAATATCGTCTCGAACGCCGTCAAATTCACGCCGAGCGGCGGGCACATCCACATTACGGCCCGGCTGGCCGACGGCCAGCTGCAGGTGGCCGTGGAAGACAATGGCATCGGCATCGACCCGGACGCCATCCCGCGCATCTTTTCCATGTTCGAACAAGGCCGCACGGTGGCGGGCCAGATGGCCAGCGGCCTGGGCATCGGCCTGAGCCTGGCGCGCCAGTTTGCTGAAATGCATGATGGCAAGATCGAAGCGCAGAGCGCCGGACCCGGGCAAGGCAGCCGCTTCGTCGTCACCCTGCCCGCCAGCATGCCCGCAGGGCCGGCCGCCACGCCGGCCAGCGATGTGCCGGCCGGGCCGGGCCAGGCCGTGCAAGTGCTGGTGGTGGACGACAACCGCGATGCGGCCGATTCGCTGCAGACGCTGCTCCAGCTGGAAGGCCACGCCGTGCGGGTCGCCTACGACGGCGCACAGGCGCTGGCCGCCGTCGATGCCCTGTGGCCGCAACTGATCGTGATGGACCTGGGCATGCCGGGCATGGACGGCTACGAAACGGCGCGCCAGATCCGCCTGAAAGCACGGGGGCGCGACGTGCTGATGCTCGCGTTGACGGGCTGGGGCGATACAGGAGGGCGCACGGCGCAAGCAGGGTTCGACCATCACCTGACCAAACCCGTCGATTTCGACGCCATCGCCGCCCTGCTGCAGCAGCACCTGGCGCAGCGGGCGGCGGCCACGACGCAGGCGGAGTGACTGATTTCCTTACTCTTACTTCCACTTGCCGCGCAATTCCTGCACCTTTTGCTGCAGTAATTCCGGCGTGGCGGCCTCGGGCGCCACGGGCATGCCCACGGCCAGCGACAGACGCGAGCGCAAGCCCGCCTTGAAGGCGCGCTCGAACAAATGGCCATTGCGATGGCTCAACAGATGGCCCCACAAGCCGCGCAGCGCCAGCGGAATCACGGGCACCTTGCTGCGCTCGACGATCTTGGCGATGCCGCCCTTGAATTCGCTGATCTGGCCCGTGCGCGTCAGCTTGCCTTCGGGAAAGATACACACCAGCTCTCCCTCGTGCAGCGCTTGCGCAATGTCAATGAAGGCCTTTTCCATCAGGAAAGGATCTTCCTTGGCCGGCGCGATGGGGATCGCCTTGGCCGTGCGGAAGATCCAGCCCATCAGCGGCATCTTGAAGATGCGGTGGTCCATGACGAAGCGGATGGGACGGGGACTGGCCGCCATGATGACGATGGCGTCCACATAGCTGACGTGGTTGCATACCAGCACGGCCGCGCCTTCCGTGGGGATGCGCTCGCCATCGACGACTTTGACGCGGTGTACGGTCTGGATGAGTATCCACGCGAGGAAGCGCATGAGGAATTCCGGCACCAGCGAAAAGATGTAGGCGGCCACCAGCGCATTCAGGATCGCCGTGACGAGGAACAGCTGGGGTATGGTGAAACCCTTTCCCAGCAGCACGATGGCCACGCCGGCGGCCGCCACCATGAACAGGGCATTCAAAATATTCATGCCGGCGATCGTGCGCGAAATGTGCTTCGGGTCGCAGCGCGTCTGGATCAGAGCGAACAGGGGCACGATGAAAAAGCCGCCGAACACGCCGATCATGACGATGTCGAGCAAAATGCGCGGCACGCCCGCCTGGCCCACAAATGCCAGCGCGTCAACGATTTGCGTATTCGCATACGCATTGCTGGCGAAATACAGGTCGATGCCGAACAGCGACAGGCCGATGGAGCCGAACGGCACCAGGCCGATCTCGATCTTGTGGCCGGACAAGCGTTCGCACAGCAAGGAACCCGTGCCGATGCCGACGGAAAACACGGTCAGCAGCAGCACGAACACGCTGTGGTCGCCGTGCAGGAAATCCTTCGAATACACGGGGAACTGCGCCAGGATCAGGGCGCCGTAGAACCAGAACCAGGAGTTGCCCAGCATGGCGAGGAAGACGGGACGGTTCTTGCGCGAAAAATTCAGGTTGCGGAACGATTCGGCGACGAAATTTAGGCTCACCTTCAAGTCCGGCTCGGGCGCGGGCGTGCGCGGCACGCGGTAGCTGGCGATCAGGCCGAAGACGGCCACGGCAATCGTCGCGCCGGCCACCAGTTCCACGCCCAGCGGCTTGTGCACGATCAACACGGCGCCGAGGATTTCGCCCAATAAAATGCCGACAAAGGTGCCCATCTCGATCAGGCCATTGCCGCCGACCAGTTCCTCGGGTTTGAGCTGCTGCGGCAGATACGCATACTTGACGGGGCCGAACAGGGTCGAATGCACGCCCATGCCCACCACGGCGGCCACCAGCAGCCACAGGGTATGCGTCATCCAGCCAGCGGCAGCCACGGCCATGATGGCCAGTTCCATCCATTTGACGAAGCGGGCCAGGCCCGCCTTCTCAAACTTGTCGGCCAGCTGGCCCGCCGTGGCCGAGAACACGACATAGGGCAGGATGAACAAGCCGGGGATCAGGTTGGTGATGGTGGACGGGTCGAGCGTGGTCCAGCTCAGCGCATCGTAGGCGAGGATCACCATCAGGGCCGTCTTGAACAGATTGTCGTTGAAGGCGCCAAAGAACTGGGTCCAGAAGAAGGGCCCGAAACGGCGCTGCGACAATAAGGAAAACTGGCTGCTTTGACTCATGGCATGGGGAACCGGCAATTAAGGAATTGCTAAAATACAGCACTATCCTGCGCACGACAATCTGAATGTCGTCATCTTGCTCGGCATCAATACGGAAAACCGCCTACCGCGCCATGCTGGCCTTGCCGCCGCACGCACTGCCTCGCACTTGCCCTGACACAACAGAAATCGCCTGTTTCTTGATAATAAGGTAATGTGCGCATACCGCTGGCATCCCTGCCCGCCCCTCCCGGAAAGCTGCCTACATGTTTGGAATGACATCATTGACCATCCTGGCCTTGCTGGTCACCGGCTTCGTGCTGGTGCTGCAGCACCGCCGCAAGGTGGCGGATCTGGAATTGCTGACGGCGCGCTTGCGCAAGGAAGTCGATGCCATCGGGCAGCGCCTGCGAGCGCTGGAAGGTCAGGCCGAAGCGCCTGCGGCCACGCCCGTCGTGTCCATCGCACCCGCCGTGTCCGATAGCGTGGCGCCAGTGCCCGCGCCGCCTCCCGTACCCGCGCCGCCGCCCGCGCCCGTGCCGCTGGCGGCCACGGTCAAGGTGGCCGAACTGGCGAAGGTCGCGCCGGCAGCAGTTCCCGCACCTGCCGCACCCGTGCCACCGAAACCAGCGCCACCGGCCCCCTCCAGGCCCGCTCCCCCCGCCGCCAGTACCCCGTCCTGGATCGCGCGTCCGGATGGCTTGCTTGCAAAGGCGAAAAATTGGTTATTTACCGGCAACTTGGTCGCCAAGCTGGGTTTATTGATCCTCTTCCTCGGCGTCAGCTTCCTGCTCAAGTATGTGTCGGCCCAGGTGACGCTGCCCATCGAGCTGCGCCTGGCCGGCATCGCGCTGGCCGACATCGCCCTGCTGGCCTGGGCCTGGCGCATCCGTCTCAGCCGCCCCGGCATCAGCTTGCCGCTGCAAGGCACGGCCCTGGCGATATTGATGCTGGTCACGTTCGGCGCCTTCCGCCTGTATGAACTGATCCCGGCGGGCCTGGCGTTTGCCGTGCTGTTCGTGCTGACGGCATTTACGTGCCTGCTGGCCGTGCTGCAGAACGCCGTGTGGCTGGCCGTCTTCGGCATCGTCGGCGGCTTTGCCGTGCCCCTGCTCGTCTCGACGGGCAGCGGCAACCATATCGGCCTGTTCAGCTATTACGCGCTGCTCAATGCGGGCGTCTTCGCCATCGCCCTGAAACGCGCCTGGCGCGTGCTGAATGTGCTGAGCTTTGGCTTCACCTTCGTCGTCGCCACCACCTGGGGCCTGCTGCGCTATACGCCCGAGCACTACCTGTCGACGCAACTGTTTTTGATCCTGTTCGTGCTGTTCTATATCGGCATCGCGATCGCCTACTGCGCGCGCCAGGCGCCGCGCCTCAAGCATTACGTGGATGGCACGCTCGTCTTCGGCACGCCGCTGGCGGCCATGGGCCTGCAATACGGGCTGGTCCGGCACTTTGAATTTGGCCTGGCGTTTTCCGCCCTGGTCGCCGGTTTGACGTACACGGGGCTGGCCGTAGCACTGTGGCGCAGAAACGGTTTCAAACTGCTGGCCGAAGCCTTCCTCGCGCTGGGCATTGTCTTCGGCACCCTGGCCATCCCGTTTGCCCTCGACGGCCGCTGGACGTCCGCCGCCTGGGCACTGGAAGGCGCGGGCATCGTCTGGGTCGGCTTGCGCCAGCGCCAGACCCTGGCCTGGGTCTTCGGCCTGCTGGTGCAGGCGGCCGCCTGGCTTGCCTTCCTCGGTACCATCCAGGAACTCAATACAGCAGCTGCCCTGCAAGCCAATATCTGGCTCGGCTGCACGCTGCTGGCCGCGGCCGCGCTGGTGATGGCGATCAACTTCCGCCGCCAGCGAGGCGTGGCGCATGCCAAATTGCCCGCGGAACTGATGCAAGGCCTGTCGGTGGTGTTCCTGAGCGGTGCCACCGCCTGGCTGCTTGGCGGCTTGTGGACCGAAATCATGCTGCGCACCGACGCCATCACACAGCTGAACCTGCTGACCATCAGTGCGCTGGCAGTTGCCGCTGGCCTGTTCTGGCTGGCGCAGCGATTGCAGTGGACCGCGCCGCGCCTGCTGCTGCTGCTGGTGCAACTGCTGGCCGGTGTCGTGTTGTTGCTGCGCATGGGCATGGACTGGAATGAGCAGTCGGCCAAGCTGTTCGACGGTACCTTTATCAGCGCGCTGCTGCTGGCCGCCGCGGCGCTGGCCAGCGCCTGGTTCACGCAGCGCCAGGCGCGCGTGGAAGCCGATGCGAAGCTGTCGCTGGCCGCGCTGCCGCTGCTGCAATGGAGCGGGCTGCTGTGGTTTATCGGCGTCCTGTTCCCGCTCTCCATCTCGCTGCTGCACCTGGTCGATGGCGACGAGCGCATGCATCCGCAAGCGGGCGAACACTTGCTGGCGCTGTATTTGATTGCGGTGAGCCTCACCACGCCGCTGTTCGCGCTGCTGGCGCGCCGCCTGGCCTGGCCGCAGCTGCGCTGGTTCACGGTGGCCGTCTGGCTCGGCCTGGGTTTGTGGAGCGCCAACATGCTGCTGGTGCTGTACCTGAGCGTGTCCGTGCCAACCGGCTTGTCCTGGCTGGCGCTGGCCTGCGCGCTGGCCTGCGGCGAGTTCATGTTGCATACCTGGCCGCGTGCCGGGTGGAACCTGAGCCTGCGCGTGCTGCGCCTGCTGCATACCGTGCGCACGGCCGGGCCATGGCTGATGCTGTGGCCGGTCGGAGCCATCCAGCTCGACGCCTGGCTGGCCGAGGCGGGGCGGGCCGGCGCCGTCAGCCCGGCCTGGTCGCGTTATCTGCCGGCCTGGGCCATGATGCTGGCACTGGCCTTGCTGATCCGCCGCTGCCGCGCGGGCGGCTGGCCGGTGGCGCCGATTGCCAGCTGGTATCAGCGCACCCTGATCCCGCTGGGAGCACTGGGTTCGCTGCTACTGATTGCAGTCTGGAATTTCATTGACAACGGCGCCATGCAGCCCCTGCCCTATCTGCCCCTGCTCAACCCGCTGGACCTGAGCAGCGGCTTTGCGATCCTGCTGGGATTTGCCGCGTACCGCCTGCTGCGTGCCGGCCAGCCGCTGTGGCTGGACCGATTCCAGGCACGCGTGCCGGTCATCGCCGCCTGCTGCGTGTATGGCTGGTTCAACCTGATGCTGCTGCGCACGGTGTCGAACTACCTGGGCGTGCCTTATACGGTGGAGGACATGATGGCCTCGCAATTCGTGCAAGCTATGCTCTCGCTGGTGTGGAGCGTCACGGCCCTGCTGCTGATGCGCCACGCGGCGCGCCACCAACGGCGCCAGCAATGGAGCCTGGGCGCCGTGCTGCTGGTACTGGTGGTCGCGAAACTGTTCCTCATCGACCTGTCGAACGTGGGCGGCATCGCCCGCATCGTGTCGTTTGTCGGCGTGGGCCTGCTGATGCTCCTGATCGGCTACCTGGCGCCGTTCCCCAGGGCAGAAACCGTAACCGAACCGACACCGGAGAACGCATGAAATTTCCCTTGCTGATCTGCGCCGGCCTGGCGTCCGCTGTGGCGGCCAGCATGGCGCTGGCGCAAAATGCGCCTGACCACCCGTCCAGCTATGGCTGGAGCATGCCGGTGAGCGTGCCAGCTGGCGCGGGCGTGGTGCGCCTGCCGCTGCCGAAGGAAGTCTATCTACATGCGCGCACCGGCAACCTGGCCGACGTGCGGCTGCTTGACCGCGACGGCCAGCGCCTCTCGTTTGCCATCAGTACGCCGCCAGCACAGTCCAGCACGCAGCGCAGCAGCGTTGCCGCGCGCATTTTCCCCGTGACGGGCGGCGCAGTGGACAAAGGCGGCTCGCAACATGTGGAAATCCGCACCGGCAACGACGGCCAGCTGCTGTCGGTCAGCGCCGGCGCAGGCAGCGGTGCTGCCGGCAAGGCCCTGCAGGCGCTGATCCTCGACCTCGGCCAGCAAGCACCGAGAAGCCGCATCGGCGCGCTGCGTTTGACGCCGCCGGCCGACGCCGGCGATTACAGCGCCCGGGTGCTGCTGGAGGCAAGCGACGACCTGAAGCAATGGGACGCGGTCGGCACCACCACCGTGAACTGGCTGCGCAGCAGCGATACGCAAACCTTGACCAACGACAGCATCGCCTTTGCGCCGCGCGCTTTCCGCTACGCGCGCCTGAGCTGGCAGGAAGGCCAGCCGCTGGTGTTTGCGGCGATTGCCGCGCAAGCCGTCAGCGAAACCGAGGTAGCGCCGCCACGCGCGAGCATCGTGCTGCGAGGTGCTCCAGACAAACTGACCTCCGATTGGGTGTATGCCACGCCGATCGCGATTCCCGCCGACAGCATTGCGCTGCAATTCAAGGAGAGTAACGTGGTGCTGCCCGCCACGCTGGGCGTGTATCGCCAGAATAGTTATGTGCCGCAGCGCCGGCTATCCCTGCACCGGCAAACGCGCGCGGCCAATGGCGAATATTTTGACCCGCTGCTGACCACCAGCTTTTACCGCATCAGCGAGGCGGGCAAGGAACGCGTCTCCGGCGACCTGTCCATGCCGGTGGTGCGGACGACGCAATGGGTGCTGCGGCCCGAGTCGCAAAGTACGGCCATGCCGACCAGCGCGCCGCTGTTGCGCCTGGGCTGGACGCCGGAAACGCTGGTATTCCTGGCCGGCGGCAAGGGGCCATATCGCCTGGTGTTCGGAAAAGCCGGCGCGCAGCCGGTGGCGCAACCGCTGTCACAGGTGGCGCCAGGCTATCGTGACGGCGAATTGCAGGCGCTGCCGATTGCCACATTGGGCGCCTTGACGGCGCACGCTGGCGCAAGCGATGCCGCACCGGCACCGGCTGGCATAAGCGCGCCATGGCGCCTGGCCGCGCTGTGGGCGGCCCTGCTGCTGGGCGTGGGCGTACTGGGCTTTTTTGCCTGGCGCTTGCTAACGCAGATGAAACAGGAGCAGATGAAACAGGAGCAAACGACGGAACAAACGGGCCAGCAGCAAACGGATGGCGAAAAACAGCGCGACTAGCGGCGCGGCTAACGGCGCGGCTAACGGCCAAGGGAAACCTTGCCAACAGCTTGCCGGCTGCTGGCTTGCTGACTTACCGACTTCTGGCTCACTGCCGCAGCAGCGCCTTGAACGTCTGCGGCATCCAGGGACGCGCCGCCAGCATGAAGCTGATGGCCAGGCGCTCGTCGCCAGGCAGGCGTGCGTCTTCCTGATGCTGTTGCGAAAACTCCACCGCCACTTGTTTCAGGCGCTCCAGCAAGGCCGCCGTGGATTTTTTCGACAGCATCACGTTCACCAGGCGCAACAATTCCGTCTCGCCATCGAATTGCGAATTCAAATAGTCGCCATAGGCTTCCTTTTTGAAATACGTGTGGATGGGACCATTCGGTATCCACGCAAACGTGCGCGCCACCAGCAGTTTGACCCGGTTATTCGGCAGCAGTTCCAGGAAACCGATCTTGTCGAGTCGCAGCAGGTATTTCACGGCTTGCGCCTCGCTGATGTCATAGATGGCGACGATCTGTTCCAGCGGCAGCAGGTTCAGGGCGGAGACGGCCACCACGAACAGCCGGGTGTCGTCGATGATTTCCTTTTCCTGCGCATACGTCAGCCCCGTGATCAGGGTGGGTGCCGCCTGGGCCGACTGCACCGCCAGCGCCAGCTGCTGGAAGTCGCTGCCGATGGCCACCAGGATCTGGTCCAGGCGCTGCAAGGAGAATTGTTTCAGGGAGAACATGCGCTTGACGCTGGCTTCGGACATGCCGATGCGCTGCGCCAGTTCGGCATAGGTAACGGAACGCGCTTTCAACAGACGTTTCAAGGCTTCGATCAAGGCGTGGGTTTGCGGCATTACTATCCTTTACACATGGCAGAGCAGCATAGTATCAAATAGTAATACTAAGAGTATGGCCCGCCACTACGAGTAGCGTTCTGATTGACTGCGGCGCTGCGTTCGACAATCATACCCTTGCCAATCAGGCACATAAAGGAGATACCCATGAAACGCTTGCTGCCCCTCTGCCTGTCCCTGTCGCTGTTGACGCTCTCCGTGGCCGCTCCCGGCCTGGTCCATGCCGCCGCCTCGGAGAACCTGTCGAAAGGCTCGCAAAACCTCAGCCAGGGCTCCGCCATCGTCGTCGCCGGTTCCATGTCGATGCTGGTCGCCTCCGGCCAGGTGGTAGTTGCCAGCGTGGAAACGGTGGGCGAAGGCATCGTCATCGTGCTGAAAGGCGCGTCCGAAGCGGGTGGCGCGTCCATCCAGATGAGCACGCAAGCGGCCAAGGGCCTGTCGCTGGCGGCCGGCACCGTGGTCAACGTGGTGGCGCTGTCCACCGGCCACATGCTGGTCCTGTCCGGCAAGGCAATCGCCTTCATCCCGAACGAACTGGGCAAGGCACTGCTGCACCACTCCAAAGCGTAATACCGACAACAGGACATCCATGAAACACCTACTCGCCATGACCCTGCTATGCGCCGCCAGCGTGGCGCCGCTGGCCCAGGCCAACTCCGATACCACCAACGCGTCCGACAACGCCAGCATGGCCTCGGCCATCGTGCTGATCGGCTCCATGTCCGTGCTGGCCGTCGCCGGCGACATCGTCATCGACAAGGTGGAAGATGTGGCCGACGGTAGCGTGCTCGTGCTCAAGAGCGCGGCCAACGGCGCCTCGCAGGCGGCCACGGCCTCCGTCAAGCTGAGCCAGAAGGCCATGCAAGGCCTGTCGCTGGCGGCCGGCACGGCCGTCAAGATAGTGGCCGTCTCGACGGGCCACATGCTGATGCTGTCGGGCAAGGCCATCGCCTATGTGCCGAACGCGGCCGGCAATGCCATCCTCCACCATTCGAAAGCGTGAACCCCATGAAACGTCTGACCGTGATTGCCATCAGCCTGGTTCTGGCCGGCGCCGCCCATGCGGGGCGCTCGTGCGAGGAAAAGCCAACGGATGCGACTACCCTCGTCAAATCGATGGACCTGGCGCAAAAGACCCTGCAGGCGCTCGATGCCTCGGGCGCGCAGGTGGCGCTGCTGGCGCGCGCCGGGCAAGACCTGTCGAAGTACAATTTGCGCTACTCGCACATGGCGCTGGCCTGGCGCGACCACCCGAAGGGCCGCTGGCTGGTGGTGCATGAGCTCAATGAATGCGGCACGGCGCAATCGTCGCTGTACAACGAAGGCCTGGGCAATTTCTTCATGGACGATGTGTTCATGTATGAAAGCATGATCCTGATTCCGGGCCAGGATATGCAGCAGCAACTGGCGCGCCTGTTGACGTCGAACACGCCCAAGCGCCTGCATGAAGCGCACTACAACATGCTGGCCTACCCGTTTTCCACCAAGTACCAGAACTCGAACCAGTGGGTGCTGGAAACCCTGGCCGCCGCCAGCAACGAGCCTGGCAAGATCGAAACGCGCGCCGAAGCGCAAGGCTGGCTGCGCAGCGCCAGCTACGCGCCGCAGACGCTGAGCATACCCGCCGCCACGCGCCTGGGCGCGCGCATGTTCCGCGCCAATATCGCCTTCGACGACCACCCGTTCGAGCGCCGCATGACGCGCCAGATCGACGTCGTCACCGTCGATTCCATCGTGCGCTTCATGCGCCAGCGCGAACCGCAGGTGCAGGAAATCGTCGTGCGGGGGAATTAGTCTGGCGTCAGGCCGGACAATAACAAGTCGGGCGCCTGCGCCAGCGGCGCCGCGCTGCACAGCACGATGGACAGCTCGGCATGCGCCAAGGTCACGCAGCTTGCCGCATCCATGCCCAGCTTGTAGCGCGCCTCCGCCTCGCTCCAGCGCTGGCAGAACAGCGCCAGCCGCTCATCCGCTGGCAAGCCTTCCAGCTCGGCGGTCACAGCCGCGCCAAACGCCTGGCGCGCCAGCGCCAGCACGTCGCGCTGCGGGTCGCGCAACTCAATATCGAGTCCCAGCCGCGTAGTACCGCTCAGCGCGCAGGCGATCCAGTGGCCGCTGTGCGAAATACTGAAGTAGGGACCGCCTGCGGGCGCCAGCAGCCGCGGCGCCTGGCCCGGACGCTCCTCGAGCGCGATGGCCGCCGGAGACAGCCCCAGCATCCATCCCATGGCCGTTCGCAGCAAGGCGCGCCCGAGCAGGAACTGGCGCCGTCGCAGCGGCCGCGCAAACCGCGCATAACGGTCCGCTTCCGTCGTACCCAGCCACGTTTCATATTGGCTGATCTCCGCGAGATCAATGCTGCGGGAATCGAGCAGCCAGATGCTGGCGCCGTTACCGGGGAAGGCTGGTGGCATGACAATATTTGGATACGTAAAGGCGCAGTCTGCCACAAATTGCCAGCATGCATGCGGCAAAAAAATGGCCGCGCGGTTGCCCGGCGCTGCCATTCTCAGCAGGTCTGCTGGCGCTTGCGCGCCGCGCCCATCTTAGTTCGTCATTGCTGCTTCGACCGCTTTATTATCGGCGCCAGTCGGGCCGCCTTCGGCACGTACATAGTTGGCCTTGATGTAAGCGCTGGTCAGGTTGGCGATGCGGGTCAGCATCAGGTTATCGTGCACGCCAAACGTGAATCCGGCCGCCATCGCGTCGGCGCGCTGGAAGAACTCTGGCGTCGCGACCAGGGCGCCCTTGTTGTCGCGGATCATGACGCGCATGCGCACGCCGGAGCTGCCGGCCAATGGTCCCAGGAATACACGCTTGGCGCCGCTCTTGAACTGGATTTCCTCGACGATAGGCTCGATGATCAGCACGCGGCCATTAGCCGGGGCGGCATTCCAGCTGGTCAGCGATTCGGCCAGGTCCTTACGAATATTCTCGTCGATTTTCGCCATGGCGGCCTGGTTGCCGTTGTAGCCCTCGGCAAAGACTGTTGACTTGACTTCAATGCGGCCAAATGACGAGAAAGCCTCGCTCGGCGGCGGATTGGCCGTCGACGATGCCTTGATGCGCGTGGCGCAGCCTTGCAACATGGTCAATGCCAGCAATGCGCCAGCCAGGACGACAGTTTTCGATACTTTTTGCATATTCTCTTTCTACTTTTTATTGGAATGGCTTCCAGGCGCCAGCCTACCTGCAAGCGGGCACCGGTTACCGATATGAACGAATTTCCTGCTACTTCTTTGCTGCCTACTTACTTGCCTTCAACTTCACGAACTCACCCTTCAAGGCCACGCCCGTCATCATCGTGCCTTCGTGGCATTCGAATTCCGTGGCGCTGGAATTTTCGATGTTTTTGTAATTGCTGACGATATTGACGACGGCATCGGCGCCCACCGACTGGGCGCGCTTTTGCAGCGCCAGCATGGCCGACAGGAAAGCCCAGTTGCAGGACGTTTCCGCGGACTTGCCGACGCCATTGGTTTTCTGGCTCGTCTTGTCGCTGCTGATGCGCGTGGCAATCGGCGGCGTTGCCTGGTCACCAAAATAGAATTTGACGCTATCGCCAAGACGGGCCTGGGCATCGTTGGCGGACATCGCATTGGCGATCGGCATCATGTGCCTGGTATCGCCTGCCTGGGCCGGCAAGACAACTGTCAGCGCTGCACTCATTGCTGCCAGGATCATCATTTTTTTCATGCTATTTCCCTCGATCAGTTAAAGATAGTAAAAAAGGAACCACACTTGCCACTTGCGCCAGCACAAGCGGGCGTCACGGCCGGTAACGCTTGAAAATCAGCGACGTGTTGATGCCGCCAAAGGCAAAATTATTCGACATCACGTATTCGCATTCGATGGCCCGGCCTTCGCCGGCGATGTAGTCGAGCGGCGCGCATTGCGGGTCCACCTGCTGCAAGTTGATGGTCGGCGCAAACCAACCTTCGCGCATCATCTCGATGCTGATCCAGGCTTCCAGCGCGCCGCAGGCGCCCAGGGTGTGGCCCATGTAGCTTTTCAGCGAACTGATAGGCGTGCGGTCGCCAAACACCTCGAACGTGGCTTGCGACTCGGCAATATCGCCCTGCTGCGTACCTGTGCCATGCGCGTTGATGTAGCCGATATCGGACGGCTGCAGGTCCGCGTCGGCCAGCGCCAGCAGCATCGCCTGGCGCATGGTGGCGGCATTCGGCTGGGTCACGTGGCAGCCATCGCTGTTCGTGCCGAAGCCCACCAGCTCCGCATGAATGGTGGCGCCGCGCGCCTGCGCATGTTCGAACTCTTCCAGGATCAGGCAACCGGCGCCTTCGCCGATCACCAGGCCATCGCGGCTGGCGTCGAACGGGCGCGGCGTCGTGTGGCCTGCGTCATTGCGCGTGCTGGTGGCGAACAGGGTGTCGAAGACGGCCGCCTCGGTGGCGCACAGTTCCTCGGCGCCGCCGGCGATCATCGCCAGCTGCTTGCCGCCGGCGATCGCCTCGTAGGCATAGCCGATGCCCTGGCTGCCCGAGGTGCAGGCGCTCGACGTGGTAATGACTCTTCCCGTGACGCCAAAGAACACGCCGATGTTGACGGGCGCCGTGTGCGCCATCATCTTGATGTAGGTGGTGGCGTTGATGCCCTTGGTGGTGCGCTCCTCCATCATGCGGCCAAAGTCGCCGATGGCGCTGGGCGTGCCGGCGGACGAACCGAAGGAAATGCCCATCTGCCCGCCTTTGACCACGGGGTGTCCGGCCAGGCCCGCGTGTTCCAGCGCCAGTTCGCTGGCGCGCGTGGCCATCAGCGCGATGCGTCCCATGCTGCGCACGGCCTTGCGGTTGTAGCGGTCCGTCAGCGCGAACGGCGCGGCCGGTGCGCCCAACTGGGTGTTCAAGCCTTCGTAGTCGGCCCATTCGTCCATGCGTACGACGGCGTTGCGATACTCGCCCAGGCGCTGGCGGATGGCCGGCCAGTTATTGCCGATCGGGCTGATACCTGCCATGCCGGTCACTGCGACCCGGCGGCTCATACCATGCCTCCATTCACGGAAATGACCTGGCGCGTGATGTAGCCCGCCTCCTCGCCGACGAGGAAACTGACGGCGGCGGCCACCTCTTCCGGCGTGCCGACTCTGCGCGCGGGGATCATCTTCAGCGCTTCGTCGAGCGGCACCTCGCTGATCATGTCCGTCTCGATCAGGCCCGGCGCCACGCAGTTCACGGTGATGGCGCGCTTGGCCAGTTCCAGCGCCAGCGCCTTGGTGGCGCCGATGATGCCGGCCTTGGCCGCGCTGTAATTGACTTGCCCCCGGTTGCCGATCAGGCCCGAAACGGACGCCATGGTGACGATGCGCCCCGGTTTGCGGCGCTGTACCATCGGCATTACCAGCGGGTTGAGCACATTATAGAAACCATCGAGGTTGGTCTGCAGGACGATGTCCCAGTCCTCGCCCGACATGGCGGGAAACGCATTGTCGCGCGCCACGCCGGCGTTGCACACGACGCCGTAATAGCAGCCATGTTCGGCGATGTCCGCTTCCAGCGCGCTAGCTGCCGCGGCACGGTCGCCGATATCGAACTGCAGCACGCGCGCCGCGCGTCCCAGCGCCTGCACCTGCTGCGCCACCGCGTCGGCTTCGCCGCGCGCGCTGCGGCAATGCAGCACCACGTCAAAACCGTCGCGCGCCAGTCGCAAGGCGATGGCCTTGCCGATGCCCCGCGACGACCCCGTCACCAATACACTTTTACTCATGCTGTGCTCCATTCATACTCTCCTGCAGAAATTGCTTTGCATCCTCGGGCTGGAACACCGTGATCGTCGCCTGCGCCAGCACGGCGCCAGCCATCTCGATACGGCACTCGAACGCACCCAGTCCATTCTCGCCTTGCAAGGCTTGCTGCACATGCACCTGCAGCACGCTGCCATCCACAAACAAAGGCACTTGCGCTTCGTAGCGCCGCGCCCCCAGCAAAAAACCGATCTTCACGGGCGCGCCGGCCAGCCGCGCCAGGTAGCCCGCATGCGCGGCGATCGCCTGCGCCATGTATTCGATGCCGACCCAGCTGCCCACACCGGCCGACGGCGCGTCATAAAACACGCTGCCGGCATGGATGGCCACTTCGGCGCACAGGTTTTCCGCATCGGCCGAGAGCACCCGGTCGAGCAGCACCATGGGGCCGGAATGCGGGACAAGGTCGCCGATATCCGGAAAACTCATGCTCCCCTCCCGAACAGCAAGGCGGCGTTCGAGCCGCCGAAGGCAAACGAGTTGCTCAGCGCCCAGTCGAGCGGACGCCCCAGCCGCGCGCCGGGCAAGGCCAGGCGCAGCGGCGGCAGGGATTCATCGGGCACGCCATCCCACAGGTGCGGCGGCAGCAAGCCCTCGGCGTTATCGTCCTGCATCGCCAGCCAGCACAGCGCGGCTTCGATGGCGGCCGCCGCGCCCAGCGCATGGCCTGTCAGCGGCTTGGTGGAGCTGCTCATCGCCGTGGCGCCGAACAGGTCGGACACCACGCGCGCTTCCATCGCATCGTTTTGCGGCGTGGCCGTGCCGTGCAGGTTCACATAGTCGACTTGCGACGCCGCGATGCCGGCGCGCGCCAGTGCCTGGGCGATGGCCAGCCGCGCGCCGCCGCCTGCAGGATCGGGCGCCGACATGTGGTGGCCGTCGGACGATTCACCCCAGCCGCGCAAGGCCACTGCAGCCGGCTGCGCCGTCATCAGGAACAGGGCCGCGCCCTCGCCGATATTGATGCCGTCGCGGTTCGCGCCGAGCGGATTGCAGCGCCGCGCGCTGACGGAAGCCAGCGCGGAAAAACCGGCCACGGTAAAGCCGCACAGGGTATCGACGCCGCCCGTCAGCACCGCGTCGCACAAATCCATGCGGATCAGGCGCGCCGCGCTGGCCATCGCCTTGGCGCTCGACGAACAGGCGCTCGAATGCACCAGGGCCGGGCCGTCGATGCCCATTTCATCGGCCAGCATCAGCGCCGGCGACGCCATCTCCTGCTGGCCGTAGTGGAAGGCATCCGGCAAGCCGTCGCCCGCCACATGCTGGCCGATCGCGCCTTCCGTCTCGGCGATGCCCGACGTGCTGGTGCCGATCACCACGGCCACGCGGTGCGCGCCGTAACGGGCGATGGCCTGCTCCACGGCGGGGCGGATCTGCGCCAGCGCCGCCAGCGCCATCCGGTTGTTGCGGCTGCGCGCGGCGAGGCCGTGATGCGCCACCGATGGCAAGGCCGCGTCGACCACGCCCAGCGGCACCATGCGCCCCGGCGTGTAGGTATCGACGGACACCACGCCGCTGTGCGCGGCAAACAGGCGCGCGCGCACTTCTTCGCGGCCGGCGCCCAGCGCGCAGACGATGCCGCAGTCATTCAGGTACACAGTCAGGCCGGTCATTCAGCTTCCTTCCGGGGCGTTCTGTATCGTCAGGCGATAGCGGTAGCGCAGGTTGTCGAGCACCACCGTGCCGCTCCAGCGCGGCATGCCGCTATAGTCGATCACCGTCACCGCCTCGTCATGCAGGAACAGGGTGCGGCGCAAGCCGCTGTCCTCGATGCGCCAGCCGGCCGGCAGGGCTTGCGCGATCGCCTCGCGCGGCCACAGGGTCAGCTGCATGTCTTCCAGCACGTCCTCGGCGCGCACCTGCGCCGGCAGCATCAGGTGGCGCCACGAGGTCATGTCCTTGCCGTCGTAATGCAGCGACAGCACGCGCTGGCCGAACGCCAGTCCCACCAGGTCGAGATGCGACGGTTCCACTTCCAGCGCCGCATCGAGTTCATCGATGCGCCCCGCTCGTTCGACGACCAGGTGCTGCTGCACGCTGACCGTGGCGCCCAGCGCCTGCGGCGCCAGTTTCAGGCCCAGGCGCGCCGGTGCCGAAGGCGGCACGCTGGCGCAGCCGGCCAGTGCCAGCAGCAGTGCCAGCGCCCATCGTTGACAGTGCAAAAACATCAGATTTCTCCTGCGGCATCGGCCGCGCTACGGTGATCGGCTTCGGCAAAGCACGGCGACAGCAGCCATACCAGCGCCGTGCCGATCAGCATGGTCAGGCCAAATGCCTGCAGGGCGGCCGTCTTGCTCAGCGCCAGCAAGCCGAAAGACAGAATGGTATTGGCTGCCGACAGGCCCACGGCCAGCCATGGCGTGTCGTTGCGGCGGTCAGGGTGCTCCTGCATGAAGATGCCGTAATCGACGCCCACGCCCAGCAGCAGCATCAGCGCCAGCACGTGGAACAGCTGCAGCGGCATGCCCAGGTAGCCCAGCAAGGCCAGGGCCGCCACGCTGGCCAGCGCCGTGGGCGCCAGCACGCGCCAGGTGCGGCGCCGGTAACGGGGCAGCAGCAAGCCGAAGACCACCAGATAGGCCCCCAGCACCACGGCGCCCATGTAGACGCGGTAGCGGCCCAGCACCGAGGAAATTTCACTCACCTTGTCGACCCACTGCACGCCGGGCATGCCCTCGCCCGCCTGCGCCAGCAGCGGGATGGCCGCGTACTGCATGCCGCGCAAGGCGACGATGGAGGCATGGCCGCCTTCCACCTTGCCCAGCCACAGATGGCGCCATGGCTCGCTGGCCGGCACCTTCAGGAAGGCATCGATCGACAGCGGCGCACCGGCTTGCGCCAACTGCGCACGTACCTTGCCGGCCCACTCGGGACCTTCATCGACCGACTGCGCCAGCAAGTCGAGCGCGGCACCCGGCTGCAGGATGGCCGTGTCGAGCAGCGTGCGCCGCGCCGCCTGCGTCTGCAGCGACGGCACCCAGTTCGACATGGCCTGGTAGCCGCTGATGTGCTTTTGTGCGATCAGCGGCAGCAGCCGCTGTTTCAACGTTTCCTCGCGCTGCAGCACGGCTTCCGCGCTATCGCCGCGCACGAGATAAAACTGCACGGGCGTGGGCCCATCGAGCAATTTGCTCAATTTGATCTGGTCGCGTATCAGGTGCGCGGGCGGCGTTTGCAGCAGACGGATATCGTCGTTGACGCCCAGGCGGCTGATGCCGAAGAGCGCAAACAGGGCAAACAGCACGCCGCCAATCAGGGTGGCGCGGTTGGCCCGCAACAGCGGCCAGCGCGCGCGCGCCGCGCCATACTGCCTGACCAGCGCGCCGCTCTTCAAGGTGCCGCCACCTATCAGCGCGGGGAACCAGCACACCACCGTCAGCCAGGCAAACACCAGGCCCAGGGCGGAAAACACGGCCATGTGGCGCAAGCCGGGGAATGGCGTCAGTGCCAGGCCCATGTAGCCGATGACGGCGGCCAGCAAGGTCAGGCACAGGCCCGGCAGCAGACGGCGCAGCAAGGTGCGCGAATCGAGCGCCGGGTCGGCGCCCAGGCGGTTGCATAGAAAATAGATGCCGTAATCCTGCGCCACGCCGATCAGGCTGGCGCCAAAGACCAATGTCATCAGGTGTATTTTGCCAAACAGCAGCCAGCACACGGACAGGGAACCGAGGCAGCCGATGCCGATCGACAGCAGGATCAGCGAGATCGGCTTGAATGAGCGGAAGGTGAACCACGTCAGCAGGATGATGCCGGCCAGGGAGCCCAGGCCGATGGTCGACATTTCGCCCGCCGCCTGGCTGCTGGCCGCCGCCGCATGCAGGATCACGCCGGCGCTGATGATTTCCACGCCGGGCACGGCTTGCCGCGCCGCCGCCTCGGCTTGCGCCAGCACGGGCAACACGCTTTCCTGGGCGCCCAGCGAAAAAGCGGGCAGGCTCAAGGTCATCGGCAGCAGCACATACTGGCGCTCGCCGTCGGCGACGAACAAATGGCCGTCGCGCGGACGCACGGGCGTTTCCTGCGCACGCTCCTGCACCCAGCCGCCAAACAGGCCAAACGGATCGTCCTGCCAGGCGCCCAGCTTCGGACCACCAAACGGGCTGTAGAGCTGACTGAGCGCCGAATCGCGCCAGAATGCGGGCGTCTCCTGGCGCAGCTGCGTTTCCTGCGGCGCCGTCAGCAAGGTCAATCGATGCTGCTGGAACAGCGCCAGCCAGTCGTTCTGCGTCTGCTCGTCGAGAGGCGTGGACTGGAACAGGCCCGCATGGCGCGCCAGCACGGCGCCGTAGGCGTCCGCCGCGCGCTTCGCATCGCTCCATTCGGCAGCGCCGACCAGCACCACCAGACGCTGCTGCGCCGCGTCGACCATGTGTGTAAACGACGCCTGCAGCACCGGATCGCGCTCCTGCACCGGCAGCAAGGCGAGAATGTCGGTTTCGGGCGCGATGCGCTTGCCCAGCCACAGATAGGCGTTATGCGCCAGCAGCAGCGCCACCACCAGCGCCCAGGCGATAGCCAGCAGACGCCCGGCGTTGCGGCCGCGCTTCGTCAGTGCGTTCAAAACAGGGCCGCCTCTTGCGCCGTGATGGCGGACGGTCCCGTCTCAATCGCCGAGAACACGATGCTGGTGCGGTCGCCGCTCGCCTCGCTGATGCTGATATTTTTCACGAAGGCGCCGCCATCGAGGCGGATGCTGCCGATGGCCTTGGCCAGCGCCGGCTGGCGCGCCTTCAGCGCCACCTGCCAGGTGCCGCCATCGATGCTGCCGTCCACTTCAAACAGCGTGTCGAGTTGCGCCAGGTCGCCGGCCAGCAGCGAAAACAGCACGCTGTTGATCATCTTGACCACCGGCTCCGTCTTCGCGTCGAGGCGCATGGCCACGCGCTCGCCCTGGAAATGCACGATCTCGTCGCGCGTCAGGCGCAGGGTATTCGGAAACGGCTGCAAGGTGCGCCACAGGACGCCCTTGCCGGCCACCACGCAAAAGCGGCCATTCGACGCCAGCGCCTTCTTCATGCCGGCCAGCTGCTTGCTCTGGTCGAAACGGCCGCACAGCTGCTGCGGCTTGGCCAGCATGGCCTCGATCTTCGCTACCGGCGCGGCCGCGTGCAGCGGCGTCATCGCCAACAGGCACAGGCCCGCCAGCAGGATTTTGAATTGTTTTTTCATACGGCCTTCAATCCCAATTTTTCAAACAAGATGGGCGGCGAGGCAAAGCACATCTCGCCGCTGGCGATATCGACGGCCACCTGTGTCGTGCTGGCGCGGTTCAGGCGCTTGCCCGTCGCGCTGTCGCTGACCAGGTACTCGATCTTCAGGCGGTCTTCCCACTCCACCAGGTCGGCGCGCAGGGTCAGGCGCTGGCCAAAGGTGGCTGGCGCCACATAGCGCAAGTGCATGTCGATCACGGGCCAGGCATAGCCGGACGCTTTCATGTCGACATAGTTGTAGCCGATGCTGTCGAGCAGCGCGCAACGCACCACTTCGAGGTATTTCACGTAGCGGCCATGCCAGACGATTTCCATCGGGTCGAGGTCGAAGAACTGCACCTGCATCTCCACTTCGGCGTGCCAGCGGCTGGGCATGGCCTTCTTGCCGCGCACTTTATGCGTCTCAGTCATTCCCGGCTCCGTACAGTGGCCAGGCTTGTGCGCGCATGCGTTCGAGCAGCACGCGCAGTTCCGGGTCGAGTCGGCGGTCTTCCTCGACGGGCGCGATATCGGCGGCCAGCGCCTCCATCATCGCCGCCAGCGCCGCTTGCGGCGGCACGTCGGGACTGACCTTGCAACGCAGCCAGACGCCCTGGCGCACGGTAATCAGCAGGGCCGCGGCGACCTGCTCGCACAGTTCCAGCACGCGCAGGCAGTCGCGCGCGGCGATGGTGCCCATGCTGACCTTGTCCTGGTTGTGGCATTCGGTCGAGCGCGAAAACACCGAGGCGGGCATGGTCAGCTTCAGCGCTTCGGCGGTCCAGGCGGAGGCGCTGATCTGCAATGCCTTCAGGCCGTGGTTGATGGCCGCGCGCGGGCCGGTGGCACCCGACAGGTTGGCCGGCAAGCCCTGGTTGTAGCGGCTGTCGACCAGCAAGGCCATCTGGCGGTCCAGCAGGTCGGCCAGGTTGGCCACCGTGTTCTTCATGCTGTCCATGGCGAAGGCGATATGGCCGCCGTAGAAATGCCCGCCATGCAGCACGCGCTCGCCTTCGGCATCGATGATGGGATTGTCATTGGCGCTATTGAGTTCATTCTCGATCGACGAACGCAGCCACGGCAAGGCGTCGGCCAGCACGCCGATCACGTGCGGCGCGCAGCGGATCGAATAGCGGTCCTGCAGCCGCTTGCCGTTGCGTTCCCAGCTATCGGTGGGCAAATCGGCGCGCAGCCAGGCCGCCACTTGCTGCATGCCGGGATGGGGCTTGACGGAAAACAGGGTTTCATCGAAGTGGTGCGCGTTGCCATCGAGCGCAAACGAGGCCATGGCCGTGATGCGCGTCGTCAGGCGCGTCAGATACTCGGCGCGCTCATACGCCAGGCAGGCCAGCGCCGTCATGACGGCCGTACCGTTCATGATCGCCAGGCCTTCCTTCGGACGCAGGCGCAGCGGCGTGATGCCCGCTTCGCGCAGCGCCTGTTCCGCCGGCACCTGTATCCCGTCGCGCCAGACTTCGCGTTCGCCGCACAGCACCGCCGCCAGGTAGGACAGCGGCGTCAGGTCGCCGCTGGCGCCGACCGAGCCTTCCGACGGGATCAGCGGCAGCAGGCCCGCATCGAGCAGGCGCGCGATCTGCGCCAGCAGTTCCACGCTGACGCCGGAAAAACCCTTGGAGAGCGACGCCAGGCGCGTGGCCATGATCGCGCGCGTCTGCGCCGGCGTGAAGAATTCGCCCAGGCCGCAGCCGTGATACGTGTACAGGTGGTGCGGCAGTTCGGCCACCAGTTCCGGCGGTACGGTCACGGTGCAGGAATCGCCGTAGCCCGTGGTCACGCCATAGATGGTGCCGTCCTCGCGCAGCAGGCGGTCGAGGAAATCGGCGCCGCGCGCGATCGCCGCCAGAAAGACGGGGTCGCTGGACAGTTCGGCGCTGGCCCGGCCATGCGCGATATCGGTAATGTCTTCGATGCGCAGGCGTTCGCGGTCGAAGCGGACGGCGCGCCGGGTGTTTTTCAGGTCAGCGAGGTGCATCGGGAGTATCCAGTCTTGAAGTATCGGGGAGTTGCCAAAAATCGTAGAAGTTGAACCATTCGAGCGGCGCGCGCAGGCAGTGGTGCTGCAGGCGCGCGGCATAGGCGGCCGCCAGTTCGGCCAGCATCGGCTCGCGCGCCTTGCGCGGCAGGTGCAGAGATTCGCGGAACAGTTCGAAGTGCACCTCGGGGCGCTGGCCCGTGCACGTCGAAAACAGCAAATACACGGGGCATTGCAGCACGCTGGCCAGCACATACGGACCGACCGGGAAGGCGGCCGGCTGGCCCAGGAATGGCGCCACGGCCACGCGCGGCTGGGGCGAGACGGAAACGCGGTCACCGGCGATCACCACGAACTCGCCCTGCGCCACTTTTTCCGCCAGCAGCATGGCCGTGGCAGGCGTGATTTCCGTCACCTGCATCAGATTGAGCTGGCTGTCGGGATTGAGGCGCTCCAGCATGCGGTTGAACGCCTGCGCATGGCGCGTGTGCACGAGCACCGTCAGCTTCAGGCGCGCATTGCGCTGCGACAGCACGCGGCACAAATCCAGGTTGCCCAGGTGGGCGCAGATCAGCAAGGCGCCACGCCCCTCGTCCAGGCAGCGGTTGACGCCCTCTTCGCCATCGACGCCGTGCAGGCTCACGCTGCGCGTGTCGTACAGCCCGCCCCATAGCAGCATCTTGTCGAGGATGGTTTCGGCAAACGTGGCGAAGTGCCGCAGCACGCTCAGGTTTGCCGGACCGCCGCAGGCCGCGACGCGACGCAGGTAGCTGCGCGACACGCGGCGCGCGCGCGGCTTGGTCAGCACGTACCAGGCCAGCACCGGGTACAGCACGATGCGGAAAGGCCAGCGGCCGAAGACGCGGCAGATCCAGAACAGCAGGCGCATGCCGGCCACGAAGCTGACTTCATTGAAGCCGGACCAGTGTCCGCGCGGCTGCTGCGACGCTGCCGTCATCGCGCGCGCCAGTGGCGGGCCAGCAGGCGCGGTGCGCGCCACAGCATGCCGAAAAACAGACGCGCATGCATGCGCGAAATAAGCACGTTGTCGCGCCACAGCTGAAAATGCGAGACGCCGTCGCTGGGGTAACCCACTTTCGTCGGCAGATTTTCCATCTCCAGGCCATCCCAGTACAGGCGCACCAGCACATCGGTATCGAAATTCATGCGCTGCCCCAGCACGCCACGCTGCGCCAGCGCCGTCAGCGGCGCCAGCGGATAGACGCGAAAACCGCACATGGAGTCGCGGATCTGCAGCGACAGGGTATTGATCCATACCCAGATATGCGTCGCATAGCGGCCATAGTAGCGCGCCCTGGGTACCGATTCATCGTACACGGGATAGCCGATCACCACGGCCGCCGGCGTGGCTTGCGCCTGCGCCAGGAAGCGCGGCACATCGTCCGTTTCATGCTGGCCGTCGGCGTCGATCTGCAGCGCATGGCTGTAGCCGCGCGCATGCGCGTGGCGGCAGCCCGTCAGCACCGCCCCGCCCTTGCCCTGGTTGTGCGCATGGCGCAGCAGGGTCACGCGCGACGGGTGCGCGGCGGCCAGTGCATCCAGGGTGCGCGCGCCGGCGCCGGCGCTGCCGTCGTCGACGAGGATCAGCGGCACGCCATGCGGCAGCAGGCGCTGCACCACGGCGCCGATCGCGTGTTCATGATTGAACACGGGGATCACGATGCAGGGTTGAAAACGCACTTCAGTCACTGCCGGCTCCGGCGCGGCCAAAGCGCAGCAGTGAATGACAATAGCCGATGCCGTCGCGCGTGGTCAACAACTCCAGGCCGGCCTCCTGCGCCAGGCGGATATAGTCGGCGCTCTGGTAAATCTTGCTGTTACCGCTGGCCATGGCCGTGAAGTACGGCGACGTGTTGATCAGGCAGTAGGCGGCGATATCGTATTGCTGGCGGTCCCAGAAGGTATCCATGATCAGCACCTGGCCGTTCGGTCCCAGCGCCTGCGCCACGCGGCGCAAAATGCTGGCGATGGCCGGCTCAGAAAAGCAGCTGAGGAATTGGCTCATCCAGATCAGGTCCATGCCGGCCGGCAGCGGCGCCGCATCGTCGAGCAGGTCGCAGGCGTGCAAATGGGCGCGCTCGCGCAGGCCCGCGTCGGTCAGGGTGCGGTCGGCCACCGCCAACTGGCGCTCCAGGTCGACCAGGTGCAGCTCCACGCCCGCATGGTAGGCCAGCGCGGCGCTGGCGAACTTGCCCGTGTTGGCGCCGATATCCATGATGCGGCGCGGCGCCGTGGCGAAGACGTCCGGGAAGATCTCGGGGAATGAGGTATCCGAATAGTGGTGGTCGAAGGCGAACCAGCTGCCCTTGGCCGGCTCCGACAGCGCCGACAGCCCCTGGTACAGGGTCGGCCAGTTGCCCAGCGCGGCCAGTCCCAGCGGCTGCTCGGCGTCGAGCGAGCGGTCCAGGTCGAACAAGCCCTGGTAGCAGACGTCATGCATGAAGTCCAGGTTGACCTGGGTGATGCTGTCCGTCAGCATGCAAAAGCCCACCTTGTCGAGCACATACGCGCCATCGCGCAGCGAGACGACACCGGCCGACAGGCACGATTCGAGCGCCACCTTCAACGCATACTCCGTCCAGCGGCCGCTGGCGGCCATGTCGGCGATCGTCAGGCCGCTGTGGCCCGTGTCGGCAAGCGCCTGCAGCATGCCGCGCTTCCAGGCATAGCGCACGCATTGAAAGACGACGGGACCGAAAGCGATTTTTTGCGCCTCGTAACGGGCGGCAAAGGCGGTCTGGCGTTCGGGTGAGAATTTTTTATCTAACATGCGCTCGCTGCTGGAATGGGTGTATCGGCGCCGCTACCGGGAACGGCAGCGGTATTCGGGTGAAACAGGATGCGGCCGCTGGCATGCTGGCCGGCGTCCGATAAATAACGAAACTGCAGGCTGGCCTTGAGCGCGTCATACTCCAGCGCCAGCCGCACCGGCCGGTCCGGCAGCACCGGCTGCTGGAATTTCAGGGCATGCATGGCGCGGAACCGTGCGGGCAGCGCCAGATGCTGGCGCGCAAAATGCAGCGCCCACTCCACCTGCACCACGCCAGGCAGCAAGGGCGCGCCCGTGAAATGGCCGTCGAAATAAAACAGATCCGCGGGCACGCGCAGCTCGATCAGCAGACTCGGCGTTTCGCCTTCGTCCGAACGCTCGATCAGCTGCGCATGCGGCAGCCGGGGTGGCTTGTCCTTCTGGTCCAGCAGGCCAAGCAGCAGCGCCTGCGTCGTCTTGCCCTGTGCATTGATGGGCAATTGTTCCAGGTAGCGCCAGCGGCGCGGCAAGGCAACGGCGTCGACCTGTCCAGCGAGCGCCAGTTGCAGCCGGCGGTTCATGGCCAGCTTGCCTTCTGCCTCGAACAGCGCGCGGCCGGCTGCGCTGCAGACGATAAAGGCGGCCACCTTCTGGCGCTCGCCCGCCGGCGCATCGCACAGCAGTACGCGCGCGTCCAGCACCAGCGGTGTGGCCAGCAATGCCGCTTCGATGGCGTTGAGAGAAATACGTTTTTCTTCGATCTTCACGATGCGGTCACTGCGGCCCAGCAGCTGGAAGCGTCCTGGCGCCGTTTGCCGCGCGCGGTCGGCCAAGCCTAGCCAGCCATCGTCGGCCAGGTGTGCGGAGCGCACTTCCAGCGCGCCGTCGTCCTGCAGGCGCCAGTCCACGCCGGGAAACCCTTGCCAGCTCTCGTCGTCAGGACGCTCCGGCGCGCGCTGGCGCCAGGCCACGCCGCCCGTCTCCGAACTGCCATAGATTTCGCGCGGCACGCAGCCAAGCAACTGCCCCACAGCTAGCGCACTATCCAGCGCCAGCGGACCGCCCGAGGAAAATACGGTGCGCAGCTGCGCCCGCGCGCCGGACCAGTCGATGTGTTCCGGCAGGCGTTTCAGGTGCGCGGGACTGGCGGCCAGCACGCACGGGCCGCGCGCCAGCAAGGCGGCCAGCTGTTCCGGGTAATCCACGCTGTGTACATGCACGGCACGCCCAGCAGCCAGCGGCCACAAGACCTTGAACAGCAAGCCGTAGATATGCTGGTGCGAGACGGTGGCGACGACGGCCGCGCCATCGGCATGTTCGCCAAACAGCTGCTCCAGCGTGGCCACCTCGCTGGCCAGTTGTGAGAGTTTTTTCGGGATGGCTTGCGCCGTACCCGTGCTGCCGGAGGTGTACACCACCAGCGCCGGGAAATCGTCGGCAAGCTGCATCCACGTACGCTCGGCAAGGCTGTCCGCTGGCAGCGGCAGCGGCGCATGCGCGGCCGGGAACTCCCCCAAGAACCCGTCCACCGACGCAGCCAGCGAGGCGCAGCTGACCGGCAGGGTATCGGCCGTCAGCCAGATGGTCTTGCCCGCCTGCCAGGCGCCCAGCAAGGCGGCGCCAAACTCGATGCTGTCATCGAGGTACAGGGCAAAATGGCGGCCTGCCTGGTGCTCCAGCAAGCCGGCCCACGCCTCCATGCGCGCGACAAAATGCGCGCGATCGAGCACGTCGCCATCGCGCCAGCCGACCAGCATGGCTGGTCTACGGCCATGCATGGCCAGCGCAAGGCGGGCAAGGGAATCAATCGGAGAATGGGTTTCCGGCATGAGGACTTCAGGCATGGTGCAAACGCTTAAAACGCAGGCGGACGAGATACTCGCCACCAAATAACAGGGCCATCAGGATATAGGCGATGACGCCCGTATACAGCGACCAGACGGCTTCGCTGGCCCAAAGCGCCGTGCCCAGCGCGATGCCGCCATTGACGATGAAAAAAACGCACCAGACCTGCGTCACGCGGCGCGTGTAGCGCACGGCCGCCGGCGGAAAGTCCTTCTCGCGCAGGCGCGCCAGGCGCTCCACCACGGATGGCGGCGCCCACAGGCTGTAGCCGAAGGTGGCCAGCAAGACGACGTTGACCAGCACCGGATACAGTTTCAGCGGCAACAGCAGGTTGCTCCACAGGGCGATGGCGGCCAGCAGCAGGGCGGCGGCCACCGACCAGCGCGCGGCGCGCTGCAGCTTCAGCGCGGGCAGGCGGCAGGCGACGGCCAGCAACAGCAGCAGCGCCAGCCAGCGCGGCTCGACCTGGCCGTAACCGAACCAGATCGCCAGCGGATACAGTACGGTCAGCAGCAACGCGACGGCATTGAGCAGCACGCGTTATGCCGCCTGTTCCGACACCGACATCGCGCGCAACGCTTCGACCACATCGTCGATGGTGCGAATGGTCTTGAAGACTTCCGGCTGCAGGCGCTTGCCCGTCAGCTGCTTCAGCTTGACGGCCAGATCGACCGCGTCGATGCTGTCGATATCGAGTTCGGTATACAGATTCGACTGCGGCGTCAGCGCCGCCGGATCCAGTTCGAACATTTCAGCCAGCAGTTGCACCACCCATGCGTACAGTTCCTCGCGGTTCATTGCGCTCATATCTACCATTTTGCTGCTCCTTACTTCTTTCTGTGAGTGTCAACCAGCGCTGCCAGCGCCCGTACCGAGGCAAAGTGGCGGCGCGTATCGGCCGAATCGGCCGACAGGGAAATGCCGTACTTTTTTTGCAGGGCGACGCCCAGTTCCAGCGCATCGATCGAATCGAGTCCCAAGCCCTCGACAAACAGGGGCGCATCCGTATCGATATCGGCAGCACTCATGTCTTCCAACTGCAGCGCCTCGATGATCAGTTCCTTCACTTCTTGTTCAAGCATGTTGTTCCTGTTTCCCGCTAAAGTAATGTTGCAAATGAGTGGTCAAAGTACGCGCCGCCATCACGTCGCTGGCGCCACCGCCGGTAAACTCGTCGATCGCCAGATCGTCCTCCACGGCGATCTCGAAATGCGCGCGGCGGGCCGGCACGCGCCACCACGGCTCGCCCTTGCCCAGGGTCCTGGGCAGGCAACGGATCAGCACGGGCGTGACGTCACGGCGGCCACGCACGGCGATATTGGCCGCGCCCCGCTTCAGGACGACCTCGCCGCTGTATGGCGTGCGCGTGCCTTCCGGGAAAATGATCAGGTTATTGCCGCGCGCCAGCGATGCCAGGCAGGCGTCCACCAGTTCGGCGCCGCCCGTGTTGTTGATATAGCCTGCCGCGCGCACGGGACCGCCCGTAAACGCGTTGTTCCACAAATCGGACTTGACGATGCAATCGGCCTGCTTGACATACGCCATCAGGAAAATCGTGTCGATCAGGGTCGGGTGATTGGCCAGGATCAGCAAGCCGCCCCGCTCCAGCTTGTCCAGGCCGCGCAAGTCATAGCGCAGCACGCCGAGAAAACGCATCAGGCCGATATACAGGCGAAAACTCCAGCGAATGATGAAGCGCGCGCACGCAATGCGCGTCTCGCGCCGCCACACCAGCACCTGTAGCACGGGGAACACCAGCACGCGCAGCAGCAAGCCACCAAGACCGAAGGTGGCAAAACTGACCGCGGTCGCGATGGTACGCCAGCCTATCGATATACCGGTGCGGACAGCCTCCAGCTTACGCATGGCGGCTCCAGCGCCATGCCTGGCGGTTGGCCACATGCTCGAACGTGCGGATCCCGCCGAGCATGAATCGCAACACGGCTAAGCTGCCAGGCATGCCGCCAGAGTCCACCGCCAACGCGTCATCGCTGCCGCGTGCGCGCCACGTCAAACTAAAAGCCGCGCCAGGGTCTGCCTCGGCCTGCAGCAGCCAGGCAAACGCATGCGGCTGCTCATGGCAATCTTCAAAGGCCTCGAATGGATCCGGCAAGGGACACTCCGCCAGCACAAGCAATACCTGCGCCGCGCCATCGGCCAGCAAGCCGCACGCCTCAATCACCGCAGCCTCAAGGCTGGCCGCACCGGCGGCAATGGCCAACTGATTCGCCGTATCGGCGCGGGCGATGGAAAACAGACCGGCACTGGCGTTATGCACGGCCATGCCGAACGCCGTCGGCGATAGGGGTTCGCCTTGGATCAGCGCCGACAGCAGTTCGACGGCGCGCGCCACCTCGCCATGACGAGAACAGAAGACGAGCGGAATATCGCGCTGTTCGCCGAGGCAAGTGTACGCCACCTCGAGCGCCATCTTGCCCAACTGGCCAGCACGGCGGCGTAGCATCGGCGCCATCGCGCGCACGCCAGGCTCGCCGGCGACGGCTATCGACGCGACGGGCAAGGTGCTTTGCGCCCACGCTTGCCATTGCTCCGGTGCTTCCAGGCCTGGCGCCCAGGCGGCATGTCTGATAATTGAAAAACGGACACCATCGGTGCACATATGCATTTTCCTGAGCTCAAAAAAAGGGCGAACTCACGTCAAAACTGCGCAAAAAGCCCCGCCGGCGTTCTTTTCAAATTATAAACGAAGGAAGTAAAAATAACTAAAATAAATGGCCGTGAAGCAACTTTTTAAATGCAAATACAAAAATTACGTTTTAAAGAATGCCCCGTTCCAGTTACTATTTGTAACACTCCCATCCATTATCGTCCAATGGAAATCGGCACTCTTCCGCAAACCGCCGGCATTCCAGGAAATGGTATATTTTTATCAATAAGCAAAACAAGCTGCGCATGCCTACCTTCAGAGCGTTGTTTTTAGATAAAACCTGCTGCGTGGCGCAGCAGCGTGGCAAGCGCGCCCATCGGGCATGATTGCCCCTCGCGCCTCCGAGGCGGAAAACCCAAAACAACCGCTATCGACATATTGCCAGCACATGGCGACGGCAATGCACCTGCATGCGTCGGCGGCAATTAAAGCGGCTGCGCAGCAAAGGCAATACAGAGCGATTGCTTTATGCCAGTCCCGCAGGCAGATTCAACTCCGGCGGCGCTGTTTTGGCAGCATGAGAAAAGAATGGGCCGATCAGCCATACTGGCACCGGCATGCGCGCCGCGTGAAGGGCCGTGGCGATGGGCGCGCCCGGAGGAAAGGTCTTGTGGCCGCCAGCACCAACATGAGCATGGCACCTACCGAGGGCAACGCTGGCGATGCGGCAAGGCGCCGCATGCAGGAAGGGGGCCGAAGCGGGTAGATGACCCCGGCCACCCCACCACCGTTAAAACACCCAGAGCTTGTCGGCCGGCATGTGCAGCCAGTACTTGCCCGCCTCAAGCTTGTGGCGCGAATACGCGCGCAGGCTGATGTTGTCCGCGCCGCCCCGTTCGAACAGGCACTCCCAGCGGTCGCCCAGGTACATGCAGGTCAGCAGTGGCAATTCGATGGCGTTGTCCACCTGCGTGGCGCTGATCTTGACTTCCTCGACGCGTATCATCGTCGTCACTTCCGTGCCCACGTTGGCGCCGCGCGCCACGCCCTGCAGGGAAGCGCCATCGACCAGCAGGCGCACCTGCTTGCCATCGCGCTGCACCACCTTGCCCGGCAGACGGTTATTGCTGCCCATGAATTCGGCCGTAAACAGGGTGTCCGGCGTTTCATACATGCTTTGCGGCGTGCCTTGCTGCTCGATCTTGCCGTTATTGAGCAGCAAGATGCGGTCGGAAATGGCCATCGCCTCGCCCTGGTCATGCGTCACCATCAGCGCGGACAGGCCCAGGCGCACGATCAGTTCGCGCAGGAAGGCGCGCGCTTCCTCGCGCAGCTTGGCATCGAGGTTCGACAGCGGCTCGTCGAGCAGGATCACGGGCGGGTTGTACACCAGCGCGCGGGCGATCGCCACGCGCTGCTGCTGGCCGCCGGACAGCTGGTGCGGATAGCGCTCGCCCAGGTGCCCCAGGCCCAGCTGCGTCAGCACTTCCTTGATGCGCGCGGCGATCTCCGTGCTGCCCATCTTGCGCAACTTGAGGCCGTAGGCGACGTTGTCGAAGACGGTCTTGTGTGGCCACAGCGCGTACGACTGGAACACCAGGCCCAGGTTGCGCTGCTCGGCCGGCATCTCGAAGTGCTTCGCGCCGTCGAAGACGTTGCGCTCGCCGATCTGGATGGTGCCCGCCTTCGGGCTTTCCAGCCCGGCCACGGCGCGCAGCAAGGTGGTCTTGCCGCTGCCCGAAGGCCCCAGCAGGGCAACCACTTCGCCTTTTTGCAGGTGCATCGAGACACCCTTCAGGATCTGGTTGGCGGAGGCGCCGGTGCCATAGTCCAGGTGCAATTCATTGACGGTCAATTCATTCATGATGTGGTCTCAGTCTTCTATTAATTATGGAGTTTCACGCCAAAACGCAAGGCGATGCCCAGGCCGATGGCCACCAGGGTGATATTGATGAAGGACAGGGCCGCCACCAGGTCGGTCGAACCGCCCGCCCACAGCGATACCAGCATGGCGCCGATCACTTCCGTGCCTGGCGAGAGCAGGTACACGCCCGTCGAGTATTCGCGCTCGAAGATCAGGAACACCATCAGCCAGGCGCCCAGCAAGCCGTATTTGATCAGCGGCAGGGTGACGTCGCGCGTCACCTGGCCGCGGCTGGCGCCGACGGCGCGCGCCGCCTCTTCCAGCTCCGGGCCCACCTGCAGCAGCGCGGTGGAAATGAGGCGCATGCCGTAGGCCATCCACACCACCGAATACGCCAGCCACAGGGCGAAAATCGTCGAGCGCACTTCGCGCAGCACGGGGATCACATGACCACTGAGCCACAGGGCCACGCCGTTGTCCATGCCCTTCAATATGCCGTCGAGCCAGGCCGGCACGAACAGGAACACCCACAGGAACGACAGGCCGGCCAGGAGGCCCGGCACGGCGCGCGGCACCAGCACGCTGTAATCGAGCAGGCGCGTGATGCCGTCCTGCTTGCGGTGCATGGCCAGCGCGATAAAGCTGTAGCAGCCCACGGCCAGCGCGCCGCCGACGACGCCGATCAGGATGGTGTTGACGATGCCGCGCACCAGCGAAGGCTGGTCGAAAATGTCGCGGAAATGCTGCAGGGTCAATACGTCGGCCAGGTGCACGCCCTCGCCCCAGTACTGCACGAAGGAGCGCAGCACGATGCCCGTCAACGGCAGGATGATGGTGAAGATCAGCCAGCCCGCCAGCAGGGCGAACGCCAGCCACTTCCAGCGGCCCAGCGGCATGGCCTTGCTGCGCGCGCCCTTGCCCTTGATCGATACATACTTGTTGGCGGATTTCAGCAGCCAGCGCTGTATCATCACCAGCGGCATGGTCACCATCACAAGGCACACGGCGACGGCGGCCATCAGGTGGTACGACGGCGTACCGAGCTTGTTCGTCAGCTTGTACAGATAGGTCGGCAGCACCAGGTGGCCTTCCGGATCGCCGAGCACCAGCACCAGCCCGAACACCTCGAAGCCGAGGAAGAACACCAGCACGCCCGCATACGCCAGCGCCGGCATGATCATCGGCAGCGACACGTTCAGCATCACCTGGATCGGCGAGGCGCCGGCCACCCGGGCCGCTTCTTCCACGTCCGAGCCCAGGCTTTTCAGCGCCGACGAAGCGTACAGGTAGACGTGTGGCACGTGCGTCAGGCCGGCGATGATGACGATACTGGTGAACGAGTAGATATTCCAGGGCACGAAACCGAGCAACTCCTTGGCCCAGGTCGAGTAAAAGCCCACGGGCCCCATCGAGACGACGTAGCCAAAGCCCATCACCATGGGCGAAACAAAAATCGGCACCAGCAGCATGGGCGCTACCCAGCCGCGGCCCGGCAAGTCCGTGCGCACCATCAGGAAGGCCAGCATGCCGCCCAGCGGCACGGCGATGACGGTCAGGCCAAAGGCCAGCATCAGGCCATTCTTGAAGGCCATGGCGAAATCGGGATCATCGAAGATGAAACGGTAGGAGTCAAAGCCGAATTCGCGCATCGGCATGAAGAACGGCGCGTTCAGAAAGCTCTGGTAAAAAATCAGGAACAACGGCAGGAAGATGGCGACCAGCGTGATCGCCACGACCACGCCGCGCGACCAGTTCAGGCGTGACAAGGGAGAGCGCGACCGTGCAGGCAGCGGCAAGATAGCAGTTTGCATGATGAATCCAATGAATGAAGGGTACGGCATCCGTCCGCGGGCACGCGCCTGCGGACGGCCAGGACGGCTTTACTTCTTGCCGGCTGTTTCTTTCCATTGCTTCAGGAAGGCCATGCGCTTGGCTGGTCCCAAAAATTGCAGGATGATCGGATGCACGGGAATCGGCTTGACGTTGGCCGCGCCGATTTCCTTGATCAGTTCCGCCGACGTGGTTTCGCCCGTGACGTCGGCGCGGATGGCGAACAGCTTGGCGCCGTTGGCGATGATGGTCTGGCCGCGGTGCGACAGGATGTAATCGAGCCACAGCTTGCTGGCGTTGACGTTCTTCGCGTTCTTGTTGATGAACTGCACGCGCGACAGGATCAGCGTGTAATCCTTGGGCAGCACCACGCCGATCGACGGGTCGGTCTTGGCGCGCACCAGGGCATACGAACCCAGCACGTTGTAGCCGATCAGGTTTTCACCGGACGAGATGCGCTCCATCATGGTGCCCGTCGACGACTGCACGCGCACCTTGGCCGCACCAAACGCATTTTCCAGCGCCAGGAATTGCGGATATTCCTTCGCGTCCTGCGCCATGAACATGAAGCCGACGCCCGACTTTTCGATGTCGTAGGTGGTGACCTTGTCCTTGAATTTCGGCGTGGCGATCAGCTTGACGAAGTCGTCGTGATTCTTCGGCACTTCCTTCGGATCGAGCAATCGCTTGTTGTAGACGATGGCGGCCGGCTCGAACGTGGTGCCGTAGGCCTGGTCATCCCACATGGCCCAGCCGGGAATCTTCGCCGCTTCGACCGACTTGTATTTCAGGGCGTAGCCGTCCGAGGCCAGGCGCATCTGCAAGTCCATCGCGGACGACCACATCACGTCGGCCGTGTTGCCGCCGGCGGCTACTTCGGAAATGAAGCGGTTGTACACTTCGGTGGAATTCATGTCGTTGTATTCGACGGAAATGCCGGGATACAGGGCGCTGAAATCCTTGATCAGCGGAGCGGCGGCCTTGCTGTCGGTGGCGCTGTAGATCACCACCTTGCCTTCCTTCTTGGCCGCGTCGATGATCTTCTGGTAGTCGGCCGGATAGCCGGCTGGCACTTGCGCGAAGGCGGCGCCGGCCAGGCTGGCAAACGCGGTGGCTATGGCGGCTTGAAGCAGGGTCTTGGTTTGCATGGGGTTGTCTCCGTCTATGAATAGGTTTTTTTAAATGTGATGCCGTTCAGCGCATTAATCCGAGTTCGGTGGCTTGCCGCGCATACTCGTCGACCGCTTTTCTGACGTAAGCGGTCAGCTTCGGCCCCGTCAGGGCGAATGGATACAGGCCGGCCTGCGCGCGCCATCCGGCGAACTGCGGCGTGGCCATGGCGCGCTCGAACGTAGCCACCCAGCGCTGGTAGTCCGCATCCGGCACCTGCGGGCCCATCCAGACGCCGCGGATGATGGGCCAGACCACGTCGACGCCCTGCTCGCGCGCCGTCGGCACGCCGGCCAGCACGCCGGGCAGGCGCTTTTCCGACAGCACCGCCAGCACGCGCGCGTGATTGGCGCTGGCGTTCAGGGTCGCTTCGGACGTATCGCCCGAGACCACCTGCACGTAATCGGCCTGCATCGCCGTAAATACTTCACCGCCGCCTTCGAGGGCGACGAAGCGCAGCACTTTCGGGTCGATGCCGGCCTGGCGCGCCACCAGCGCCATCTTCAGCCAATCCTGGCTGCCGATGGTGCCGGAGACGCCGATCAGCACTTTGTCAGGATGCTGGCGCAACGCGGCGATCAGGTCGGCCAGGTTCTTGTAGGGCGAATCGCTGCGCACGGCGATCATGCCGTAATCGGCGCCCAGCGCCGCCACCCAGCGCACGTCGCCCGCCTTCGCATTGCCGAACTTGCCTTGCGCCAGATTGAGCAGCGAACCGCCCGAAAACGCCACCAGGGTATTCGGCTCCGCGCGGCGGCGCTGCGAGCCCATCGAATGCCAGGCGACGGCGCCGATGCCACCGGGCAGATAGCTGATGCGCATGGCCGCTCCCGCAGCCGCGGCGGCCACGCCCTCCTGCGCCAGGCCCTTTTTCGCCAGCTTGCAGGTCAGGTCCATGGCGCCGCCCGGTTTGGACGGCACCACGCACTCGGCCGACACCTGCGCCTGCGCCGCCGCGAGGGCGGGCAGCAGGCACAGCAGCGACAGGAACAGGGAGCGCGGCATCGTCATGGCTTAGAAGCGGTGCTGGATGCCGGCGATCAGGCCGCGCTGTGTGTCGCCGAAACCGGCATCGTCGCGCGACAGGCTGACCAGCTGGTTGTGCTTGGCCTTGGCATACGCGCCGGCCACGTACAGGTCGGTGCGCTTGGACAGGGCATAGCGCACGCGCGCCACGTACATGATCGGATCGGCATTGAGGTTGGTGGCCACGTTTTTCACGTCCTGATAGTAGATCACGCCCGTCAGGGTGATCACCGGCGTGGTCTTGTAGCTGACGCCGCCCCAGTACAGGGTGCCGCGCACGTCGGCCTTGCCGGAGGCAGCCGGATCGAGCTTGTAGTCGCGCGCCGCCGCCTGCACCTTCCACGGGCCGTCGTCGTACATGGCGCCCAGGTGGTACACGGTGGTCTTGTCGCGCGCGCCGCCGGCGATGGTGTTGCCGTTCACCTGTTCATACGTGGCCAGCAGGCTGACAGGACCCGTCTTGTAGGTGACGGCCGTGGACAGCTTGGCGCTGTCCGAGTTGCCCGTCGACTGTTCGCCGAAGCCGTACGATGCGCCGTAGCTGAAGTCGCCCGTCTTGCCCGAGTACTTGACCATGTTGTCGAAAGCGGTCGTCATGCCGTATTTGCTCGGGCCCGTCGCATTGGCCGAAGTGGCCCACGAGTAGAACGGCGCATAGGCCATCGGGTCGAACGGCAGCACGAAGTCGTACACGGTGGTGAACGAGCGTCCCAGCACGACGCGGCCAAACGCGCCTTCCAGGCCCACGTTGGCCTGGCGCTTGAACAGCGCGCCGTCGGCCGCGCCCGTATCGACCAGGATGCCGCCTTCCAGATTGAAAACGGCTTTCAGGCCGCCGCCCAGGTCTTCGCTGCCCAGGATGCCCCAGCGCGAGGTGTTCATGCCGCCGGAGCTCACCTGCGTCATCGAGCTTTTGTTCGGGCCGGCGTTGCTGGTGTTGCTGATGCCCGCGTCCAGGCGGCCATACAGGGTGACGTTCGACTGGGCTTGGGCGCTGCCGGCAGCAGCGAGTACCGCCAGGGCGGCCAGCGAGAATGCAGTTTTTTTCATGTAAAGTATCTCCCTTAGATATAGTTATTGGTGATATGCCTGATCAATTTCATGAATCAGGATCACACTATATGAGCGCGATCCTTTCAATTGGCTTTCAGCATGACAGGTGTCGCCGGACAGCCACAAGGGGAACACACATATTCATCGCCGCCCCTGTTGGCGCGGCGCCGGCAGGCTTACACTGCACCAATTCAAACGAATGGCGGAGACCATGCGCATATTATTAGTGGAAGATCATCTGGAGCTGTCGCACTGGCTGGCCAAGGCCCTGCGCGACGCGCACCTGACAGTGGAGACAGCCCACAACGGCGCCGATGCCGACGCCCTGCTGCACACGCAGGAATATTCTTTGGTGCTGCTCGACCTAAGCCTGCCGAAGATGGACGGCCTGGACGTGCTGCGCCGCCTGCGCGCGCGCGGCGGCACGCGCGGCAAGACTCCTGTCATGATACTCACGGCGCGCGGCGGCCTCGATGACAAGGTGCAGGGCCTGAACCTGGGCGCCGACGACTACATGGCCAAGCCGTTCGAGCTGGCCGAGCTGGAAGCGCGCGTAAAAGCCCTGCTGCGCCGCAGCCAGGGCAACGAAGCCCTCGTGCACAGCTGCGGCGCCCTCAGTTTCGACACAGTCACGCGCATGTTCAGCTATGGCGGCGCGGCGCTGGCCCTGACGCCGCGCGAGCATGCCGTGCTCGAAGCGCTGATCACGCGCTCGGGGCGCGCCGTATCGAAGGAAAAGCTGTTCGATGAAGTCTTCGCGCTGGCCGACGACGCCAACCTGGACGCCATCGAACTGTATATCCACCGCGTGCGCAAGAAGCTGGAAAGCAATGTTGAAGGCGGCGTGGAAACCGGTTCGCCCGACGGCGCCGTCATCACCACCCTGCGCGGCATCGGCTACCTGCTGCAGCCGCGCAGCGCGATGGCACCCGCCGCCTCAAAATGACCGTGCGCGCGCCACGCCGGCCCCTGTTCGAGCGCCTGCGCCGGCGCTGGGCGCCGGGCCGGCCGCTGGGCAGCCTGCGCAGCCAGCTGCTGCGCTGGCTGCTCATCCCGCTGGTGATGCTGGTGCTGCTCGATGCCGTTTTTGTGTACCGCAACGCGCTCGACGCGGCTGACATGGCCTACGACCGCTCCCTGCTGGCGTCGACGCGCGCGCTGGCCGAGCGCGTCTCCATCGTCGGCGGCAAGGTGGTGGCCGAAGTGCCCTACGTGGCGCTCGACAGTTTCGAGACCGATACTCTGGGCCGCATCTACTACAAGGTCACGGGCATCAACGGCGAACTGGTATCGGGCTATGGCGACTTGCCGCCCGTGCCGAAAAACGTACCCCGCTCGCAGAACTATCCGGCCCTGGTGCGCTTTTACCACGCCGACTACCACGGCAAGCCGATACGCATCGCCGCGCTGCTGCAACCCGTGTATGACGACTCGATGCGCGGCATCGCCCTGATCCAGGTGGCCGAAACGCTCGATGCGCGGCGCGGCCTGTCGAACCAGATCCTGTTCGACACCCTGAGCTGGCAGGCGGCGATGATACTGGTGATGGGCGCCCTCGTGTGGTTTGCCGTGCGCCTGGTGCTGCAGCCGCTGATGCGCCTGAAGACGGAAGTCGAGACGCGCGCGCTGTCCGACCTGTCGGACGTCGATCCCGCGCTGGTGCACAAGGAAATGCGCCCGCTGGTGAGCGCCATGAACGGCGCCATGTCGCGCCTGCAGCAGCTGATCGCCAGCCAGCGCCGCTTCATCGCCGACGCCTCGCACCAGCTGCGCACACCACTGACGGTGCTGAAAACCCAGGCCGAACTGGCCTTGCGCGAATGCGACCGCCAGGGTGCGGCGCCGCAGGACATGGCCGCCCTGCGCGACATCGTGCGCTCGATTGCCGCCACCACCGATTCGACCGTGCTGCTGGCCAACCGCCTGCTGACGCTGGCGCGCATCGAGCATGGCGGCGACAGCCTGGCCATGGACAGCGTGCCGCTGCGCGACGTGGCGCAGCAGGTGGGACTGGAAATGGCCATGGCTGCCGTCGGCAAGCATATCGACCTGTCGCTGGAAGCGCCCGACGAAGCGCCCGTGCATGGCCAGGCCCTGCTGCTGCACGAACTGGTGGCGAACCTGGTCGACAACGCCCTGCGCTACACGCCGCAGGGCGGCAGCGTGATCCTGCGCGTGCGCGCGGGCGGTCATGGAAACGAAACGGTGCTGGAAGTGGAAGACAGCGGCGCCGGCATCCCGCCGGCCGAGCGCGAACGCGTATTTACGCCGTTCTACCGGGTTGGCGCGGCGCTCGAGAGCAACCCGGGCGGCGCCGGGCTGGGCCTGGCCATCGTGCGCGACATCGCCGCTCTGCACGGCGCCAGGCTGGAACTGGCCACGGCGGCGAATGGGCACGGTCTGAAAGTCAGCGTGCATTTCACCGCAGCGCCAGTCGATGCTAAGATCGCGTCCTGAAATTTCAAAGAAAGCCCACAGCCATGATGACCAAAGAAGATGTGACCGAACTGTTTGCCAATATCGCCGAGAACGCGCCCTGGGATTTGTCCCAGCCGCTGCTGTGGGGCTATTACTTCACCAACCCCACGTCCGAACCGCTGGAACAGGCCGCCACCTTGCTGGCGCTGCAGGGCTACCGCCCCGTGGAACTGTACCAGCCGGAACTCGACGATCCGGCGGCACCGCCCGTGTGGGTGCTGCACGTGGAAAAAGCCGAAGTGCATGGCGTCGACAGCCTGCACGCGCGCAATGGCGAACTGATGGCGTTTGCGCAGGACAACCAACTGGCCAGCTATGACGGCATGGACGTGGGCCCCGTCGGCGCGCCCGACGTGCCGCAACTGTAAGACAGTCATCGGATGAAAAAACGGCGCCCGCGGGCGCCGTTTCGCATGGGTCGCTGAAAACTTAGCTGAGGTTTTCCAGGCGGATCTTGGTGACCGTGCCCACCACGCTGTTGAGGGCTTCCATCTTCTCGATGGCGGCCGTGACGTTCTTTTCCTGCGTCTGGTGCGTCAGCATTATGATGTCCGTGTGCGTCTCGCCCTCGGCCGGCTCTTTTTGCAGCATGGCGTCGATCGAGATGCCGCGTTCGGCCAGGATGCGCGTCAGGTCGGCCAGCACGCCCGGCTGGTCGGCCACGTGCATGCGCAGGTAGTAGCTGGTGGTGATTTCCGACATCGGCAAGATGGCGATATCGGTCATCGCGTTCGGCTGGAACGCCAGGTGCGGCACGCGGTGTTCCGGATCGGCCGTGGCCAGACGGGTGATGTCGACCAGGTCGGCGATCACCGACGAGGCGGTCGGCTCGGCGCCAGCGCCGCGGCCCGAATACAGGCTGGCGCCGACGGCGTCGCCATGCACCAGCACCGCGTTCATGGCGCCTTCCACGTTGGCGATCAGGCGCTTGGCCGGGATCAGGGTCGGATGCACGCGCAGCTCGATGCCTTCCACGCCGTTGACGGTGGCGCGCTTGGTGATGCCCAGCAGTTTGATGCGGTAGCCCAGCTGCTCGGCGTAGCGGATGTCGACGGCATTGAGGTTGCTGATGCCTTCCACGTAGGCCTTGTCGAACTGCACCGGGATGCCGAAGGCGATGGCCGACATGATGGTGGCCTTGTGCGCCGCGTCGACGCCTTCGATGTCGAAGGTGGGGTCGGCTTCCGCGTAGCCGAGTTCCTGCGCCTGCTTCAGCACGGTGGCGAAATCGAGGCCCTTGTCGCGCATTTCGGACAGGATGAAATTGGTAGTGCCGTTGATGATGCCGGCGATCCATTCGATGCGGTTGGCCGTCAAGCCTTCGCGCAGCGCCTTGATGATGGGAATGCCGCCAGCGACGGCCGCCTCGAAAGCCACCATCACGCCCTTGTCCTGGGCGGCGGCGAAGATTTCGTTGCCGTGCACGGCCAGCAGGGCCTTGTTGGCCGTGACCACGTGCTTGCCGTTGGCGATGGCTTGCATCACCAGGGTTCTCGACAGGTCGTAGCCGCCGATCAGTTCGACGACGATGTCGATCTCGGGATCGTTGACGATCAGATAAGGGTCATTGACGACCTTGCAGCCGCCGGCGACCAGCGCTTCGGCGCGCGCCACGTCGCGCACGGCGACGGCGACGACGTCAATGCCGCGGCCAGCGCGGCGCTTGATTTCTTCCTGGTTGCGTTTCAGGACGCTGAACGTGCCGTAACCGACGTTGCCCAGGCCCAGCAGGCCGATCTTGATGGATTTCATAGTTGTGCTTGACTGCTCATAAGTGGCGCCCCCTTGGGCGGCGCCAGGTTGATCGGTATTGCTACTGCCGGTTCAGCCCCGGCTATGGCGCTTGCGGTAACCTTCGAGGAAGCGCGCAATGCGGCCCATGGCCTCGGTCAGGTCATCGGAGTTGGGCAGGAAGACGACGCGAAAATGATCGGGCGCAATCCAGTTGAACCCCGTGCCCTGCACGATCAGGACCTTGGCTTCGGCCAGTAATTCATAGGCAAACTGCTGGTCGTCGGCGATCGGGTAGATCTCCGGGTCCAGGCGCGGGAACATGTACAGCGCAGCCTTCGGCTTGACACAGGTGACGCCCGGAATATCGGTCAGCAGCTTGTGCGCCAGGTCGCGCTGTTTCAACAGGCGCCCGCCGGGCCCCACCAGGTCTTGTATGCTCTGGTAGCCGCCAAGCGCCGTCTGGATGGCAAACTGCCCCGGCGCGTTGGCGCATAGCCGCATCGAGGCCAGCATGTTGAGGCCCTCGATGTAATCTTTTGCGTGGCGCTTTTCGCCCGAGACCACCATCCAGCCGGAACGGTAGCCGCAGGAGCGGTAATTCTTCGACAGGCCGTTCATGGTAATGAACAGCACGTCGTCGGCCAGCGAGGCGATCGACACGTGCTCGGCTTCGTCGTACAGCACCTTGTCGTAGATCTCGTCGGCGAAAATGATCAATTGGTGCTGGCGCGCCAGTTCGACGATCTGCAGCAGCACGGAAACCGGGTACAGCGCGCCCGTCGGATTGTTCGGGTTGATGACGACGATCGCCTTGGTCTGCGGCGTGATCTTACGGCGCATGTCCTCGATGTCGGGATACCACTCGTTCTGCTCGTCGCACACATAATGCACGGGATTGCCGCCCGACAGGCTGACGGCAGCCGTCCATAGCGGATAGTCGGGCGCCGGCACCAGCACTTCGTCGCCGCTGTTGAGCAGGGCGTTCATCGACATGACGATCAGTTCGGAAGCGCCATTGCCCAGGTAAATGTCATCGATGGTCACGCCGGCGATATTCTTGCCTTGCGTGTAGTGCATGACGGCCTTGCGTGGCGCGAACATGCCTTTCGAATCCGTATAGCCGGCCGCGTTCTGCAGGTTGAGCATCATGTCGCGCACGATCTCGTCGGGCGGATCGAAGCCGAATACGGCCAGGTTGCCGATATTGAGCTTGGTGATCTTGTGGCCTTCTTCTTCCATTTGCCTGGATTTTTCCAGGACCGGGCCGCGGATGTCGTAGCAGACGTCCGCCAATTTATTCGATTTCTGAATCGGTCGCAAAATAAATCCCTGTCGTGATGCGGCGCGGAGACCTAAGCTTGCAGCATGATAGCCGCGCCAGAACTATGAACCCGTGAAACTGCGATGCGAAAGACTGCAAGGCGAAAACAACCATTCTCGCCGAAAACAGGCCATTTTATCAAATTAAACATGGCCAACCCCAGCATTTGACGCCGATTCTGCCACGCCGGCGCCTCCGGAGGACAATCGGACTGGCGCCATCTTCATCTTCCCTTAATCTTGCAGCACTACCATGGCGCAAGCAGGCATTGCCACTGTGGCGCCGAACATTGCAATTTGGAAAGGATGTTGCTTTTCAGTCGCTCTTTTCTGTCATTTATGGCATGCTTACGCCCTTGGCCGCGGCACCCAGTTTGGCCGCGCGCGCACCGATCAACCGACACGACCAGCCCCGATATCGCCATGAAACTCCACGCCAGCAGCACCCAACAATACCAGACTGTCACCGGCTATGACGAAAACGGCGTCGAGATCAATGCCCAGCCGTACAACTACAGCCTGATCGTCATGCCGGAAACACCGCCGCGGGCGTGGGAAGTGGACAGTTTCGAACAATTGAACGAGGCGCATTTCGCGCAAATCCTGGCCGATGCGCCCGACGTGGTCATCCTCGGCACGGGCGAGCGCCAGCGCTTCGTGCACCCGAAGCTGACGGCCGCGCTGACCATGCGCCGCATCGGCGTCGAATGCATGGATAGCCAGGCCGCTTGCCGCACTTACAATATCCTGATGGGCGAAGGCCGCAAGGTCACCCTGGCCTTGATCCTGGCCCCGGCCGCAGGCAAGGCCGCATGAAAATCAATGTCAACGAGCTGCACTCTTCCCGGGTACTGATGTGGTCCCTGCTGGGCATCTTCATCGTTGTCACCCTGTATGCGCTGGGCGTGCGCACCCTGGTGCCGCCCGACGAAGGCCGCTACGCCGAGATGGCGCGCGAAATGTTCGTCACGGGCGACTGGATCACCACGCGCCTGAACGGCATCAAGTACTTTGAAAAGCCGCCGCTGCAAACCTGGATGAATGCGCTGACCTTCGCCGCCTTCGGTCTGGGCGAATGGCAGGCACGCTTGTGGACTGGCCTGTGCGGCATCATCGGCGTATGCATGACGGCGTATGCCGGCAAGCGCGTCTTCGGTCCGCGCGTGGGCCTGTACGCGGGCCTGGTACTGGCATCGAGCCTGTTCTGGCTCGCTTCCGGCCAGATCAATTCGCTGGACATGGGCCTGTCGGGCATGATGACGATTACCCTGGCCAGCCTGCTGATCGCCCAGCGCGACGAGGCGACCCAAGCCGAGCGGCGCAACTGGATGCTGGTGTGCTGGGCAGGCATGGCGCTGGCCGTGCTGGCCAAGGGCCTGATCGGCATCGTGCTGCCGGGCGCCGTACTGGTGCTGTATTCGCTGTGTGCGCGCGACTGGCGCATCTGGACGCGTCTGCACCTGGTCAAGGGCTTGCTGGTGTTCTTTGCCATCGCCACGCCCTGGTTCGTGCTGGTGGCGCTGCGCAATCCGGAACAGCCGCATTTCTTCTTCATTCACGAGCATTTCCAGCGCTTCCTGATGAAGGGGCACAAGCGCGAAGGCGCCTGGTACTACTTCCTCGTGCTCTTGATTCCCGGCATCCTGCCATGGATAGGCGTGCTGCCGCAAAGCCTGGCCGCCGCCGTCCAGCGCCAGCACGGCGCCTTCCAGCCCCGCTTGATGCTGCTGGTCTGGGCCGTCTTCATTTTCTTCTTCTTCAGCTATTCCACCTCGAAGCTGCCCGGCTATATCGTGCCCATCTTCCCGGCGCTGGCACTGCTGGTGGCGCTGTACCTGGAATCGGCCTCGCGCCGCCAGCGCCTGTTCGCCGCAGGCCTGCTGTGCGTGCTGGGCGCGGCCATCCTGATCGGCGGACCGATCGCCTTCGGCAAGGCCAGCGCGCGCGACGCGGAAGCCTTGATCGCGCTCAAGGGCTATCAGCCATGGCTGATGGCGGCCGGCTTCTTCGCTCTCGCTGGCGGCGCCCTGGCCTTGCTGCATGCGCGCCAGTTGCGCCGCGACATGACCGTGCTGACGATCGCCGGCGCCGGCTTCCTGGCCACGCACTGCATCCTGGCCGGCTCCGAACTGTACGGACAGAACCGCGCCGGCACCGACATGCTGCCGCAGATCCAGGCCGAACTGAAGGCCGATACCAAGCTCTATTCGGTCGGCATCTATGAACAGTCGCTGACGTATTACCTGCAGCGGCCCGTGATCCTCGTCGATTACTGGGATGAATTCACGTTTGGCCTGAAACAGCAGCCCGAACTGTCCATCCCGAGCATCGAGCCTTTCATCACGCAGTGGACGAACGATGCCAATGCCGGCGTGCACGACATGGCCATTATCAGCCTGAACCGTTACAAGGAATTGCAACAACGTGGCGTGCCCATGCGTATCGTTGCCGAGGATGCGCGCCGCATGGTCATTGCCAACAAATAAATGTTTACAGGGACGCGAGGCAGTACGGCTCGCGTCCCCGGCCAGCTTGCCCCGCCCCCGCATCGGCAGGATTTTTCACCGCCGAACCGGCTGCGCCGCCATACTGACGATATAAAATAGCCATGCCTGCCGGCGGTATTGACCGAACTGGCAGCCTCGGCGACACCGATACCCTGACACCATACAGACCCAAGAACCGCGCCCCATGACCTCTACCCTGCCCTTTTTGCCTTTTTCCAAACCCACCATCGATGAAGCGACCATCGCCGCCGTCGGCGAGGTGCTGCGCTCGGGCTGGATCACCAGCGGCCCGAAAGTGCAAGCCTTCGAAGCCCAGCTGTCCGAGTATTTCGGCGGGCGTCCCGTGCGCACCTTCAATTCGGGTACCTGCACCATGGAAATCGCGCTGCGCATCGCCGGCATCGGCCCGGGCGACGAAGTCATCACCACGCCCGTGTCGTGGGTCGCGACGGCCAACGTCATCATCGAAGTGGGCGCCACGCCCGTGTTCGCCGATATCGATCCCGTCACCCGGAATATCGACCTCGACAAGCTGGAAGCGGCCATCACCCCGCGCACGAAAGCCATCATCCCCGTCTACCTGTCCGGCTTGCCCGTCGACATGGACCGCCTGTACGCGATTGCCGAAAAGTACAATCTGCGCGTGGTGGAAGACGCGGCGCAAGCCTTCGGCTCCACCTGGAAAGGCAAGCGCATCGGCGCATTTGGCGACTTTGTCTCGTTCAGCTTCCAGGCCAACAAGAACATCACCACGGGCGAAGGCGGCTGCCTCGTCCTCAACAACCTGGAAGAAGCGAAGCTGGCCGAGAAATACCGGCTGCAGGGCGTCACGCGCAGCGGCGTCGACGGCATCGATGTTGATGTGCTGGGCGGCAAATACAACATGAGCGATATCATGGCCGCCATCGGCCTGGGCCAGTTCGCTAATATCGACGCGATCACGGCCCACCGCCGCGCGCTGGCACGCCACTATTTCGCGCAATTCGGCAGCGACTTCGAAGCGCAGAGCGGCGCCCAGTTGCCCGTGCAGGACTTTGAAAACAGCAACTGGCATTTGTTCCAGATCATCCTGCCCGACAATGGCCCCGGCACCCGCGCCGCCTTCATGCAGGCCATGGCGCAGCAAAACGTGGGAACGGGCTATCATTACGCACCGATCCACCTGTTTACCATGTACCGCGAACGCGGCTTTACCGAGGGCATGTTCCCCGTCTCGGAAAAGATCGGCCGCCTGACCGTGACCCTGCCGATGTTCTATGCCATGACGAAACAGGATGTGGAACGTGCCGTCGCCACCGTCAAATCCATTCTCATCAAATGAGCAGCGCGCCGATGAAACCTGAACTGTCCATTATCATTCCGATCTACAACGAGCAGGATGGCCTGGCCAGCCTGTTCGCCCGCCTGTATCCGGCCCTCGACGCCCTACAGACGAGCTACGAGATCATCTTCGTCAATGATGGCAGCCGCGACAATTCGGTGGCCATCCTGGCGGAACAGTTCCGCCAGCGCCCGGACGTTACGCGCGTGATCTTGTTCAACGGCAATTATGGCCAGCATATGGCCATCCTGGCCGGTTTTGAAGCCTCGCGCGGGCAGATCATGATCACGCTCGATGCCGACCTGCAGAACCCGCCAGAAGAAATCGGCAACCTGGTGGCAAAGATGCGCGAAGGCTACGATTACGTGGGTTCGATCCGGCGCAAGCGGCAAGACTCCGCCTGGCGCACCCTGGCCTCGAAGATGATGAACCGCCTGCGCGAGCGCATCACCAACATCAAGATCACGGACCAGGGCAATATGCTGCGCGCGTATGGCCGCAATGTGATCGACCTGGTCAACCAGTGCGCCGAAGTCAACACCTTCGTGCCCGCCCTGGCCTACACGTTTGCCCGCAAGCCCACGGAAATCACCGTCGAGCACGAGGAACGGGCCGCCGGCGAGTCGAAATACTCGCTGTACAGCCTGATCCGCCTCAATTTCGACCTGGTCACGGGCTTTTCGCTGATTCCCCTGCAAATCTTTTCCATGCTGGGCATGCTGCTGTCGGTCAGCTCCGCCCTGCTGGTGATCTATTTGCTGGTGCGCCGCTTCCTGCTGGGAGCCGAGGCGCAAGGCGTGTTCACCCTGTTCGCCATCGCCTTCTTCCTGATGGGCGTGATCCTGTTCGGCATCGGCCTGGTGGGCGAATACGTGGGCCGCATCTTCCAGCAAGTGCGCGCCCGTCCCCGCTACGTGGTGCAAACCATCTTGCAGGACGGCATGACCCAGGCAGAAGCCGAGGCGCCATCGTATGTGCGCCTGGAAAAACGCCAGGTGGGCCGCTGATGGGCGCCCCGCGCGCCGTCGTGTTCGGCTACCACAACGTAGGCGTGCGCTGCATCAAGGTGCTGCTGGCCGGCGGCGTCGATATCGCCCTCGTCGTCACGCATGAAGACAGTCCCACGGAAAACCTGTGGTTCGAATCCGTCGCCAGCCTGTGCCAGGCCGAAGGCATCCCGTACATCACGCCATCGGATGCGCGCGCGCCCGAACTGCTGGCGCAGGTGCAGGCAGCCAGGCCGGACATGCTGTTCAGCTTTTACTACCGCCACATGTTGCCGGCTAGCATCTTGGAAGTCGCGCCCGCCTACAATATGCACGGTTCGCTGCTGCCGCAGTTCCGCGGCCGCGCGCCCGTCAACTGGGCCGTGCTGCATGGCGCCACGCAGACGGGCGCCACCCTGCATGAAATGACGGTCAAGCCCGATGCGGGCGCCATCGTCGCGCAAACGGCCGTGCCCATCCTGCCCGACGACACGGCCTTCGAAGTCTTCGGCAAGGTCACCGTGGCGGCGGAACAAACGCTGTGGGGGGTGCTGCCGGCCTTGCTGGACGGCACGGCGCCGCGCCAGCTCAACGATTTGCGCCAGGGCGGCTATTTTGGCGGCCGCACGCCGGAAGACGGCCGCATCGACTGGAAGTTACCTGCGCAGCAGGTGTACAACCTGCACCGGGCCGTCGCGCCGCCCTATCCCGGCGCCTTCGCCGAAGTCAACAATGTTATTTACACCATCGAAAAAGCCCGTTTAAGCAAGCATTCAGCAGGAAGTTTGCCACCGGGCTTGACGGTAGTGGATAATTGCATCTTTGGCGTCTGCGGAGACGGCCGCATGCTGGCCATTTCCGTGCTGAGGGCTGCCGGGGAGCCGATTTCGGCTCAGCAATTGCAAGCAAGTCTGACCGCCCGCGTCAGCACACATTGATATCACTCAAGAGAATCTCACATGAAAAAAGTCCTCATCTTAGGCGTCAACGGCTTCATCGGTCACCACCTGTCCAAGCGCATCCTGGAAACCACCGACTGGCATGTCTACGGCATGGACATGAACACGGACCGCATCACGGAATTGCTGGAAGATGACAACTACAAGTCGCGCATGCACTTCTTCGAAGGCGACATCACGATCAACAAGGAATGGGTCGAGTACCACATCAAGAAATGCGACGTGATCCTGCCCCTGGTCGCCATCGCCACGCCGTCGACCTACGTCAAGCAGCCGCTGCGCGTCTTCGAACTGGACTTCGAAGCCAACCTGCCTATCGTCCGCTCGGCAGCCAAGTACGGCAAGCACCTGGTCTTCCCGTCGACCTCGGAAGTGTACGGCATGTGCCATGACGAGGAATTCGATCCGGAAAACTCGGAACTGATCTGCGGCCCGATCAACAAGCCGCGCTGGATCTATTCGAACGCCAAGCAGCTGATGGACCGCGTAATCTGGGGCTACGGCATGGAAGGCTTGAACTTCACCCTGTTCCGTCCATTCAACTGGATCGGCGCCGGCCTCGATTCGATCCACACGCCGAAAGAAGGTTCCTCGCGCGTCGTGACGCAGTTCTTCGGCCACATCGTGCGCGGCGAGAACATTTCGCTGGTCGACGGCGGCGCGCAGAAACGCGCGTTCACCTACATCGACGACGGCATCGATGCATTGATCCGCATCATCGCCAACAAGAATGGCATCGCCAGCGGCAAGATCTACAACATTGGCAATCCGACCAATAACTACTCGATCCGCGACCTGGCCGGCATGATGCTGACCCTGGCCGCCGAGTACCCGGAATACGCCGAAGGCGCGAAACACGTGAACATCGTGGAAACGACCTCGGGCGCCTACTACGGTGCCGGCTACCAGGACGTGCAGAACCGCGTGCCGAAAATCACGAATACCTGCGAAGAGCTGGGATGGGCGCCGATCACCACCATGGCCGATTCCCTGCGCAATATTTTCGACGCCTACCGCAGCCAGGTAGCCCAAGCCAAAGCCTTGATGGATTAATGTTGAGCAAGCCGTTCCTGACCCTGAAAATCGACGTCGATACCTATCGCGGTACCCGTGAAGGCATGGGCAATCTGGTACGCATGCTGAGCGCGCACCAGGCCAAGGCCACCTTTCTGTTCTCGCTGGGCCCCGACCACACGGGCTGGGCCCTGCGGCGCGCCTTGAAGCCCGGTTTTTTCAGCAAGGTGTCGCGCACCTCGGTGGTCGAGCACTACGGCTTGAAAACATTGATGTACGGCACCTTACTGCCGGGACCCGATATCGGCAAGCAATGCGCGGCGCAACTGCGCGCCGTGCGCGATGCCGGTTTCGAGTGCGGCATCCACACCTGGGATCACACCCTGTGGCAAGACAACGTGGCCAAGCGCAACGCCGCCTGGACCATCAACATGATGCGCAAAGCCGCCAACCGCTATGAACAGGTGTTTGGCATAGCGCCGCACACGCACGGTGCGGCCGGCTGGCAAATGAATGTCAGCGCCTTTGCCGAACACGACACGGCGGGCTACCGCTTTGCCTCCGATGGCCGCGCCATGCTCGACGCGCGCGGCACCATGTTGCATCCGGGCAATGGCCCGCACCGCGTGCGCAACGGCAACACCATCCTGCAATGCGTGCAATTGCCCACCACCCTGCCCACCCTGGATGAATTGCTGGGCTGCGAAATCGACGGCAAGCTGATCACGACCGGCAATGTTGCCGCGCATATATTGTCGCTGACGGCGGACAATCCGCGCGACCACGTCTATACCTTGCATGCCGAACTTGAAGGACAGAAACTCGCCCCCATTTTCGAACAACTGCTCGCTGGCTGGAAAGCCCAGGGCTACCAGTTTGCAGCGATGGGCGATTATTATGAAAAGATAAAAGATACGGACTTGCCCGTTTGCCCCATCACCTGGGATGAGTTGCCCGGGCGTTCGGGACGCCTGATTGTGCAGGGCAAAGCGGCCTGAATGCTGTATCGTTGCACCTGGATGCGTTGCCAGATTAAAAACCAGCGCTGATGATCACCGTTCAGGAGAAAACCTGTGGCTGATAGCCAATCCCTCGTTAGCATACCCGACTTTAGCGCCGCCATGACCAGCGGCAAGACCTTTCAGTTGCTGGGCCGTCCGGCCAAGGCCACGGTGCTGTTTTTCTATCCGAAGGACAACACTCCTGGCTGCACCACGGAAAACATCGCTTTCCGCGACGCGTATCCGCAATTTGTTGCCGCCGGCGTGGAAATCTACGGCATCAGCCGCGATTCCCTGCGCTCGCACGAAAGCTTCAAGGCCAAGCTGGAGCTGCCGTTCGAGCTCATTTCCGACCCGGACGAAGCCGTTTGCCTGCTGTTTAACGTCATGAAGATGAAACAGATGTACGGCAAGACGGTCCGCGGCGTCGAGCGCAGTACGTTTGTGATTGACGCCCAGGGCCGATTGGTGAAAGAATGGAGAGGCGTGAAGGTCGCAACTCACGTGGAAGAAGTGCTGGAATTCGTAGCGCATCTGAATTGATCGTCCATTTTGATCCAATGCGCGTTGTCGGCTTCCAGCGAGCCTGGTTCAACCGCAGTTCAGTTCACGGTACCTATCGCCATTTTGAGTCAACGAAGCGCCTCCATCCACTGCGTCAGGCGGGCCTGCAGCCCGCCGATGGCGTCCATGACCGGCCATGCTGCCGGCCCTCCGGCAGTTTCTCGTCTTGTAGCATTGTTGTTCCCCCGCATCCACCCCATGAGTAGTGCCGCCAGAAGCTGGCAGCCCATGGGCGATTCATTCCAGAAATTTTTTGATTGAGATCCTGATGCCACTGCCAAAATTACCGAGCAAGCCAGCCACCATCCTGGCCACCCAAGATTACCCAACCGCAGGCGCGGCGCGCCCGGCCACCAAACCCCCGGCAGCCAAGAAAGTGGCTGCACCTGTCATTGAAGCGGCGCTCGCCGAAGTTGCCAAGCCGGTCCGCAATGCGGCCACGAAGATCAAGCAAGTGGCCGCCCTGATGGTCGCCAAGCCGACGCCCGCACCGGTTGCGGCCGCGCCTGCGGCAAAAGCCAAGCCGGCGGCAAAAGGCAAGGTCACGCCGATCAAGCCCGTCAAGCAGGCCGAGCAGCCGCATCCGGCCAAGCACAAGCCCGTCGAAGTGCAGCTCAAGTCGTCCGCCAGCCGCGCCGCCGACCAGCGCGGCATCAGCAAGCTGTTCGTGCTCGACACGAACGTGCTGATGCACGATCCATCGTCGCTGTTCCGCTTCGAGGAACACGATGTGTACCTGCCGATGATGACCCTGGAAGAGCTGGACAACCATAAAAAAGGCATGACGGAAGTGGCGCGCAATGCACGCCAGGTGTCGCGCACCCTGGACGCCCTGATCAGCAACACGGATGACGATGCCATCGAACACGGCATCCTGCTGTCCAAGCTGGGCAACAAGGATGCCAAGGGCCGTCTGTTCTTCCAGACGCGCCTGCAGAGCGCCGACCTGCCGGCTGGCTTGCCAGTGGGCAAGGCCGACAACCAGATCCTCGCCGTCGTGCGTTCGCTGGAGTCGGAACAGGAAGGCCGCCCTGTCGTGCTGGTGTCGAAAGACATCAACATGCGCATCAAGGCGCGCGCCCTGGGCTTGCCGGCCGAAGATTACTTCAACGACCATGTGCTGGAAGACACGGACTTGCTGTACTCGGGTATCGTGCAATTGCCGGACGACTTCTGGAACAAGCACGGCAAGGACATGGAATCGTGGCAGGAAAGCAAGAACGGCTATAGTTCCACCTTCTACCGCGTGACGGGCCCGTTCATTCCATCGCTGCTGGTCAACCAGTTCATCTACCTGGAACCGAAAAACGGCGAAACGCCGTTCTACGGCCAGGTGAAACAGATCAACGGCAAGACGGCCGTGCTGCAAACCCTGCGCGACTTCAGCCACACGAAGAACAATGTGTGGGGCGTGACGGCGCGCAACCGCGAGCAGAACTTCGCGCTGAACCTGCTGATGAATCCGGAATGCGACTTCGTCACCCTGCTGGGCCAGGCCGGTACCGGCAAGACCCTGCTGGCCCTGGCCGCCGGCCTGGCACAAGTGCTGGAAACCAAGCTCTACAATGAGATCATCGTCACCCGCGTGACGGTGCCGGTCGGCGAAGATATCGGTTTCCTGCCGGGCACGGAAGAAGAAAAGATGTCGCCATGGATGGGCGCCTTCGACGACAACCTGGAAGTGCTGAACAAGTCCGACTCGGATGGCGGCGAATGGGGCCGTGCGGCAACGCAAGACCTGATCCGCTCGCGCATCAAGATCAAGTCGCTCAACTTCATGCGCGGCCGCACCTTCGTCAACAAGTTCCTGATCATTGACGAAGCGCAAAACTTGACGCCGAAACAGGTCAAGACCTTGGTCACGCGCGCCGGTCCCGGCACGAAGATCCTGTGCCTGGGCAACATCGCCCAGATCGACACGCCATACCTGACGGAAGGCTCGAGCGGCCTGACCTACGTGGTCGACCGTTTCAAGGGCTGGACCCACAGCGGCCACGTCACCCTGGCCCGCGGCGAGCGTTCGCGCCTGGCCGATCACGCCAGCGAAGTGCTGTAAATTGTAGCGGGCGGCGCAAGCTGCCTCAGTGATTCAAAAGCCCCGGCTGCAGCGATGCAGGCGGGGCTTTTTTCATGTGCGCAACTTTTTCCTGCGACATGTTCTAATACCGCTCTTTTCTTCCTGGACAACCCGCCCCATGCATCCCGCCCTGCAGTTGCTGCTCTGCTTCATTGTCTTCATGTTCATCCACATTTCCGTCATGGCAGCCTGCGCCAGGCTGTTCGGCATCACGGTGCGCAGCATCCGCTACGGCGTCGGTCCCACCTTGCTGACCTGGGGCAAAGTCCACATCAAGCTTCTGCCGCTGGCCGGCGATCTGGTGCTGAAAGATACGCGCGAGGAAACCTTGTATGACGACGATCCCTGTCTTGACGCCTACAACTTCCAGCCGCTGTGGAAGCAGGTGCTGCTGCCCTTGAGCGGCGTGGCCGTACTGCTGGCCTTGTCGCTGGGCATCATGGGAGCCTCGGGCTGGGAGCGCTTTATCGCCGCCTTCGGGCAAATCATTGACGGTGCGCTGGCACCATTGTCGATGGCGCAGCAATTGCTGGCTGACGGGGAAATCTTTGCTCGCACGCACGGCTTTGCGCTGGTATTCGCCCTGTTTTCCTTGAAGCTGTGCGCGTTCAACCTGCTGCCGTTTGCCGGCTTGAACGGCGGACAGGCGCTGCTGGCCATCGCACGCGGCGGCCAGCCCTACGTGGCGTGGGAAGAGACCGTGACGAAATGGCTATTGCTGCCGGGACTGGCGATCATGCTGGCGTGGCTGGCGGCATTCGGCTGGTATGGCTGGAAAAGCATGGGCGCCTAGGCCGCTGGCGCTGTTATTTTTTGCATACCTATCGTATGCTGACAACACTGCCCTAATCCAATGACCGCGACCGGCCAAGGAGATCGCATTTTCTCACTCGACACCTGCGGCAAGCACCTGGCCCTGTGGGCCATCCGCATCTACCAGCGCTACCTGTCGCCCCGCAAAGGCTTTCGCTGCGCCTACCGCGTGCTGACGGGGCGCGACAGTTGCTCCGCCTATGGCTACAAAGTCATCGCGCGGCATGGCTTGCGCGCAGGCTTGCCCTTGTTGCAACGGCGCTTGCGCGCGTGCGGCGAGCGCCATCGCCAGTATCGGGAACTGCATCCGCAGCAGCGACGTCACGGCAGGCACCTGGCCCAGGCGGGCTTTTGCGACTGCGACATTCCCTCGCCGGACTGCCAGCATTGTTCCTGCGATCCATGCGACTTGCTCGATTGCGACTGGCCCAGACGAAAAAAAAGGCAGTAACGTCAGCGAACACGGGAATTTAAGTTATAAATGAAATATTCATTCATAAAATGAATAACGCCTATCGCCACTGTGAATTGGCTGGAAGCGGGCCTGCGGCCTATACTCATGCCGTCTCCCCTACACTGCTTCCCATGCACACCCAGCTCAGCCCGCACGCACTGCGGGCTTTTTGTTCCCGGCACTTGCCACTTCGCATTTCCCCATTTTTAATCACTCGCCGGGCCAGCGTTTCGCCGCTTGTCCGGCACCCGGCAGGGAGACCAGCATGATCGTGCGCGAGCGTCCTTCGGCGCTACGGCTGTTCCTCGTGGTACGCGGCTCCGTTCTGCCGCGCATCCGCACCACGCTCATCGTCAATACCCTGATCGCCACCCTCGTCACCTGGTGCCACGGCACCCTGTTCGATCACAAGGTCATCCTCACCACCATCCCGTTTACGCTGATCGGCTTGCCGCTGGCCATCTTCCTGGGCTTTCGCAACACGGCCGCCTACGACCGCTACTGGGAAGCGCGCAAGCTGTGGGGCGAACTGGTCTTGCGTAGCCGTAATTTCTCGCGCCAGTGCCAGACCATGATACGCAGCGACACGCCGGCCCACGCCAGGCTGGGCCTGGAAGACGTGCGCGTGCGCATGATTTACCGCACCATTGCCTTTTGCCATGCGCTGCGCCACCAGCTGCGCGACACGCGCGGACCGGCCGACTTGCAGCCTCTGCTGCGCCCGGCAGAATGGGAAGCGGCTTGCCAGGCATCGAATCCATCCGACTACCTGATGCTGCAGATGGGCCACGACCTGGCCGACTGCGTCGGGCAAGGCCGCATCGACAGCATCCTCACGGCACAGATCGATAACACGATCTCGGCCATGGTAGCGGCGGGCGCTTCGTGCGAACGCATCCGCAGCACGCCGATTCCGTTTTCGTATTCGCTGCTGCTGCACCGCACGGCCTATCTGTACTGTTTCCTGCTGCCCTTCGGCCTGGTCGACTCGCTCGGTTTCATGACGCCGTTCGTCGTCGCCATCGTCGCCTACACTTTCTTTGGCCTCGATGCGCTGGGCGACGAGATCGAGGAGCCGTTCGGCGAAGATGCCAACGATCTGCCGCTGTCGGCCATGTGCCGCGCCATCGACATCAGCTTGCGCGAATCCGTGCAGGATGACAAGGTGCCGCCGCCCATGCAAGCCGTCGACTTCCTCCTCCATTAATACGCGACAACGCTTCCGCTTGACCTTCCCACCGGGGCAAGGATTACAGTGGAGGCACTTAATCATTCAAGGAGTGCTTGCCATGTATCAGTTACAAGTTGAAAACATGAGCTGCGGCCATTGCGTCGGCTCGGTCACGAAAGCGGTGCAAGCCATCGATCCGCAAGCCCAGGTGCAGATCGACCTGGCCAGCAAGCGTGTCACGGTGGAATCTCCCGCCGACTTGGGCGCCATCAGCGCCGCCATCGTGGAAGCGGGCTACCCCGTTACCAGCGCGCAATAACAACCACAGCAGTATCGAGACAGCCGGCCTTTGCGCCGGCTGTTTTCATTTACCCGTCCAGTTCGGGGTAATAGCGGAAGATGCCTTCCTCATTGAAGGCGATTCTGCGCTTCGACTGCAGGTAGCGGGCGATGTTCGGCCGCGCCGCCACCATATCGTGCAACTCGGACAGGAAGGGATATTCGGGCGCCAGGCGCGCCATGGCTTGCGGAAACGCATAACGCAAGCCGGCCAGCATCTGGAACAGCGACAGGTCGCCGTACGTGAGCCGCGCGCCCACCAGATACTGGCCGCGGCTGCGATTATTCAGCAAGACCTGGGTGAAATAATCGAGAAATTTCGGCAGGCGCGTGGAACGGAAATCCGCGCTGCGCAACAGGGCCGCCTGTTTCTGTTCCTCATAATATTGATTCATCGACAGCGGGTGGTGCGTGTCATGCACTTCCGTCAGCCAGTCGGCCATGGTCAGTTGCAGCTGGTTCAGCCATAAACGGCCGCTTTCCGCGCGCGGCGCCAGGCCCAGGCGGCGGCCCAGATACAAGAGGATATTCGTCGTCTGGCCGATCAGCATGTCGCCGTCGCGCAACACGGGCGGCGCGTAGGCGGCCCGTGGCGTGCCGTCGCCATCGAGGCAGGCCAGCATGGCGGGAACGCCTTGGCCCTTGCGTTCAGGCAAACGGGCGATATCGCGGTAGTCGGCGCCCGCCTCTTCCAGGGCCAGGCGGATGAATTCGCCGCGCCCCTGTATCGTAGGCCAGTAGTACAGTTCGTAAGCCATACCCACCTCCGTTGATTTACCTCAATGGCAGCAAGCCTTCGCTTCCGTGTCGCCGGCCAGCCCCAGGCTTTGCAGGATGGGGCAATCGGGCTTGTCGTCGCCGTGGCACGATTGCGCCAGATGGGCCAGCGTGTCGCGCATTTCCGTCAGTTCGGCGATGCGCTGGTTCAGATCCGCGACATGGGCCAGGGCGATGCCTTTCACGTCCGCGCTGGCGCGCTGGTCGTTTTGCCACAGCGACAGCAGTTCGCGGATTTGCTCCAGCGAAAAGCCCAAGCCCCGCCCTCGCTTGATAAAACGCAGGGCGTGCAAGTCGTTCGGCGTGTAGATGCGGTAGCCGGCGTCGCTGCGCGCGCTGGGTTTTAATAAGGCAATACTCTCGTAGTAGCGTATCATTTTTGCCGATACGCCCGTTTCACTGGCTGCCTGGCCGATATTCATCCTATGACTCCTTGGTATGCGCGCTGCCTGCATGACTGCGGGCTTTCCAGCGGCGCAGCAACAGGGCATTGCTGATCACGCTGACGGAACTGAAGGCCATCGCCGCGCCCGCCACCATGGGGTTGAGCAAGCCGAAGGCGGCCAGCGGAATGCCGATCAGGTTATAAATGAAGGCCCAGAACAGATTCTGCCGTATCTTGCTGTAGGTGCGGCGCGAGATATCGATGGCGTCCGCCACCAGGGCAGGATCGCCGCGCATCAGCGTGATGCCGGCCGCGTGCATGGCCACGTCCGTGCCCGTCGACATGGCGATGCCCACGTCGGCAGCGGCCAGCGCGGGCGCATCGTTGATGCCGTCGCCCACCATGGCCACTTTCGCGCCTTCGCCTTTCAGTGCCGTGATTTTAGCGGTTTTATCGGCCGGCAGCATTTTCGCCGCCACCGTGTCGATGCCCAGGGCCTTGCCGACGGCGTCGGCGCTGCCCTGGTTGTCCCCCGTCAACATCACCGTGCGGATGCCTAAACTGTGCAAATGGGCAATGGCCGCCTGCGCATTCGGCTTGACCTGGTCGCTGAAGGCGAACAGTCCCAGCAGTTCCGTTCCCGAGGCCAGCCACGAAATCGTGTTGCCCGTGTTTTCCAGCGACAAGGCCTGTGCCGCCAGCGGCGCCATATCCACGTGCAACTCCTGCATCAGGCGCGTGCTGCCCAGTTTCAGGTCCAGGCCATCGACCTGGGCCGCCAGCCCGCGGCCCGGCAAGGCCGACAAGGCCGTGGCCGGCAAGGGTTCGATGTGGCGCGCGCCAGCTGCATCCAGCACGGCCGTCGCCAGGCTGTGTTCGCTTCCACGCTGGATGCTGGCCGCCAGCTGCAACAGCCGGGCATCGTCGATGCCGTGCGCATGCAGGGCCGCCAGCGCAGGCTTGCCTACCGTCAGAGTGCCCGTCTTGTCGAACACGACGGTATTGACGGCGTGCGCCACTTCCAGCGCTTCCGCATCCTTGATCAAAATGCCGTAACGGGCGGCCACGCCCGTACCGGCCATGATGGCCGTCGGCGTGGCCAGGCCCAGCGCACATGGGCAGGCAATGACCAGCACGGCCACGGCATTGATGATGGCGTTTTCCAGTTCGCCGGTCGCGAACCACCAGCCCAGCATGGTCAGCAGCGCCAGCACCAGCACCACGGGCACGAAGATGGCGCTGACCTTGTCGACCAGGTGCTGAATCGGCGCCTTGGCCGCCTGCGCATCTTCCACCAGGCGGATGATGCGCGACAAGGTCGTCTCGCCACCCACGGCTTGCGTGCGCACCAGCAACAAGCCATCGGCATTGATGGCGCCGCCCGTCACCTTGTCGCCCGGATGCTTATCGACTGGCAAGCTTTCACCCGTGATCAGCGACTCGTTGACCTGGCTGGCGCCTTCCACCACCACGCCATCGACGGCCACCCGCTCGCCGGGGCGGATGACCACCAGGTCGCCCACTTTCACCTGTTCCACTGGCAAGTCGATCTCGACGCCGTCGCGGCGCACGCGCGCCGATTCCGGACGCAAGACCTGCAGCGCACGGATGGCCGAGGCCGTCTGGCGCTTGGCGCGGCTTTCCAGCCATTTGCCCAGCAACACCAAGGTGATGACGACGGCCGACGCCTCGAAGTACAGGTGCGGCAGCATTTCGCCCGCCGTCAGCCATTGATAGACGGACAAGCCATACGCGGCGCTCGTCCCCAGCGCCACCAGCAAGTCCATGTTGCCGCTGCCGGCACGGGCCGCCTTCCAGCCCGCCTTGTAGAAACGCGCGCCAAAGTAAAACTGCACGGGCGTGGCCAGGGCGAATTGCAGAGCGCCGGGCAGCATCAGATGGATGCCGGCCCATTCCAGCAGCATGGGCAGCATCAGGGGGAAGGCCAGCACGGCCGCGAACGCCACTTTCAGGCCGTCGCGGTTCGGTGCGGCAATGGGCGCGCTGGCCTGGCTGGCGGCGGGCACCGTGGCGGCATAGCCGGCCTTGTCGATGGCGGCGATCAGGGTACCCGCTTCCACGCCGCCCGTCACCTTGATGCGCGCGCTTTCCGTGGCCAGGTTGACGCTGGCAAGCAGCACGCCCGGCACTTTCAGCAAGGCTTTTTCCACCCGCCCCACGCAAGAGGCGCACGTCATGCCGGCGATATTGAGGTCGATCTCGCGCTGCGCCACCGTGTAGCCGGCCTTTTCCACGGCCGCCTGCAAGGTGGCCAGGGGAATCGGCGTATCGGAACTGATTTTGGCCAGTTCGGTGGCCAGGTTGACGCTGGCCTGGGTCACGCCCGGCACGGCGGCCAGGGCCTTTTCCACGCGGCCCACGCAGGAGGCGCAGCTCATGCCTTCGATGGCCAGCGCCTGCGCGTGCGCGGCGGCGGGAGGGGAAGCGGCGGGAGCGAGTGCACTCTGGTTCATGGCATATCCTGTACGAAAGATTAACTAATGTGTACAGGATCTGCTATCCCATGATGGGAAGGTCAAGCCCTATTTCAGCCTGCAGCACACCTTAGCGCACCACGCAGTCGATGGTGGCAGGCTTGCTGCCGCCTGCCGCGCTGCCTGGGCCCGGTGACGACGATGAAAAGACCGGCGGCGGCGTGAATGGGATGCCGGGGTTGACGGGCAAGGGGGCGGGCGGCTGCCTGAAGTTGGGCGTAAAACCAAATTGCCCGGCAGCAAAATTACTTGTACCCGCTGGATTCGTCACATGAATCAGGCCATCGAGCACCTGCACATACAAACCGGGTGGCAGCGCCACGGGCGCCGGTGCATTGGGCAGTGCTGGCCCGCCAGGTGCCGCCGGCGGCACATAGCTGGCAATGAAAGTCGTGCCGCGAATGCCGATGGTGGCGGCCGGCGTCTTCATCTCGAAGCGCTCCTTGTTGCGCTTGCCCAGCAAGCCCGTGACGGAACGCAAGCCGCCCTTGAGCAGGCTGAAGACGGCGTGGTCGCCATCGGGCTGCTCGGCCGTGTAGCTGAATTGCTCGATCACGAAACTGGTATTCGGTTTCAGGGTGATTTCGCTATTGTCGATCAGCTTGATCAAGGCATAGGTCTCCTTTTCCGTCAGCAAGGTGTCACCCTGCTCGACTTCGGACCTGATGGCCAGTAATTTCACCTTGCCATCAGCCTTTTTCGCCATCAGCGGACCGCTCAATTGCATGACGGTACCGGCCACCTGGCCGGCCCAGGCGTGGGCGCCCACGCACATCAGGGCCAGCCACAAGAAGGCCTTAATTGCAGTACATTTTTTTAGCGGCATCATCGTATTTGTATCCTGTCGGTTTATCTGTGGCATCGATAACATCCTTGTCATCCGTCACCTTGTCAGCAGGCTTGGCTGGCAGTTTGGAAGCGAGCGGGGCGTTGGCATGGTCGGCCTGCTTGATAATGCGCAAGGCGTCATTGATGGCCAGGCTCGTGGCGGCGTCGATCACGGGCTGCTCGACGGTCGTGGCGGGCAGGAAGATGGCGTCCGCCATATTTACCGTGCCGGTCGGCGCCAGCAGGGTCACGCCGCTGCGCTGGCGGTTGATGCGCACACCCGAGTCGCCCGTGATGCTGCCCGTTCTTGCCAGCACGCTCATGCTGGCCGCTACCGGCAAAATGAAACTTGCCGTGTCCGCAAAGCGCACATTGCCTTGCGCGCTGGCGGTAAAATTGCCGCCGCTGACCACGCGGGAGTTGCCTTTGATACTGATGTCGCGTCCCGCCGCCAGGCTGATGTCGCGTACCGCCAGCAACTGCGCGCCATCGCCCAGCAGCACGTCCGTGCTGGCATCGAGCGCGATGTCATTGCCCGCGATCTTGCCGTTGACGGTGACGGGGCTGTGCGCCTTCACGCTCACATTGCCGCCATTCGCATCGATATTGCCGGCCATGACGCCGCCCGTGTTGTCGATGGCGATATTGCCCGCACCAGTGGTCAGTGTTCCCAAGGTCAAGATGCCCGGCGCCGAGGTATTGTTCAGCGCAATGCCGCCCCCTGCACTATTGCTGGCGGTAAAACTGCTTACCTGATTGCCCGCATTACTCAACACGATGCCGTCGCGCGCCTGCGCAGTCAGGTTGCTGGCAAGCAGCGCACCGTCCTGGCCGATGGCGCCGTTCAGGGCGCTCAAGCGTACTTCCTTCGCCGCCAGGCTGGCGAAGCGCAAATCGCCAGCCGCTTGCGTGATGGCCAGCTGGCCGGCCAGCCGGATGGCGCCGGCAGTCTGATTAAAACTGTTCGCGACGAGCAAGTTACCGTTGCCACTCAGCACACCGCCGCCTTGCGCGTAGCGGTCCGCCGACAGGCTGCCGTTCAGCAGCAAGCTGCCGCCGTCGATTTCCAGTCCGGCCAGTCCGCTCAGCACGGAGAGGTCCAGCGCGCTGTCTCCAAGAGTCAGGCTGCCGCCCGTCAACAGCAAACCCGTCGCGGAAGTCAGGTTTTTCAGGATGGTATTGCCGGCCGCCGCACTGTAGGTGACGATGCCGTTGCTGCGGGAAAAGTCTACTGCCAGCACGTTCGCGCCTTCCGGCACCACGCCGCCATCCCAGTTGGCGGCATCGCTCCACAAACCGTTGCCGCTGCCGATCCAGGTCGACAATTGCTTTTGCGCAATCGTTGCCTGCGTCGTGCCGCCCGTTGTTTCCAAAGTGTAGTTGCCCGCGTCGGCGCCCGCCAGGCGGAAGCCGCTGGCCGTTACCAGCTTGCCCGCACCCGCGTTCTTGTCGGCAAACCTGCCGCTGCCGCCCACCACGCTGACCATGTCCTGGCCCAGCACGCCGTTCGCCGACGCGCTGACCGTCGCGGAAGTCGTGCCGTCATACACCTTGCCGGCAGCACTCAAACCTGCCAGGGTCAGGCTGGCGGGCGTGATGCTGGCCAGCAAACCTGTCGGCAAGACGATAAAGTAATTGCCTGCATCGGCGCCCGTCAGCGCTACGCCGCTCAGTTGCACTGCCTTGCCCGCGCCCGCGTTCTTGTCCGCAAAGTTGGCCACTGCGGAGGCCGTCAAGCTGTCGCCGCCGATACGGTCATCGCCCAGGCTCAGCTGCGCACCCGTCGTGCCATCGTAGACTTTGTTGCTCGCCACGCCGGACAGGTTCAGTGCGCGTGCGCCGATGTCGGCCGTGGTGCTGCCCGCATTGCTGCTCAGCACATAGTTGCCCGCGTCATCGCCGCCCAGCGCCACGCTCGTCACCGTGACAGCCTTGCCGGCACCCGCATTCTTGTTGCCAAACGCGGCATTGCCGCTCACGCTCAAGGCGTCGCCCTGCAGGCGGTCGT
>NZ_JBWKYD010000014.1:0-125273 GCF_059423585.1 Janthinobacterium sp. GW460-12-1-14-LB5 | reverse complement strand
CTCACATTCAGGGTGCGCGCCGTGATGTCTGCCGTGGTGCTGCCAGCATTTCCGTTGAGCACATAGTTGCCCGCGTCGGCACCCGTCAGGTGGCCCGTCGCCACCTGATAATCGACCACTTTGCCAATGCCGGCATGCTTGTCGCGGAAACTGCCCAGCAAGCCGGCCATGGCGACCTGATCGCCCGTCACCAGGCCTTCGAAGTAGCCGTTCAGGCCGGTTTGTAAGCTGCCGTCATAGACACGGCTCTGCGCGCCCGTGACGCCATAGTTCAGCAAGCGCGCCGTGATGTCCGCCGTGCCCTCCAGCGTGGTCGCGGCCAGACTGTAGTTGCCCAGTTCATTGCCGCCCAGGACCAGGCCACTGGCATGCACGGCCTTGCCGCTGCCCGCATTCTTGTCGAGGAAGGCGGCGCTGCCACTGATACTGAGGTTGTCACCTGCCACCACATTGCCCAGCACAAAACTGGCGCCATCGTAGCCCAGGGTGCCGTCATAGACCTTGCCATTGCCGCCGAGACTCACCGTCAGCGCGCGCGGCGTGATGGCGAAGGTGGTCGTACCGCCCATGGTGATGTCGTACTTGGTCGACCACAGGCCCGTCGCCGCATAGCTGCCCACGTTGCGCGCGTTACCGTAGCCGAGGCTGCCATTCACGCCCGTATCGCCGTCGAGCAACCCGACATAGCCGATCGAACCGAGGAAGGCTGCCAGCTGGCCATCGTAGACCTTGCCTGCGGCATTGCCCGAGAGGTTCACCTGCAGCGGCTTCAGGAAAGCCTTCAGCATCGGCGTCGTGTAGCCTTCGTAGATACGCCATACGCTGTTGAAATTGTAGTCGTTGAAGCTGCCTTGCTGCTGCATCTGCGCCGTGCTGCGGCCGCTGGAGCCGCCGCCATCGCTCAGTACCAGCGACGTTTCATAATTGAAAAAGCCATAGGCGAACGGCGAACCGGTAGCCACGTGGCCGGCCACCGCGCCCACGGCCGCATAGCCGCTGCCGGTCACGGCGCCGCTGCTGAAGACATGGCTGACGCTGCCCGTGCTCTCACCGACCAGCCCGCCCATGTTTTCCCAGGGCAAGATGGAATCGGCATTGGCGGCCCGGCCCACGGCGCCGCTGGCATACGCATCATTGATACTGCCGCCGTTCAGGCCCACCAGGCCGCCGATGCTGCGCGCGCCGCTGACCTTGCCGGTGGCATAAGATTGACTCAGCGCGCCCTGGTTGTTGCCGACGAGGCCGCCGATCATCTCGCGCGCGCCCGTCACCACGCCGGTGGCATACGACGTCGCGATGCTGGCGCCGGATGCATTCCATCCGGCCAGGCCGCCGATGGCGCCGCCGCCATCGGCATTCACGCCGGTGACGGCGCCGCTGCTGGCGGACCTCGTGATAGCGCCGCCATTGCTGCCCACCAGGCCGCCGACATTGCTCTGGCCACTGACGGCCATGCTGCTGTTCACGCCGTCGATAGTACCGCTGACAACATTGCCCGCCAGCGCACCCACGTTTGCCCTGCCGGCGACGCTGCCGCCGCTCAGGGTCAGATTGCGCAAGGTGCCGCCCTGGACGGTGCCAAACAGGCCAGCCGCCGAACCGGGCAGCTGGCTGCGGTCGATCGTCAAATTGCTGAGGGTAAATCCGGCGCCATCGAACACACCGGAAAAACCGCTGCCGCTGCCGCCAATCGGCACAAAACCCTGGCCACTGTTCCAGTTCACGGTGCCGCTGGCATCGATACTGCCGGCCAGGCGATAGCTGTCTCCGAGGCCAAGGCTGCCGATGCCTTGCAAGCCATACATATCGGCGATCAGATAGGGCGAGGACGAGCCGCCGTCGCCACCGCTCGCGCGCAGGAAACTCCCCTGCGCAATGCTGAAGCCGCGCGCGGAAAACCCGGGCAGGCTGGCGCCGTTCTGCACCCAGCGGCCGCCATCGAGCAGGAAGTCGCCCCCCACGCTGACGGCGCCGCTCGCGCTGATGTTGCCGCCGGAAGCCAGGGTCAGGCCCTGCGCCACGCTGAGGGGGCCGTTCAGGTTGATATTGCCGCCTGTGCGCAGCACAAGTTGGTTCAGCTCGCCTTGCGACGCCAGGTCCAGCGCGCCCATGAGATTCACGACCCCGGCAAAACTGCCGCCGCCCACCTGGACGGTACCGGCGCTGATGGTTTTCAATTCCGCTTCGCTCAGGCCCAGGCTGTTGGCACTGTCCGCCGCCCCCGCACCCAGGGTGATCGTGCCCATGCTGGAAAGGCGGTTCAGGCTGACGCTGCCGCCCGCCGTGGCCGCTATCGCTTGCGCGCCACCGTCCAGGCTCATATTGTCGGCGACCAGCTTGACTGCTCCGGCGGACAGGCCGCCGCCGCTGGCGACCGACAGCAGGCCAGCAGCCGTGGCGGCGATGCTGCCGCCGTCCTGGCGCAGCGCCAGCGTGTTCGATACGAGCACATTGCCGCCGCTTTCAAGCACCAGGTTTTTCACGCCGCCGCCCGCCGCGACAATCGCCAGGTCGATCGCCTGCTCCACCGTCAGGTCGCCGCCGGTGGCGTTGCCGATATGCACGCTGCCGGCAGCGATGCGGTTCAGTTCGGCATTTGTCAGGCGCAGGCCGCTGCCGGCCTTGTCGCCCAGCACGATCTGCCGTCCCGCGCTGAACGCCTGCACGGTCACGCCGGCATTGCCGGCGGCGCCGCCAACATTGATGGCGCCGTTGATGCTGATGTTGTCCGCCTCCAGCAGCACCGTCTGGCCGGTGACGCCGCTGCCCAGCAGCTGATCGCCGCTACCCGTCAGGTCGATGGAACCACCGGCGACATTCGCGCGCAAGACCAGGTTGCCGTTACCGACATTGACCGAGCCGACGCCGAAAGTGACGCCGGCGCCGGACAGCCTGACGTCGCCATTGCCGCTGCCCAGCGCCGCGTTCAGGTTCACGTTCGAGCCGACGCCATAGGCCAGGCCCGCAGCCGCATCGTTGGCCGACAGCGTGATATGGCCGCCATTGGTGGTAATGGGCGCGTTGACATTGATGATCTCGCCCGCCTGCGCCGTTAAGCCCACCCCTTGCTGCGTGATGTTGATGGCGCTGTTGAAATTGATGCGACGCAGGGCCTGCAAGGTGACGTCGCTGCTGGCACCGGAAATCAGGTCGGCGCCGATGTTGGCGTTGCCGGTCGACGGCGCGTCGGCGAACTGGTCGAAGTTGCTCAGCTGGCCGCCCGAACCGGCGACGATGGTGATATCGTAAGGATCGAGCAGCCAGTTGCCGCGCTTGCCGCGCGCCGCGCTGGTATTGACGCGGATGCCGTCGACGGCCAGGTAATGGCCGGACGTTTCCACGAAGCCACCGTCGCCGCCCTGCGCCCCGCCGCGCGCGGAAATGCTGCCGTGCACCTGGGCCGATTCATTGCCCCAGGCGATGACCTTGCCGCCGTTGCCACTGACAATCGCATCCGCATTGACGCTGGCATCCTTGCCGACGAGTACTTGCCGCGCATTCTGCACGGCCGCGTTCTTGCCCTGGTAGTCGCCGCCCAGCAAGACCGTACCGCCGCCCGCAGCGCCGCTGGCGTCGACTTTCGCATTGCCCAGCAGCCCCACCTGTTCACCGAGTACCCGGATGTCGCCGCCCTTGCCTGCCGCGCCCGTGGCGCTGGTGACGCTGCCCGCTTCGAGCAGCGCCTTGCCGCTGGCCTTGAGCACGATCCTGCCGTTCTCGCCGACGACGGCGCTGTTGGCGTTGAGTACGCCGCGCTGGCTGACCAGCGCGCCGGCCATGCCGATGCTGCCGCCCTGGGCGATGATCTGGCCCAGGTTCAGCGCCTGGTCGCTCGGTGCCGAGACCAGCACGCGCAATTGCGGATTGCCGGGATCGGCCAGCTGCACGCTGCGCCCGGCCGCCAGGATCACTTCGCCATTCGGCGCCGTGATGAGGCCCGTGTTTTCCACGTTCGGCGCGATCAGCAGCACTTGCCCGCCCTTGCCGGCGTTGATCGTGCCCGCATTGGCGACGCCGCCGGCGATGGCCCCCGCCGTGAACTGGCGCTTGCCGGACAGAAAATCCTCGTTCGTCATGCCCAGGCTCGATGCCACCAGGCCATTCACGTCCACTTTCGCGCCCTGGCCGAAGACGATGCCGTTCGGGTTGATCAGGAAGACCTTGCCGTTCGATTCGAGGCTGCCGAGGATCTTGCTGGGGTCTTGTCCCGTGATGCGGTTGAGTACGGCGCTATTGCCATTTTGCTGGATGAAGCGCGTGATTTCTCCCGCATGGATGGAAAAGCTCTGCCAGTTGATGATGGTGTTGGGCGTGTTCGTGATCGAGAAGATGTTGCCCTGCTGGTTGAACGTCGCCTGTCCGTTAACCACCTGCGGCAAGGCGGGGTTGGCCTGCGCGGCGCCGAAACAGCCGGCCAGCAGCAGTGCCAGCGCCGTGCGGCGCAGCGGTAGCGCATGGGGTAATGAAAAGGATGGCGTCAGGATGAAAGCGGAGGCGTGCTGGACGTGGTTGTGCATGGTGTTCATCCTGATGCTAGTAGGCCAAGGCGAGGCGGAAATGCAGGCGGTTGGCGCCCCGCTGCCCCGTGTCGCCGCCATTGACGACATGGGCGTAATCGAGTTGCAGATTGGCGTAGCGGCTCAGCAGCAAACGCAGGCCAAGGCCGCCGCTGCTGATGCCTTGCGACGCGCTTTCGCCGGGCAGCGCATGGTTGCGCCGCAGCCAGGCCGTGTCATAGAAGGCCAGCGCGCGGCACTGGTAACCGAGCGCCTGGCCGCACCAGTTCGGCGTGTACAGTTCCAGGTTCAGGCTGGCGCCGGAATCATTCGATACCTCGCGCTCGGCAAAGCCGCGCACGGACGCCGCGCCGCCGGCGCCGAACTGCTCACCCGGCACCAGCGCGTCCGGCGTGAGTTGCGCATTGACGAGCGTGCGCCATTGCCAGTCGCCATCCAGCACGCGCCCCAAGCTGGCACTCAGGCGCACCGTGTTATAGGCCGCCTTGGCATGCGCGCGCACGCGGTCGAAATCGGCTTGCGCGCCATGCTTGCCACCGGGAATATTGTGCGCGAAGGTGACGGCCACGCTGGTCTCGCCCGTGGGCACGGTCCAGCTGCCGATGTAACTGACGCTGAGCGGATGCACGGTGACGTCGGCGCCCAGTTCCATGCCGAACAATTGCACGCTGTTGCGGTACGCCTTGTAATCGACGCCGTACACGAGCTTGGGTTCGAAATCGCCGCTGCGGGCAAAGTTCTGGTTGTAGCGGATGCCGGCCATGCTGCCCTGGCCGCTGACGGCCAGATCGAAAATACCGGCCGAAATGCTGCCCGAATCGACGTTCGAATAGCTGGCAAAAAAATCCATCGAGTCGCCCAGCGCGTACAGCGGCAAGTGGTAGCCGGCGCCATACACGCCCACCTTGTCCGGCTTTTCCAGGCTGCTCGTGTATTGCAGGCTGGCGACGTGGTCGCGGCCGAACAGGTTGGCATGCTGCAGCACCACGCCCACGTGCGTCTTGCCCGTCTGCACATTGCCCGTATTGTCCACGTTGAGCATGGCCTTCCACGGCTTTTCATCGGCCACCGTGACGATGGCATCGATGGCGCCCGCCGGCTCGTCGGCCTGCAGCCGCACTTCGATCTTGCGCGCCGGGTTTTCATTGGCCAGCTTCAGGCTTTGCGACAGGGCCGGCAAGTTCGGCGTCGCGCCTTCGCGCAGAGACGGCAAGGCGCGCCGCACGTTGGCCTCGTCAACGTAGATGTTGCCGCTGATGGCAAGCTTGCCCAGCGGCGTTTGCAGCACGCTCAGGCGCACCACGCCCCGTTCCAGTTCCTGTTCCGGCAGTTGCACCTGCACGGCGCTGTAGCCACGCCCGCGGTAAGCTCCTTCCAGCGCCTCGACGGCGCGGGCGATGTCGGAGAAATCGCGCTGCGCTCCCGTAAAGGGCGCCAGCAAGGCTTGCACCTGCGCGGACGTGAGCAGGGTATTGCCCTGGACGTCGAAGCGGCGGATATCGAAGCGCGGCACGCCGTCCTCCTGCGTGGCAGGAGCAGCTTCATCCATGGAAACAGCGGCGCCGGCGGCGCCGACGGCGAACAGCAGCGCGGAACCCGCAAGCAGGTGCACCAAACGATATGTCATGTGAAGGATTTCTTGTGTAACCGGACAAGCGCGCGGCCCGCAGGCGCCAGCGTGTCCGGCAATGGATTGAAGACAAATTTTAGACGGCTTTTAGTTTCCAGTCAGAAATTTCTAACATTTCGCCCTGATTTTTATCGCAACGCAACAAACAGCGCGCCGGGAATGCTGAAAAAAGCCGCCATGGCAGTTTTTTCCGGCGCGACGACAGGCTATTTGCTGTGCAATTCCGTCACGCCATCCCAGCCGGCCGGCGGTGGCGCGTCGCGGTATTGCGCCAGGCGCGCCGCGTAGCGCCGGTACAGGCCATCGTCGGGAAAGTCCGCCTGCAAGCGGGCCAGCTGCGCGCCAGCCGCCCCCCATTCGCGCGCGCGCAGCCGGTCCAGCACCGCGTGCCAGCGCTCGATCTGCGCCAGTTCGGCCGCCGCGGCACCGGCCAGCAGGCAGCGCGGCTCGAAGATGGCCACCGCTTCCTGCTTGCCCAGCACGCGTATGCGATCGAGTTCGCGGTACAGGAATTGCGGGGCGGCCGCGCGCGTGGCCTCGCCCACCACGATGCCCACGCCATACAGCTTGCTGGCGCCCTCCAGGCGCGCGGCCAGGTTGACGCTGTCGCCCATCACAGTGTAGGCGCGGCGGATGCGCGAGCCCATGTCGCCCACATGCATGGGCCCCGTATTGAGGCCGATGCCGATGCGCAGCGCCGGCCAGCCGCGCGCGCAAAACTGCTGGTTCAGCCGCGCCGCACTTTGCTGCATCAGCAGGGCGCTGGCCACGGCGCGGCTGGCGTGATCGCCAAAGGCGACGGGCGCGCCCCAGAACGCCATCACGGCGTCGCCGATGTATTTGTCCAGCGTGCCGCCGTGGCTGTCGCGGATATCTTCCGACATGGCCGTCAGGTATTCATTGATGTATTCGCGCAGCGCGGCGGGCGCCAGCTGCTCGGAAATGGCCGTGAAACCGCGCACGTCGGCAAACAGCACCGTCAATTCGCGGTTCTCCCCCTCCATCGTGTAGCGCTGTGGATCGTCGGCCATCTCGGCTACCAGCTCGGGCGCCACGTATTCGCCGAAACGGGCCACCAGCGCGCGGCCCTTGCGCACCTCGAAAAAATAGCCCCATGCCAGGTTGGCGATGAACAGCGCAAGGATCAGCAACAGCAGCACGGCGCCGCCCAGCACCAGGTCGTGCACGGCATACAGGTACAGGTTGATGCCGATGACGGCCGCCAGCGCGCCCACGCTGGCCAGCATCACGCCGGCCGGCGGCAGCACGGCCAGGGCGCCCGCCAGCAGCAGGCCGAACAGCACGAGCTGCACCAGTTCGAGCGCCAGCGCGTAGTCGGGCCGCGCCTTGAAGCGTCCGTCGAGCATGGACTTGATCAGGTTGGCGTGCACCTCCACTCCCGGATACTCGGCATTCACGGGCGTGGCACGGATATCGTTCAAGCCGGGCGCCGTGGTGCCCACCAGGACGATGGCGCCCTTCAACAGCGCGGGCGGCACCGTGCCGGCCAGCACGTCGGCAGCCGACACATAACGGAAGGCGCCGCCATCGGGACCTCCCGCGCCGCGGTACTGCACCGTGGTCGTCAAGGCTTCACCGACAGGAATCGCCAGCGCGCCGCGCGGCGTGAACAGCATGATGTGTTCGAGGCCGCCGCTGGCCAGTTCGCGTGCCGACAGGGTATCGGCCGTGCCCGTGAAACGAGGGGCGATGGCGCGCGCCTGCAGGTAGACGGCGACGGTGGCCAGCGACAGCGACGGATAATAGCCGTCGCCGATGCGCTGCAACAGGGTCGAGGAACGCACGACGCCATCGGCGTCGGTCAGCGCCGTGAAGATGCCGGCACCTTGCGCGGCCGCCTGCAGGGGCGCGATATTGGCTTCGTAGCCGCGCGCCACGTAGGCCGTGACCGTGCGCCCGTTCAAGTCGGCGACGGAGAAGGCGGGCTTGGGCAGCACGCCCTTCCTTTGCTGCTCCGAGACGCTGTAGCCGAGCACCACGGGCTGGCCGCGCATGGCGCCTGCAAACAGGCCGTCGTAGTCCATGGCCGGGCGCAGTTTTTCCAGTTGCGCCGACAAGCCGGGCACGCCGGCCAGTTCGCCGCGCGCCAGGCCTTGCAGCACGGCGTAGCCGGAACTGGTGTCCGCTTCGGGAAACGAGATATCGAAGCCCAGCGCAGACACGCCGTAATGGCCGGTGAGCTGGCGCACCAGGCGCGCCTGGATGTCGCGGCTCCAGGGAAAGCGGCCCACGCGTGCCAGGCTTTGCTCGTCGATGTCGACGATGACGATGCGGCGGTCCAGCTGCGGCGTTTCGGCCCGCATGCGCCAGTCGCCCAGCATGGCGTCGAGGCGGGCAATATTCTCATTTCCGGCCAGGCACAGGACGGCCGCCGCCAGCGTCAGCATGATGCCCAGCAGCGACCGTGCCCCGTGCTTGCGCCAGGCCAGCGGCAGCTTCACGGGGTATAACCCGGAATGGCCGCCTCGTCGACGGCATCGATCTGGCTCGGATGCATGTGCTTTTCAGCGAAGGTCAAATAGACTTTGCTGCGGATGAAGACGTCGAACAGCTCCGGGTCGATATGCCCATTCAGGCTGAAATTGCCGAGGATGCGCAGCGATTCGGACAGCGGCTTGCCCTTTTTGTAGGGCCGGTCGCGCGCCGTCAGCGCCTCGAAAATGTCGGCGATCGCCATCAGCCGCGCCGGCACCGACATCTGCTCTTTCGTCAGCCCGCGCGGATAGCCCTTGCCATCCATGCGCTCGTGGTGGCCGCCCGCGTATTCCGGCACCTTTTGCAGGTGCTTGGGCCACGGCAGCGCTTCGAGCATGCGGATCGACACGCTGATATGGTTGTTGACGATGGCCCGCTCGGCTGCCGTCAGGGTGCCGGCGCGGATGGTCAGGTTTTCCGTCTCGTCGGCGTCCAGAAAATCGCACAGTTGGCCGTCGGCCGCGCGCCAGCGGCGCCGAGCGATCTGCCGCACTCTTTCCTGGTCGGCCTGCGCCATGCTTTCGCCGCCTATGTTGACGCGCCGGATGAAGTCGCGCTCTTCGCGCAGCGCCGCCTGCTCCTGCGCCAGCGCGCCGGCGATGGCGTCCTTCTGCTGCGGCTGCGCCGCCTGCTGGCGCAGGGCCGCGATCTCGGCGTCGCGCAGCAGCACTTCGTAGCGCGTGTCGATCAGGGCGATACGGTCGAAAATCGTCTCCAGCTTGGTGGCCTTGTCGACCACGTGCACGGGCGTAGTGATCTTGCCGCAATCGTGCAGCAGGCCGGCCAGCCACAGTTGCTTGCGCTCGTTGTCGCTGAGCCGAAAATCGGCCAGCGGCCCCGTTTGCGTGGCGTGCGCGGCATCGGCCAGCAGCATCGTCAGCTCGGGCACGAACTGGCAGTGCCGCCCCGTGTAGGGCGACTTTTCATCGATGCCGATATTGATCAGGGTAACGAGCGATTCGAGCAGCTCTTCCAGCTGCGAAATGAGCAGCTGGTTCGTCAGCGCCACCCCAGCCTGCGCGGCCAGCGCCTCAATGAAGCGCTGGTCGGTGGAAGAAAAGGCGCGCACCTGCCCCGTTTCCCCATCCTTGGCATTGACCAGCTGTAGCACGCCGATCAAATCGCCCTCGTGGTCGCTCATGGGCACCGTCAGGATCGACTGCGTATGGTAGCCATGGTGGCGGTCAAACTCGCGCATGCCGGAAAAATTGAAGCCCTCGTCGCGGTAGACATCGGCGATATTCACGCTGCGGCGCAGGTTCGCCGCATACGCCGCCACCGATGCCAGGTTGGGCTGGCCCGCGCCATCGAACAGGGGCACGCCCGGCACACCGATGTCGGCGCCCTGCGCGATGCCCAGGCTGTCGTTGACGCTGATGTCGAACGCCAGCTGGTGGCCCTCGGCGGCGGGCCGGTACAGGGTGGCGCCATCGGCGCCGCTCATGCTTTTTGCCAGCAGCACGATGCGCTGCAACAGCGCGCCGATATCGTGTCCCTCGCCGCCCAGGCCGTGGCCGAGCGCGACACTGAGTTCGGTCAATTGCTCCAGTCTGTGGGCGATTTTCTCAGGGTGCAACTGAGGCATGTGAATGGCGATCAGGTAAGGGAAGAGGAAGCGGGCAAGCGCCAGTGTAACGGCCACCCCGCGCACTGTACATTACTTAGTTACAACAAAATGAAATAACTTGCCATATTGCAACACGTATAAATGTTGCCGCCAATCTCATTAATTAGAATAGAATCAACAATAATTACACTGTAACAAGGTACTGAATGAAATTCACGTTCAGGGGCGTGCGCGGCTCCATCCCCTCCCCGGGCCCGCGCACGGCCCGCTATGGCGGCAACACCACGTGCATCGAAGTGCGCACCGACGACGACAGCTTGATCATTCTCGATGCGGGCAGCGGCATTTTCGCGCTGGCGCAGCAATTGCCGCCCGGCCAGCCCGTCGACGCGCATGTCTTCATCACGCACAGCCACTGGGACCACATCCACGGCCTGCCCATGTTCTCGCCCCTGTTCGTGGCCGGCAACCGCATGCGCCTGCATGGCGCCCTGGACGGCGTCAGCGGATGCGGCATCGAACACGTGATGGCGGTGCAGTTGCAAAACAGCTATTTCCCCGTAAGCGAAGCGGCCATGGCGGCCAGCATCGAATACCGCACGCTGGCGCCCGGCGACACCGTCGACGTGGGCGGCGCGCGCGTGCGCGGCGCTGAAATGAACCACCCGGTCGTCAACCTGGGCTACCGCATCGACTGCGGCGGCGCCTCGCTGTTTTTCAGCGGCGACCATGAACCGTTCTACAACCTGCATCCGCCCGGCCACGCCGACCACGCGGCCTGCGCGGCGCGCAATGCGCAGCGCCAGGCCTGCATCGATGCGCTGGTCGCCGGCGTCGACGCGCTGATCATGGATTGCTCGTACACGCGCGAGGAATACCCGGGCAAGCAGGGCTGGGGCCACGGCACCTTCGACGCCGCCTTCGACCTGGCCCTGCGCTGCGGCGCGCGGCGCCTGTACTGCACCCACCACGAACCGACCCGCAGTGACGAGCAGCTCGAAGCCGTGTTTGCCGACGTGATGGGCCGCTATGCGAGCCGCCTGGCCGGCCTGCAGGTGTTCCTCGCCAGCGAGGGGCTGACGGTGGAACTGGCCGGCGCATAAAAAAAGGGAGCCGCAAGGCTCCCTTTTTACTGGCGTTGGCTATCCATCACATGATGTGGTGGCCAATCCACCAGGCGACTGCGGCAACAAACGCGGAAGCGGGAATCGTGAAGATCCAGGCCCAGACGATATTGCCTGCCACGCCCCAGCGCACGGCTGACATTTTTTGCGACGAGCCGACACCGACGATGGCGCCCGTGATCGTATGCGTGGTCGACACGGGAATGCCCAGCGCCGTCGAGACGAACAGGGTGATGGCGCCGCCCGTTTCGGCGCAGAAGCCGCCCACCGGTTTGAGCTTGGTGATCTTCTGGCCCATGGTCTTGACGATGCGCCAGCCGCCGAACAGCGTGCCGAAGCTGATGGCCGTATAGCACGAGATGATGACCCACATCGGCGGCATGGCATCGGCCGCGCTGGAATAGCCGGCGGCGATCAGCAGCATCCAGATGATGCCGATGGTTTTTTGCGCGTCGTTGCCGCCGTGGCCCAGGCTGTAGGCCGCGGCCGATGCCAGTTGCAAGCGGCGGAACCACTTGTCGACCTTGCGCGGCGTCGAGCGCACAAAGATCCACGACACCAGCAGCATCATGATCGAGCCGAACACGAAGCCCAGCACGGGTGCGATGACGATAAAGGCCACGGTTTTCCACAGGCCGGCCGCAACCAGCGCGCCCGTGCCGGACTTGGCGACGGCTGCGCCCACCAGGCCGCCGATCAGCGCGTGCGAGGACGACGAGGGAATGCCGTAGTACCAGGTAAACAGATTCCAGAAGATGGCGCCCATCAGCGCGCCGAAGATCACGTACTGGTCGATCACGGCCGGGTCGATGGTGCCTTTTCCCACCGTGGCGGCCACGGTCAGCTGGTGGAACACGAAGATGGCGACGAAGTTGAACGTGGCGGCCATGGCAACCGCGGTCTGCGGTTTCAATACGCCCGTCGAGACCACCGTGGCAATCGCGTTGGCGGCATCGTGGAAGCCGTTCATGAAGTCAAACAGCAGCGCGAGGACGATCAACAGGCCTAGCACGTAGATGCTGATTTGTATGGTCATTATAGTTTCTTTTCTGATTCTGGTTCAGGACAGGCCCAACGCTTACGCGTTTTCGACGATGATGCCTTCGATAATATTGGACACGTCTTCGCAACGGTCGGTCACGGTTTCCAGAATTTCGTAGATCGCTTTCAGCTTGATCAGGTTGCGCACGTCCGGCTCGTCGCGGAACAGCTTGGACATGGCGGCGCGCATCACGTGGTCGGCATCCGATTCCAGGCGGTCGATCTCTTCGCAGATGGCGACGATCTTGCGCGAGTTGTCCATGTTGTGCAGCATGGCGACGGCGTCGCGCACTTTTTCGGTACAGGCCAGCACCAGTTCGGCCAGGCGCTTGGCTTCCGGCGTGACGGCCTTCAGGTCGTACAGCGAGACGGTTTGCGCCGCATCTTCCAGCAGGTCGAGGATGTCGTCCTGGCGCGTGATCAGCTGATGGATGTCATCGCGGTCGATCGGCGTGATGAAGGTCTTGTGCAGCATTTCCACGGTGGCGTAGGTGACTTTGTCCGCCTGTTTCTCGATGCTTTCGATCGCATGCACGCGGTTTTCCAGGTCGTCGAAATTGGTCATCAGGCCGAGCATCTCTTTGGCGCCCTTGACGCACAATTCCGCGTGCTGGTTAAACAATTCAAAAAACTTGCCCTCAGTGGGCATCAAGCGTCCAAACATGTCATTCTCCGTTAAGCATTGAGTCGTGTTATTTACTACAGAAAGCCGCCCCGTTGTCGGGGGCGGCCGATGGAATTGCCAGTGCTGCTGAGTCTTAGTCGCCTTGGTAAAGCGCCAGGCCACCACTGTAATTGCCAAATTTGGTGTACTGCCCCATGAAGGTGAGGCGGATGCTGCCGATTGGACCGTTACGCTGTTTGCCGATGATGATTTCGGCCGTCCCCTTGTCCGGCGAGTCGGGGTTATACACCTCGTCGCGGTAAATGAACAGGATCACGTCGGCATCCTGCTCGATAGCGCCCGATTCGCGCAAGTCGGACATGACGGGACGTTTGTTCGGGCGTTGTTCCAGCGAGCGGTTCAGCTGGGACAGCGCGATCACGGGGCAACCGAGTTCCTTCGCCAGGCCTTTCAAGCCCCGCGAAATCTCGGAAATCTCCGTGGCGCGGTTGTCGCCCGGGGTATTGGCCGACATCAGTTGCAAGTAATCGACGATGATCAGGCCCAGCTTGCCGCACTGGCGCGACAAACGGCGCGAACGGGCGCGCAATTCGATGGAATTGAGCGCCGGCGTTTCATCGATGTACAACTGCGCGTCGTTCATCTTCTGGATCGCATTCGTCAGGCGCGGCCAGTCTTCGTCGTTCAGGCGGCCCGTGCGCAGGCGGTGCTGGTCGAGCTGTCCGACGGAGCCGAGCATACGCATGGCCAGCTGGGCGCCGCCCATCTCCATCGAGAACACGGCCACGGGCAAGCCGCTGTCGATGGCCACGTTTTCGCCGATGTTGACGGAAAACGCCGTCTTGCCCATCGACGGACGGCCCGCCACGATGACCAGGTCGCCCGGCTGCAGACCGGAGGTCATGCGGTCGAGATCGATGAAACCGGTGGGCACGCCCGTGATTTCACTCTGGTTGTCGCGGCTGTACAGCTCGTCGATGCGCTCGACCACCTGCGTCAGCAGGGGCTGGATGGCGGTCCAGCCCTGGGCGCCGCGCGCGCCTTCTTCGGCGATGGCGAAAATCTTCGACTCGGCCTCGTCAAGCATCTGCTTGACTTCCTTGCCTTGCGGGCTGAAGGCCGTGCCGGAAATATCGTCGGCGACGGTGATGAGTTTGCGCAGCACGCCGCGGTCGCGCACGATCTCGGCATAGCGCCGGATGTTCGCGGCCGATGGCGTGTTTTGCGCCATGGCGTTCAGGTAAGCGAGTCCGCCCACATCATCGGCCTTGCCGAGCTGGGTCAGGGTTTCAAAAACAGTAATGACATCGGCTGGCTTGGAAGCGTTAACCATCTTGACGATTTGCTCGAAGATGATGCGATGGTCATAGCGATAGAAATCCTCCGCATGCATGAAGTCGGCGATGCGGTCATATGCAGCATTGTCGCGCAGCAGACCACCGATGACGGATTGTTCTGCTTCGATCGAATGCGGCGGAATACGGAGGGAATCCAGTTGCGGATCAGAGGGGGCGTTCATGGCGCGAATTATACCCGCTTCGGCGTGCTGGCAAAAATAAAGGGCTGAAAATGAGCGAAAAAAAGGCCACAAAAAAGCCGGGCGAACCCGGCTTTTCATAGTGCGGCAGCGCTTGCGGGCCAGGCCCGCAGACGATTACGCGTTCGCGTCTGGAACGACAGCGATTACCACTTCAACGACCACGTCGGTGTGCAGAGCAACCGAAACGTTGTGCTCGCCAACGATCTTCAGCGGGCCGGTAGGCATGCGGATTTGTGCTTTTTCAACAGCAAAACCTTGCTTGGTCAGCGCTTCAGCGATGTCGAAGTTGGTGACGGAACCGAACAGACGGCCATCGACGCCAGCTTTTTGAGCAACTTGAACGGTCAGGCCGCTCAGTTTTTCGCCTTGGGCTTGCGATGCAGCCAGTTTGGCGGCAGCAGCTTTTTCCAGTTCGGCGCGCTTGACTTCGAATTCAGCCACAGCGGTTGCCGTAGCACGACGTGCCAGGCGTTGTGGAATCAGGAAGTTACGTGCGTAACCGTCCTTGACTTTGACGACTTCGCCGAGGTTACCGACGTTTACAACTTTTTCTAACAGAATGATTTGCATAGTTCTTCTCCAGGAATATCTGACCGATTAAGCGTGGTGCAGATCGGTGTATGGCAGCAGCGCGAGGAAGCGAGCGCGCTTGATTGCGGTGTCGACTTGGCGCTGGTAGTGCGCTTTGGTACCGGTCAGGCGTGCTGGCATGATCTTGCCGTTTTCCTGGACGAAGTCTTTCAGCGTGTCGACGTCTTTGTAGTCGACTTGCTCAACGTGAGCTGCGGTGAAGCGGCAGAACTTCTTACGTTTGAACAAAGGGTTTTGCTGTTTGCGTTTTTCTTTAAGCTTGAGCTTATTTTTGTCGAACTTTTTACCGAATGCCATGTCAGGCTCCTGTATCTAAAATGCGCTAGTCAGAATTGACTGCACTAAAATCAATGATGTGAAACACCAAACTCTTGCTGTTGCGGCTTTTTCTGGCCAGGAAACCCGTGAACTGATACACCCCGCCCAAGCTTGCCTGACTGAACCGGCCTGAGATTTCGCCAGCGGCTAGCGCGGCAACATCAAACTCGGTCAAACGGGCAATCCCTGCTTCCATCTGCTGCGAACTGTGTTGCAATACTGCATTCACAATCGGCAGCCCTGCCGGGGTATAGCGCAATATTTCGCGCTCGGCAATGATGGCGGTTACTTGTAGCTGGTTCAGCGCACGATCCTGGTCAAGAATTAAGCGGCTGCGGCTGGAGCGGCTGCTGGTGCTTCGGTGCGGTGGCTTTTGGCCGCGTCTTCGCGTTGTACCGATTTCATCATCGGCGAAGGAGCTGTTTCAGCTTTCTTCATTTTAACGGTCAGGTGACGCAACACGGCATCATTGAATTTGAATGCTGTTTCCAACTCGACCAGGGTCTCGTTGTCGCACTCGATGTTCAGGCAGATGTAGTGTGCTTTAGGCAGCTTTTGGATCGAGTAAGCCATTTGACGGCGACCCCAATCTTCCACGCGGTGAACCGAACCGCCGCGGGTGGTTACGCTGGCTTTGTAGCGTTCGATCATCGCGGGCACTTGCTCGCTTTGGTCCGGATGGACGATAAAGACTATTTCATAATGACGCATGCAAACTCCTTCAGGTCGGATTGATAATCGCCCACCCCGGCGTCAAGACGGGTGTGGGAAGGTCAGCCGAAGATTATAACCGCCTTTTGCAAACGTTTCAATCATTCCTTGCGCCAGCGCCGGAAAAGCCCGCGCGCCGCCGCGCTTTCCACGCCTGGACAAGTATTTCTTGTGAAATTCGCCGAAAACACGCAAATCCCCTTGCATAGTGGGCGATACTGTACAAAAATACAGACTGTTCATATAGACAGCATTTTAGTATGCACCCACCGCTCATGATCAAGCTGACAGCACGACAAGAACAAATCCTGAACCTGATCAAGGACGCGATTGAAAACACGGGTTTTCCGCCCACCCGTGCCGAAATCGCCAATGAACTGGGTTTCAAATCGGCCAACGCGGCCGAAGAGCATTTGCAGGCCCTGGCCCGCAAGGGCGCGATCGAGATTTCGCCCGGCACCTCGCGCGGCATCCGCCTGATCGGTGCGGCGGCAAGTGCGGCAGCCGAAGCCCTTGCATCGAAAGTGCCGGCAGCCCTGCTGATGTCGCTGCCTCTGATCGGCCGCGTGGCGGCCGGTTCGCCCATCCTGGCGCAGGAAAACCTCGAAGCGAGCTACAACGTCGATCCTGCCCTGTTCTCGGCCAAGCCCGACTTCCTGCTGAAGGTACGCGGCTGGTCCATGCGCGACGCCGGCATCATGGATGGCGATTTATTGGCCGTCAAAAAGGTCGACAGCGCCAAGAACGGCCAGATCGTCGTCGCCCGCATCGGCGACGAAGTCACCGTCAAGCGCTACAAGAAGACGGGTTCCGTCATCGAACTGTTCCCGGAAAATCCCGACTTCAAGGTCATCACCGTGTCGCCGGAAGACGAGTTTGCCCTGGAAGGCCTGGCGGTCGGACTGATGCGCAGCTGGCATTGATTGAGCGCGCCCTCATAAACCTACTGCGCAGCCCACTCTCGGGCATCCGTTGCTCGCTGTACCAATGTACAGCTCCGCTACTCAACCCGATATTGGGCTTGCTCGCTACGGTTTCTGAAGGCACGAAGACATTACCATTGAACGGCGAAAAACAAAGGGCCGCAACAGCATGACTGTTGCGGCCCTTTTCATTTATCCGGCTACCTATACATCGAGTGCCTGGCGGAAATCCTCAAGCAAATCCACCTCATCCTCGATACCGACGGAAACGCGGATCAGCGACTCGGCGATGCCCATGCTGGCGCGCCGCTCGGCGCCCATCTCGTAAAAGATCGTGTGGGCGACGGGAATGACCAGGGTGCGCGTGTCGCCGAGGTTACTCGCTGGAATAGCCAGATTCAAACGATTGAGGAAATCGAAGCAATCGATGCCATCCTTCAATTCAAAGCTGAACAGCGAACCATAGCTGCGGAACAGGTCGCTCGCCAGCGCGTGCTGCGGGTGCGAGGCCAAGCCCGGGTAGTGCACGGCGGCAACGCGCGGGTCGGCGGCCAGCATGGTGGCCAGCGCCAGGGCGTTCGAGCAGGTGCGATCCATGCGCAAGGCCATGGTTTCCGCGCCGACGGCGATATGGTGCGCCGCTTCCGGGCCCAGCGAGGCGCCGAAGTCGCGCAAGGCCTTGGCGCGGATTTGCGCGATGCCCCACTGCGCGGGCGCCGCCTTTTTATAATTTTCAAAGATGTTCGGATAGCGCGTCCAGTCGAACACGCCCGTGTCCGTCAAGCTGCCGCCCAGCGCATTGCCGTGGCCGCCGATGGATTTCGTCAGGGCATTGACCACGAGGCCCGCGCCCACGGCCTTCGGGCGGAACAGGTAGGGCGTCGTCATGGTGTTGTCGACGATGTACAAAATGCCCTTCTCGCGGCACAAGTCACCGATTTTTTTCAGGTCGGCGATCTGCGTGCGTGGATTGGCAATAGTTTCCACAAAAACAATCCGCGTGGCCGGCGTAATGGCAGCCGCCACGTTGGCCACATCTGTCGCATCGACGAACGACACGGCGATGCCCTGCCCCGTCACCGTTTGCCACAGGCTGTTGGTGTTGCCAAACAGAAAGGCCGACGACACCACATGGTCGCCCGCGCGCAGCAAGGATTGCACCACGGCGCCGATGGCGCCCATACCGGTGGCGAAGCATAAGGTCGCCACACCGTCTTCCATCTTGTTGACCTTGTCTTCCAGCGCGGACACGGTGGGATTGCCCTGGCGGCCATAGCGGAAGCCTGGCTCCTTGCCCTGGAATACGGAAGCGAGCTGGCGCGCGTCGCCGTAGCCGAACGCGACGGAGGTGTGCACGGGCTTGTGCAGCGAGCCGTGCTCGATGCCCTTGCGGCGGTCGTTATGCAGGATGGTGGTGGTAAAGCCGTAGTTTTTTTTATCGTTCATGATCGCGGAGCAAAAAAAGCCCGGCGCTAGCCGGGCAAGATAATTACGCTTCTGTCGTTGCCAGGTTCAGGTTCAGCTGGGAACGTGGCGTATCTTCGGGCGCTGCCGCCTTCGGATGGTGGCGCGCATATTCCAGGCGGTCCAGGTATTCCTGCGACACGTCGCCCGTCACGTAGACGCCGTCGAAACACGACGCCTCGAAGTTGACCAGGGCCGGGTTGACGTCGGCGATCGCCTGCTTCAGCGCGCCGATATCCTGGTACACCAGGTAATCGGCCGTGATTTCGCGGCACACTTCTTCCGTCGTGCGGCCGTAGGCGATCAGTTCGTCGCGCGTCGGCATGTCGATGCCGTACACGTTCGGGTAGATCACCGGTGGCGCGGCCGAGGCGAAGATGACCTTCGTCGCGCCCGCTTCGCGCGCCATCTGCACGATTTCACGGCTGGTGGTGCCGCGCACGATGGAATCGTCGACCAGCAACACGACTTTATCCTTGAATTCGGATGGAATCGCGTTGAGCTTCTGGCGCACGGATTTCTTGCGCGCCGCCTGGCCCGGCATAATAAAAGTGCGGCCGATGTAGCGGTTCTTGATGAAGCCTTCGCGGTACTCGATATTCAGCGCCATGGCCAGCTGGATGGCGGCCGGACGCGACGAGTCGGGAATCGGCATAACCACGTCGATATGTACGCCAGGCAACTCGGCGCGGATCTTTTCGGCCAGGTATTCGCCCATTTTCAGGCGCGTGGCATACACGGAGGCGCCGTCGATGACGGAGTCGGGACGGGCCAGGTAGACGAATTCGAAGACGCACGGGTTCAGGCTAGCGTTGTCCGCGCACTGGCGGCTGTGTAATTGCTTGTCGGCATCGATGAAGACGGCTTCACCGGGACCGATGTCGCGCACGAAGCGGAAGCCCATGCCTTCCAGGGCCACGGATTCGGAGGCGATCAGGTATTCGGCGCCCTGCTCCGTTTCGTTGATGCCCAGGCACAGCGGACGGATGCCGTGCGGGTCGCGGAAGGCCAGCAAGCCCACGCCGGCGATTTGCGCCACGGCAGCGTAACCGCCCTTGACGCGGCGGTTCAGCACGGTGACAGCCTTGAAGATGGCGTCCGGGTCCAGGTTCAGGCCCGTCGTCGCTTCCTGGATTTCATGCGCCAGCACGTTGAGCAGCACTTCCGAGTCGGAATCGGTATTGATGTGGCGGCGGTCGTTCTTGAACATTTCCTGCTTCAACTGTTCCCAGTTGGTCAGGTTGCCATTGTGCGCCAGGGTGATGCCGAACGGCGCATTCACATAAAACGGCTGTGCTTCCTCTTCGCTCGAGGAACCGGCCGTCGGATAGCGGCAGTGACCGATGCCCGAGTTGCCCTGCAGCGAACGCATATTGCGCGTACGGAAGACGTCACGCACAAGGCCGTTGGCCTTGTGCATGGAAAACATACTGCTGTGATTGGTCGCAATCCCTGCCGCGTCCTGACCGCGATGTTGCAAGAGCAACAATGCATCATAGAGCAATTGATTGACGGGTTGATGGGAAACGACGCCGACGATGCCACACATGGTGTGCTCCTAAACTGTGCTACTGATTTTAAAAAAAATTCAAAATTTCACATGCTGCGCGTAAGCGGCAGGCAGATAAGGCTTGATGGCGCGCGCGCCCTGCTCCGCGTAAGGGCTGAGCAGCGCGTTTTTCCAGAATGGCTGCTGCGGTATGGAAGTCATGCCGCACAAGATGACGGCGGTCAGCACGATCACAAGACCCCGCGCCAGGCCGAACAGGCTGCCCAGGGTGCGGTCGGCCAGGCTCAGGCCCGTCACCTTGACGAGCGCGTCGACCGTCATGGACAGCAATCCCATCAAAATGCGCACGCCGATGAACAGCACGACGAAAGCCAGCAACAAACGGATGGCTTCGCCCGGCACGGCTTCCGGCAAGAATTTTGCCAGGGTCGCGCCATAGGCGTTGGCAATGACGAAAGCCACGATCCAGCTGACCAGGGACAGTATTTCCTTGACCAGGCCACGCATCATGCTGATCAGTACGGAGGTCACCAGCACGAACAGCACCAGGTAATCGAAAATCGTCACGCGCGTTCAGCCTTGCAACATCACGCCGGCACCAGCGAGCCGCCCAGGCCCAGCTTTTGCAGCTTGGCGCGCGTCTTTTCCGCGTCTTCGCGGCTGCCGAACGGGCCCACGCGCACGCGGATGCGTTCGCCTGCCGGGCTGGAGACTTTCTGCGTGTACGACTTGATGCCCGCTTCGCGCAGCTTGTCCTGCAATTCGTCGACCTTGTCCTGCGTCGCCAGCGCCGCCACCTGCACCACGAACTTGCCGCTGCCGGCATCGTGGGGCTTGTCTTGCGCTTTCTCTGGCGGCTTGCCTTCCAGAATCGCCAGCGCGCGCGCGGCATCGTCGGCCGATTGCGCCGGCTTGGCAGGCTTGGTCTCGGGCTTGGCTTCCGGTTTTACCTCATGCTTGGGTTCCGGCTTCGCTTCAGGCTTGGGTTCGTGCTTCGGTTCCGGCTTGGGTTCGTGTTTCGGTTCCGGCTTCGGCTCCACCTTGACCGGTTTCGGTTCGGGCTTTGGTTCCACGTAGGCCGGCTTGACGGTAGCTGGCTGGACGGCGGCAAGCACGGGGGCCGGGGCTGGCGCGGGTTTGGCCGCAGGCGGCAGCGGTGCGTCGACGATTTCCTCGGACTGGTCCAGGCCATTCGCGGCAGCCTGGGCTGGCACGGGCGCAGGCGCCGGTGCCGGCGCAGCCTTTTCCTTCGAAGGAATGTCGATGGCGATATCGTTGAACGGCGCTTTCGGCTCGGAATCGAGCAGCATCGGCAAGCCGACGGCCACGCCCAGGGCCAGGGCAATGGCCCCGACCAGGCGGCGGCGTGCGCGCTTTTTTTCAGGCAAGACCGGATCCGGCGCTTCCTTGCCGCCACGGCGCGATCCGCCGCCACCGGAGGTGTTGGCGGCGCGCTTGCGGGTCGGCGACTGCGCTTCGCCAGGGACATAAAAGCCGCTGTCTTCGCCAGAGGATTCTTGCTTGTTTTTAAACAGTTTCGAGAACAAGCCCATGCGTGATTTTCAGTCGAGTGCGTTTCAGTGAAGTGAGGATTTTCGGGCCTTCATCACGCCGGCAACGGTGAGGAAAGAACCAAAGACCACAATTCTATCATTCTCACCGGCCCGGCTCATTGCATTTGCAAAAGCTTGTGCCGGATCATCGAAAATAGACACAGTATGCTCGCTGCTGTCGGGTTTATCTTCCAACATGATCTGCACCTTGGCGGCCAGTTCGGAAGCCGTGGCCGCGCGCGGCGAAGGCAGGCCCGTCAGGCACCAGTGGTCGACGTGCTCGCTCATCGCGGCCAGCACGCCATCGATATCCTTGTCCTGCATGGAACCGAACACGGCGTAGGTGTACGGGTGGAAACCCATATTGCCCAGGTTCTGGTTCAGGGCCGAGGCCGCGTGGGGATTATGCGCTACATCAAGGATCACGCTGGGGCGGCCAGGCAAGACCTGGAAACGGCCCGGCAATTCCACCGTCACCAGGCCCGTGCGCACTTCCTGCGCGCCCACGGGCAGTTTCAGCTTCAGCACTTCCAGCGCAGCCAGCACGGCCGTCGCATTGAGGATCTGGTTGGCGCCGCGCAAGCTCGGGTAGGCCAGCGAATTGCGGCGCTGCTCGCGCCCGCCGTAGTTCCACTGCTGCTTGTCGCCCGAATAATTGAAATCGCGGCCCATCAGCCACAGGTCGGCGCCGATGGCCTCGGCATGGTCGATCAAGGATTGCGGCGGCACGGGGTCGCTGCAGATGGCCGCCTTGCCCGGACGGAAGATGCCGGCCTTTTCAAAGCCGATCGCTTCGCGCGTATCGCCCAGGTAATCCGTGTGGTCGATGTCGACGCTGGTGACGATGGCCACGTCCGCGTCGATCACGTTGACGGCATCGAGGCGTCCGCCCAGGCCCACTTCGAGAATGGCCACATCGAGCTTGGCTTGCGACAACAGGTGCAGGATGGCCAGGGTGGTGAATTCGAAATACGTGAGCGGCGTATCGCCGCGCACGGCCTCGACGGCCTGGAAGCTGGCGACGAGCTGCTCGTCGCTGGCCATCTCGCCCAGCACGCGCGCGCGCTCGTTAAAATCGAGGAAATGCGGCTTGATGTACAAACCCACTTTGTAGCCGGCACGCAACAGCACGGATTCCAGCATGGCGCAGGTGGAACCCTTGCCATTCGTGCCCGCCACCATGATCACGGGGCAAGTAAAAGCGAGCTGCATGCGCGCCTTGACGGCTTGCACGCGATCCAGGCCCATGTTGATCTGGGTTTCCGAATGGCGGGTTTCCAGCAGGGCGAGCCAGTCCGGCAAGGTGGTGGGGAGGTTTTGCATGGGAGACTTCTTGATGAGGAGACAGTGCGCAAGGCGCGCAAACGGTGTGGCGTGGCAACCGGGCGGGTCCGCAGGACACCGCCCGGCCTGTTACTTTGACATTAAGCCAAGACTTCGACAGCCTGGTTTTGCAACAAGGCCAGCAGACGGGCGATTTCTTCGCGCATCTTGCGGCGGTCGACGATCATGTCGACGGCGCCCTTGGTGACGAGGAACTCGGCGCGCTGGAAGCCTTCCGGCAGTTTTTCGCGCACGGTGTTTTCAATCACGCGCGGGCCGGCAAAGCCGATCAGCGCTTTCGGCTCGGCGATGACGACGTCGCCCATGAAGGCGAACGAAGCGGACACGCCGCCCATGGTCGGGTCGGTCAGCACGCTGATGAATGGCAATTTCTTTTCCGACAACTTGGTCAGCATGGCCGTGGTCTTGGCCATCTGCATCAGCGACAGCAAGCCTTCCTGCATGCGCGCGCCACCGGTGGCGGTGATGCAAATGAACGGCACTTTCTGTTCCAGCGCGATCTGCGCGCCGCGCACGAAGCGCTCGCCGACCACGGAACCCATGGAGCCGCCCATGAATTCGAATTCGAAACACGCCACGACCACCGGCAAGCTCATGATGGCGCCGCCCATGACGACCATCGCATCCGTCTCGCCCGTCGCTTCCATGGCCGATTTCAGGCGGTCCGGGTATTTCTTGCTGTCCTTGAATTTCAAGGTATCGACGGGCAGGATTTCCTGGCCGATTTCATAGCGGCCGCCTGCGTCGAGCAGGCTGTCGAGGCGTTCACGGGCGCGGATGCGCATGTGGTGGTCGCATTTCGGGCACACGTGCAAATTCGATTCCAGGTCCGTACGGTACAGCACGGCTTCGCACGACGGGCACTTGACCCACAGGCCTTCCGGCATGGTCTTGCGCGCGGCGGCGTCCGAACGCTGTATGCGCGGTGGCAGCAGTTTTTCCAACCAACTCATATTTTCTCCTTGGGCCCTTGTTGGGGTAGCGTCGGTGGACGCCCCCGGCAGACGGTCAACGGCGGCGCCCCGCAGGACGCCGCCAAAAATTTTATCTATTGCACAATAACAGGCAAATCAGTGGCCGAAGTGTAGCCGTTTATCGCCGGGCTGTCGAACTTTGCCGCCAACGCATCTTGCGTAAACGGCAAGCTTGCTCAGGCGTCCAGTGCGGCGCGGATGCCTGCCGTAAAGCTGCGCACGGCGTCCACGGCGCCCCCTGCCGGGGCATTTTCAATTTCCTGGATGATGCGGCTGCCGATGACGACGGCATCGGCCACATTGGCAACGGCCTTGGCCGTAGCGCCATCGCGGATGCCGAAACCCACGCCGATGGGTAATTTTACATGCTGGCGGATGGCCGCGAGGCGCTCTGCCACCTGTTCCGTATCAATGTTACCGGCGCCCGTGACGCCTTTCAGCGACACATAATAGCTGAAGCCGCCGCCAACCTTGGCCACTTGCGCGATGCGCTCTTCCGTCGAGGTGGGCGCCAGCAGGAAAATCAGGTCGAGGCCCGCCGCCCGCATGGCGCTGGCGAATTCCTCGCACTCTTCGGGCGGATAGTCGACGACGATGGCGCCATCGGCGCCGGCAGCTTGTGCTGCATCAATAAACGCGGCGCTGCCGATGCGCTCGATGGGGTTCGCATAGCCCATCAGCACGACGGGCGTCGTCTGGTTCGTTTCACGGAACTGGCGCACATAGCCGAATACGTCGTGGATGCCGACGTTGAATGCCAGGGCCCGCTCGCAGGCGCGCTGGATCACGGGGCCTTCGGCCATGGGGTCGGAAAACGGCACGCCCAGCTCCAGGATGTCGGCGCCGCCCTCGACAAGCGCGTGCATCAGCGGCACGGTGGCGTCGGGGCCGGGGTCGCCGGCGGTGATGAAGGTGACCAGGGCGGTCTTGTTGTTGGATTTTAAGTTGGCAAAGGTGGTGGCGATACGGGACATGGGGAGCTTTCTTTATCGGTGGAGGATGTCGGATTACGCGCTTGCGCGCTAATCCGACCTACGCGTTATTGAGAATTGACAGTTGTTTAACTGAAATTCAATCCCATGCGCTCCGCCACCGTATGCATGTCCTTGTCGCCACGGCCCGACAGGTTGGCCAGCACGATCTGGTCTTTCGGCAAGGTAGCCGCCAGCTTGGCCGCGTAGGCCAGCGCGTGCGACGACTCCAGGGCCGGAATGATGCCTTCGATATGGCAGCAGTCGTGGAAAGCCTGCAGCGCCTCGTCATCCGTGATCGACACGTATTGCGCGCGGCCCGAATCTTTCAGCCAGGCATGTTCCGGACCGACGCCCGGGTAGTCGAGGCCGGCCGAGACAGAATGCGTCTCGATGATCTGGCCGTTTTCATCCTGCAGCAGATAGGTGCGGTTGCCGTGCAGCACGCCCGGAAAACCGGCCGTCAGCGACGCCGAATGCTTGCCCGTATCGAGTCCTTCGCCGGCCGCTTCCACGCCGATCAGTTTGACGTCTTTCTGGTCGATGTACGGGTAAAAGATGCCCATGGCGTTCGAGCCGCCGCCGATGCAGGCCAGCACGTAGTCGGGCTGGCGGCCCGTCATTTCCGGCATCTGCACCAGGCATTCCTCGCCGATCACGGACTGGAAGTCGCGCACCATCATCGGGTAAGGATGGGGGCCGGCCACGGTGCCGATGATATAAAAGGTGTTTTCGATGTTGGTGACCCAGTCGCGCATGGCTTCGTTCAGCGCGTCCTTGAGGGTCTTCGAGCCCGATTCGACGGGCACGACGGTCGCGCCCAGCAATTTCATGCGGTACACGTTCTGCGCCTGGCGCTTGACGTCTTCGCTGCCCATGTAGACCACGCATTCGAGGCCGAAGCGGGCACAGATGGTGGCCGTGGCCACGCCGTGCTGGCCGGCGCCCGTCTCGGCGATGATGCGCGGCTTGCCCATGCGCTTGGCCAGCAGGGCCTGGCCGATCACGTTGTTGATCTTGTGCGCGCCCGTGTGGTTCAGGTCTTCGCGCTTGAAGTAGATTTGCGCGCCGCCGGCCATCTGGGACCAGCGCTTGGCGTGGTAAATGGGCGACGGGCGGCCGACGAAGTGTTTCAGCTCGTAGCGGAATTCTTCGAGGAATTCCGGATCGACGCTGTAGCGCGCGTAGGCGTCCTTCAGCTCGGCCAGCGCGTGCGTGAGCGTTTCGGCAACGAAAGAGCCGCCGTAGGGGCCAAAGTGGCCGCGCAGGTCGGGAAACGGGTAATCGGTGGCGTGGAACAATGCGGCGGCTGCGCCGGGCGAGTTGGTGTGGTCATTCATGGTGGTTTCCTCTGGCAATGATGGCATCGGCATCCCCCACCGCGGCGATGAACGCGCGGACTCGGGATGCGTCCTTGATGCCCTTGGACGCTTCGACACCACTGCTGATGTCGACGGCGTAAGGGCGCACGCGCACCACTGCGTCAGTCGCGTTTTGTACGCTCAAGCCACCACTTAAAACGACCCGAGGCGCGAGTTCTTCTGGAATGAGGGACCAATCGAATACCTTTCCTGCACCGCCATACGCATCCACATAGGTATCGAGCAAGAGGCTCGAGAACAAGGGACTGGCGGCGCGATAGCGCTGTTCGTATTCTAGCAAATCTTCAAAGCTGGTGTCGGGTTTGACGCGGAACACTTGCGTAAACGGCGTCTGCACGGCGCCAGCCAGCGCGGCGCTGTGTTCGGGCGTCTCGTCGCCGTGAAATTGCAGCAGAGATAAAGGCGCCACGGCCCTGGTGGCCCGCACCTCGTCCACCGTGGCGTTGACGAACAGGCCGACCGCCGTCACGTACGGGGGCATGGCGGCGATCAGGCTGGCGGCCTGCCCAGGCGTGACGTAACGGGGGCTTTTCGGATAAAACACGAAGCCGATGGCGTCGGCGCCCGCCGCCACGACAGCCTGGATGTCTTCGGCGCGGGTCAGACCGCAGATCTTGATGCGTGTGCGTGGCATGCGATTCCTTTATTGATGCAGATCAAAACCAGGGCAAGGCGCTGCTACTGTCTTGCGGCAACTCCCATTTCGGATCGTAATCGATCTGCGCCAGGTACAAGCCGTCCGGCATGAAGGTGGGCGCCGCCGCGTGGCGATCCTTACTTTCCAGCAAATGCCCGAGCCAGTCCGGCTTTTCGCGCCCCGTGCCGATATACACGAGCGAGCCAACCAGGTTGCGCACCATATGATGCAGGAAGGCATTGGCCGTAATCGTAAAAATGACGCAATCGCCGCGCCGCTCGATGCGGATGTCGTGCATCAGCTTGACGGGCGACTTGGCCTGGCATTGCGCGGCGCGGAAGGCCGTGAAATCGTGCCAGCCCAGCAGCGGCTGCACGGCCTGGCGCATCAGTTCCACGTCCAGCGGGCGGAAAAAGAAGCCGGCGCGCCCTTCCACCAGCGGCGAACGGGTAGCGTTGTTATACAACACATAATGATAAGTGCGCGCGCGGGCGCTGAAACGGGCGTGGAAGAAGTCATTGACCGTCGGATCGCCTTCGAGTTCCTTGGCCCAGCGCACGGCGATCGATTTCGGCAGGAAGGCGTTGACGCCGCGCACCCACGCGTGCACATCGCGGTTCAAATCCGTATCGAAATGCACGACTTGCTCGAGCGCATGCACGCCCGTATCCGTGCGGCCGGCGCAGGTGGTGGCCAGGCGCACGCGGGCAAACTGCTCCAGCGCGTTTTCCAGCTGGTCCTGCACCGTTTGCCCGTCTTCCTGCTTCTGGTATCCATGCCAGGCCGTGCCGTCGTACTGCAGGCCCAGGACGATACGCTTGAATGGCGTTACTGTCGTAATATTTTGCATCGAAGCATTATACCGGCGCGCAGGCGGCCCTGCCCTCCGACCTCACAAGCGCCTGAGACGGCGTTCAGGGCAAGGCGCGCGGTCGAAGACAGTACGAATAGTACGGCGAGACCGTGCAACGCTGCCATGGACGTCGTATCAGGTGCTTAGCTCAGCAAAGCTCGCATCGTATTCGCCTTGGCGACCTGCTCTTCGCTGCCACCCTTGATGACCTCATCGATCAGCTCGCGCGCGCCTTCCTTGTCGCCGATTTCCTGGTAAGCGATCGCCAAGTCCAGCTTGGTATCCATTTCCATGTGGATGGCCGACAGCGGGTCGTCCACGCCCACGCTGGCCGCCTTGCCATCGTTGAGGTCCAAGTCGATGCCGGACAGGTCGAATTCCTGTGCTGGCGGTATGGCTTCCGGCAAGGTGGCTGGTGTTTGCGCATCGTCAAACAGGCTGTCGATCGACGGCTCGGCCACCGCGACGGGCGCGGCAGCGGGCGCCACGGGCTCGTCGAGGTCGAAATGGGCCAGGTCCACGTCTTTCAACGGATCAGGCAAAGGCGTCAAACCGGCGCCCACGCCATTGACGGGACCGGCTGGCGGCTCCAGGTCCAGGCCGAAATCCATGCTGGCGTCATACTGCGCATCGTGCGCGGCAGCAACCGGCTTGCTGTCCGGTCCGGGCATGACGATCGGGTCGCTGGTGGAAACGGGCTCGAAATCGAGGCTATCGAGGTCAAAATCGAGGGGATCGCGCACATCGCGGGCCGTCACGGAAGATACCGGCTCGGCCGGCGCCAGGTCTGCCAGCGGCGCAGGCGTCGACAGATCGTCGGGCAAGTCCATGCTCTGGCCATGCACGTCGTCGCCCGCACCCTTGCTCAGGCTGACGACGGCGTCGTCTTCCGTATCGCCATACAGGGGGTTGGCAGGATCGAGCGCCAGGCCCAGGGCGGCCGCCTGCGGCCACTCTTCGCCCTGGCCGCGCGTCAGGCTGTACAGCTCGCTGGCCTGGTCTTCGAACGCGCGCACATCATTGCGGGCCGAATAGATTTCCAGCAGCTTCAAACGGGCCGCATGGCGTTCCGGGTGGATGCGCAAGGCTTCCTTGAGGATATCTTCCGCCTGGCCATCGCGGCCGTAGGCGATATACACGTCGGCTTCGGCAACGGGATCCGTTTCATTGCCTTCAAGCATGCTGGCGCCCGCTGCGGCGGCCACGCCGGCAGCGGCGGCGCCCGTGCCGAACAGGTGGTTGCTCGCCTCGGACTGCTGGTCTTCCGGCGCCAGGCCGGATGGCGGCGTTACCGGCGCTTCCGGCTCGAACACGGGGGCGATATCGTCCTGGGCCGGCGGCGTCTCCTTGCGGCGGCGCGCAATCACCAGCGCGGCCACGGCGGCCAGCAGCGCGGCCAGGCCGATGCCGATGGCGCCCAGGTGGTCGTTGATCTTGTCGGCAAAGGTCGGTTCCAGCGGCGACGGTTTTTTCACCAGCGGCACCGGTTTCGCTTTCGGAACAGGCGGCTGGGCTTCGGCGGGCGCGCTGGCGATGGCGCTGGCCGCTGCACTGGCCGCTGCACTGGCCGACGCGCTGGCAGCGGCCTCGGCCGGTTTGACGGGCGCGGGCGCGCTCTTGTCGGCCATGGCCTTGCTCTTGACCGCCATCAACTTTTCCAGGTCGCTGACGTTCTTTTCCAGCTCCTTGACGCGCGCGGCCGCTTCATCGACCTGTTTCGCCTTGGCGATCTTGTCTTCCTCGCTGGCGACGGCGCTCTTGCCGGCCGACTTGGCCGCCGGCTCCGCCTTCGACAGTTTCAATTTATCTTGCGACTCGCTCACGGCCGTCGGTTTTTCCTGGACCTTGGTCGCGCCGATCTTGCCGGCCGTGCTTTGCGCTGCCTGCGCGGCCTTGGCCGGCTTGCTTTGCGACACCTGGCCCGCCAGCTTGTTGCGGTAGGCTTCGAAATCGATGGCATGCGCCGTCACGATGCCCTTCGCTTCGGCCGCACTGGTGGCGCGCACGGCGTCCGCGCCCGGCACGGCCAGGATGCGCCCGGCCTGCATGCGGTTCATGTTCTCGCCCTTGAAGGCATCGGGATTGGCGCGGTACAGGGCGACGAGCATCATGTCGAGCGAGACGCCCGAAGGCTTCAGTTCGCTGGCGATGCGGCTCAGGGTGTCGCCCGTCTTGACCTTGTATTCGCCCGCCGCCTTTTTCGCCGGCGCGGTCTCCGCCGCAGCGGCGGCCGGCTTGGCCTTGCCTGGTTCGACTGGCGCCGTCACTTGCGCGCCGCGCGTCTGGCGCGCTTCGGGCGTGTCGAGCACGAATGCGTATTCGCGCACCTGGCGCCCGCTCTTGCTGCTCAGTTCCAGCAGCAGGTCGACCATGGGCTCGGCCACGGCTTGCGCCGAGCTGATGCGGATGAAGGACTTGCCGTTGCGGTTTTCCACGGCAAACGTCAGCGCGTTCAGCGCGGGATTGAATTCCACGTTGGCCTGGCGGTAGGCGTCCGGCGGCGCCAGCTTGGCCAGCAGGCTGGCTGCCTCGCCCGGCTTGACGGCCGATAATTCGACCTCGGCGCGCAGCGGCTGGCCGGCGGCGGACAGCACCGTGATCTTGCCCAGCTCGGCTGCGGATACCGCCGGTGACAATAACACCGCACAGGCGACAGCGCTGCTGAGTGTTTTAATGGCAAGGGAGGCGACCCGGGGACGAGTGTGTACAGGCATAGTTGGCGGCATCTTAGTTGACATGGGAAAACTGTTACTTTTCCAGAGGTATCAACATATCATCATGCCCAGAGCTATGCAAGCTCCGCATGGTTGAGCCTTGACGGGCTCGGGACGAAAAAAAAGCCGGGAAAACAGCCCCGGCTTGATCTGCATCAGCAAATTATTGCTGATTTATGGCTGTTACGCGTCGAGCAAAATGCGCAGCATGCGGCGCAGCGGCTCGGCCGCGCCCCACAGCAACTGGTCGCCCACGGTGAAGGCGGACAGGTATTCGCCGCCCATGCTCATCTTGCGCACGCGGCCGACTGGAATCGTCAGGCTGCCCGTGACGGCCGCCGGCGACAGGTCGCGCACGGACGCTTCGCGCGTGTTCGGCACGAATTTCACCCATTGATTGTTGCTGGCGATGATGTCGTTGATTTCATCGAGCGGCACGTCTTTCTTCAGCTTGATGGTCAGCGCCTGCGAATGGCAGCGCATGGCGCCGATGCGCACGCACAGGCCGTCCACAGGAATTTCCTTGGTACCGAAGTCGATGCCGCGGCCGAGGATCTTGTTCGTTTCCGCGCCCGCCTTCCACTCTTCCTTCGACTGGCCATTGCCCAGGTCCTTGTCGATCCACGGGATCAGGTTGCCGGCCAGCGGCGCGCCGAACTGCTTGATTTCATCCGGGGAATAGCCGTGCTGGGTGGCCAGCACCTGGCGGTCGATTTCCAGGATGGCGGACGCCGGGTTTTCCAGCAAGGCCTTGACGGAGCTGTTGATGGTGCCAAATTGCGTCAGCAGTTCGCGCATGTGCTGCGCGCCGCCGCCCGAGGCCGCCTGGTAGGTCATCGACGTCATCCAGTCGATCAGGTCGTGCTGGAACAGGCCGCCCAGGCCCATCATCATGCACGACACGGTGCAATTGCCGCCGATATAGTTCTTGACGCCCTTGCCCAGCGCATCCTTGATGACGTGCAGGTTGACGGGGTCGAGCACGATGACGGCATCCTTTTCCATGCGCAAGGTCGAGGCCGCATCGATCCAGTAACCGTTCCAGCCCGCTGCGCGCAGCTGCGGGAAGACGGCGCTCGTGTAGTCGCCGCCCTGGCAGGAAATGATGATGTCGCACTTGGACAGTTCGGCGATGTTGTTGGCATCCTTGAGGATGGTTTCATTCTTCGCCATGGCCGGCGCCGCGCCGCCCGTGTTCGACGTCGTGAAAAACACCGGTTCGATGTGGGCGAAATCGCCCTCTTCCTGCATGCGCTGCATCAGGACCGAACCGACCATACCGCGCCAACCTACCAAGCCAACTAATTTCATTACCATTCCTCAAGATGAGACGGCGACTGCCGTCATTGAAATATTTTATCCTAATGCCTTGACCACCGCATCGCCCATCGCCTCGGTACCGACCAAAGTGGTGCCCGCTTCGTGGATGTCGGCCGTGCGCAGACCCTGCGCCAGCACTTGCTTGACGGCGCCTTCGATACGGTTTGCCTGCTCTTCGCGGTTCAGCGAATAGCGCAGCATCATGGCGGCCGACAAGATCGTCGCCAGCGGATTGGCGATGCCCTTGCCCGCGATATCGGGCGCCGAACCGTGCGATGGCTCGTACAAGCCCTTGTTGTTGGCGTCCAGCGAAGCGGACGGCAGCATGCCGATCGAACCCGTCAGCATGGCGGCCGCGTCGGACAGAATGTCGCCGAACATGTTGCCGGTCACCATGACATCGAATTTCTTCGGCGCCCGCACCAGTTGCATGGCCGCGTTATCGACGTACATATGATCTAGCGCAACATCGGGGTATTCCTTGTGCACGTCGATGACGATGTCTTTCCAGAACTGGAAGGTTTCCAGCACGTTCGCCTTGTCCACGCTGGTCAGTCTCTTGTCGCGCTTTTGCGCGGCCTGGAACGCCACGTGAGCGATGCGGCGGATTTCGCCTTCCGCATAGCGCATGGTGTCAAAACCTTCGCGCTGGCCCTTGAACGGACCGTCCGGGCACTCGCGCACGCCGCGGGGCTGGCCGAAATAAATGTCGCCCGTCAATTCGCGGATGATCAGAATGTCCAGGCCGGACACCACTTCCGGCTTCAGGGTCGAGGCGCCCGCCAGTTCCGGATACAAGATGGCCGGACGCAGGTTGGCAAACAGGCCCAGGTTCTTGCGCAAGCCCAGAATCGCCTGCTCCGGGCGGAACTGGCGCTCCAGGTTGTCGTACTGGTAGTCGCCCACGGCGCCGAACAGCACGGCATCGGCCGCTTTCGCCAGCGCCAGCGTGCCTTCCGGCAGCGGGTGGCCATGGGCCGCATAGCCGGCGCCGCCCACGGGCGCCGTTTCCAGCTCGAACGATTCGCCCAGCACATTCAAGACCTTGACGGCTTGCGCGACGATTTCAGGACCGATGCCGTCGCCGGGTAAGATTGCAATTTTCATATTTTTATCGATTAGATGACGTTGGCGAGCCACGGTTGAGTGGCGAGGTGGCGCTCTTCGAAGGCGCGGATATCGTCGGCATGGCGCAGGGTCAGGCCGATATCGTCGAGGCCATTCATCAGGCAATATTTGCGGAAGGCGTCGATCTCGAATGGATACGAGACGGAACCATTGCTGGTGCGCACACACTGCTGTTCCAGGTCCACCACCAGCTTGTAGCCGGGGAAGGCCTTGACTTCATTGAACAGGTGCTCGACCTGGCTTTCCGACAGCACGATGGGCAGCAAGCCGTTCTTGTAGCAGTTATTGAAGAAGATATCGGCAAACGAGGGCGCGATGATGGCGCGGAAGCCATACTGGTCCAGCGCCCACGGCGCGTGTTCGCGCGAGGAGCCGCAGCCGAAATTCTTGCGCGTGAGCAAGATCGAGGCGCCCTGGTAGCGCGGCTCGTTGAGCACGAACTCCGGGTTCAGCGGACGGCGGCTGTTGTCCTGGCCCGGTTCGCCATGGTCGAGGTAGCGCCATTCGTCGAACAGGTTGGGGCCGAAGCCGCTGCGGTGGATCGATTTCAGGAATTGCTTCGGGATAATCGCGTCGGTGTCGACGTTGGCGCGGTCCAGCGGGGCCACCAGGCCTTCGTAAATCGTAAATTTATCCATGCTGTTTCTACTCGGTAAGACGCGCGGCGCGAGGCACCGGCACGTCGCGGTTTATTTTCCGCCGGCGCCAGTGACGACCTGGCCGACTTTCTGCACATCGCGGCCGATGCCGGAGACGGTGTTGCAGCCGGACAAGATGACGGTGGCGATGAGGAGGGCGAAGAGTTTTTTCATGATGAGTTCTCGATAAGAAATAAGGGACTGAGACCGCTAGTGTAAACCAGCGGCGCCAGTCCCTGCCGTCATCGCAAAGCCCGCACGTCGACAAAGTGGCCGGCGATGCCCGCCGCCGCCGCCATCGCGGGCGACACCAGGTGCGTGCGTCCGCCCTGCCCTTGCCGGCCCTCAAAGTTGCGGTTCGAGGTCGAGGCGCAGCGTTCGCCCGGTTCCAGGCGGTCCGCATTCATGGCCAGGCACATGGAACAGCCCGGCTCGCGCCACTCGAAGCCGGCATCCTTGAAGATGCGGTCCAGTCCCTCGCGCTCGGCCTGGTCTTTCACCAGGCCGGAACCGGGCACGACCAGCGCCAGGGTGACGTTCGAGGCGCGGTACTTGCCGCGCACCACGGCGGCTGCAGCCCGTAAATCCTCGATGCGCGAATTGGTGCAGGAACCGATGAAGACCTTGTCGATGCGGATGTCTTCGATGGCGGTATTCGGTTTCAGGGCCATGTAGACCAGCGCCTTTTCCATCGCATCGCGCTTGACGCTGTCTTTTTCCTGATCTGGATCAGGCACGCGGCCATCGACGCCTACTACCATTTCAGGCGACGTGCCCCAGGTCACTTGCGGCACGATGTCTTGCGCATTGAGCGTGACGACGAGGTCGAAGCGGGCGCCCGGGTCCGAATGCAGGGTGCGCCAATAGGCCACGGCGCGTTCCCAGTGCGGGCCGGCCGGCGAAAACGGGCGGCCCTTGACGTAATTGATGGTGGTGTCGTCCACGCCGATGATGCCGGCGCGCGCGCCCGCCTCGATGGCCATGTTGCACACCGTCATGCGGCCTTCCATCGACAGGGCGCGGATGGCCGAGCCGCCGAACTCGATACAGTAACCGGTGCCGCCGGCCGTGCCGATCTTGCCGATGATGGCCAGCACGATATCCTTGGCCGTCACGCCGGGCGGCAAGGCGCCGTCGACCTGCACCAGCATGGATTTCGATTTCTTTTGCAGCAAGGTTTGCGTGGCCAGCACGTGTTCCACTTCGGACGTGCCGATGCCGTGCGCCAGCGCGCCGAACGCGCCGTGCGTCGACGTGTGCGAATCGCCGCAGACGACCGTCATGCCGGGCAGGGTCGCGCCCTGCTCAGGCCCGATCACATGCACGATACCCTGACGCTTGTCGTTCATATTGAAGTAGGTCAAGCCATAGTGCCTGGCGTTCTTGTCCAGGGTTTCCACCTGCAGGCGCGAGACCGGATCGGCAATGCCGTCGACGCGGCTGGTGGTGGGCACGTTATGGTCGGCCACGGCCAGATTGGCGGAAATGCGCCACGGCTGGCGGCCCGCCACGCTGAGGCCATCGAAGGCTTGCGGGCTGGTGACTTCGTGCAGCAGGTGCCGGTCGATGTACAGAATTGTCGTGCCATCATCTTCGGCCCGAACAACGTGGGATTCCCAAAGTTTGTCGTAAAGCGTCTTCATCATGATTTATGCAGCGTTGCCACAGCCTGTAGTAAGTGATCAAGTGATACCAGGTCATACGGTGATCCACAAGGATTATGCCATATATTGGGCAACACAGAACCGAAATAGGCAAAAGCGTGGGATTGGCGATACAAAGTTCGGCGACTTTGTTGGATATGAGCTGGAAATTGCCGATATCGGCATATCGGCGACACGGCGGCCCCATCTGCGGACAGGCTGCCGAACGAGCCACGGCGCGACCAGAAAACGATACTTTTTCTTCAATCTTTCGTGTATTGTATTTCGACAATAATGACCGGCGCACCCGCGCCGCCACACCTGGGGACCTCGATGAAACTGCATTTATTGGCGCTGGCCGCGCTGCCCTTGGCCGGCGCCCATGCGGCGGCCGCCACGCCGGGAGAAACCTGCGCGCAGGACTTGCGCGCCATTGCGCCTTTCTTGTTGGAAAACGATACGGGCGCACGCGCCCACCTGGCGCAAAAGGGCCAGGCCTACTTCGACCTGGCGCTGGCCACAGCCGCAACGGCGGCGGCCGGCGCGGCCGACGGCAAGGCGTGCGACGCGATCCTGGAAAACTATGCGGGCATGTGGCGCAAGGGCCATTTGCACGTGAAGCCGGGCAGCGCGCTCGACATCGCCAAACCGGCGCCGGCCCAGCCCGCCGCGGCGGGACAGGCGGCGCCCTCGAAGGAACCGGCGCTGCAGATCTTGTCGGACTCGACCGTGCTCCTGGTCCTGCCCAGCTTCCACGGCCGCTACCGCGCCGCCGTGGCCAGCCTGCTCGAGACCCACCGCGACGCGCTGGCGACACGTCCCAACTGGATCCTCGACGTGCGCCGCAACGGCGGCGGCAGCGACAGCACGTATGCGCCGCTGTTGTCCTGGATCAGTTCCGGCGAAATCGTCAGCATGGGCGCCGAATGGCTGTCCACGCCGGCCAATATCGCGGGCCAGGAGAAAGTCTGCGCGCTGCTGGCGCCCGGCGACCAGGCATGCGCGGCCTTTGCGGCCCAGGCCGTGGCGCAGATGCGTACCGTCCAGGCGGGCCAATACGCGCCGCAGCAAAGCGGCGGCACCATCAGCTATGCGCGCGCGGAGACGCCCGAGCCGCGCCGGCCGGCGCGCGTGGCCGTGCTGGTCGACCGCGACTGCGCCAGTTCCTGCGAAGAATTCCTGCTGGCGGCGCGGCAAAGCTTTCACGTCAAATTGATCGGCCGCAACAGTTACGGCGCGCTCGACTATTCGAATCTGCGCCTGCACATTCTGCCTTCGGGCTTGCGCCACCTGCAATACGCCACCTCGCGCTCGGCCCGGCTGCCGCAGCTGCAGGTGGACCTGGGCGGCATCATGCCCGACATCTACCTGCCGCCGCCAAAGGACGAGGCGGGCCGCGACGATGAGATCGTGCGCGTGCGGCGCTGGCTCGAAGGCGGCACGCTGCGACCGGACGGCGCATAAAAAAAGCCCGCTGCGCAATCTGCGCAGCGGGCTTGATTTTTCAAAGAAAAGCTTATGCCGCCATGCGTACCGTGCCGCGGCAGCCGTCCATCAGGAAGGACAGCCCCACCACCAGCACCAGCTCGCCTTCTGCCGAACGGGCCGTGCCCGTGATGCCTTCCACGGTGATGGCCGTCATCGGCTTGATCACCAGGTCGGCCGTGCCATCGACGGCTGCGACGGCCAGGATATACGGCTGTGGCGCGGCGACAACAATGCCCACGCGCTCGCTGCACGATTCGTAACCCAGCGAGCCGGCCAGCGACCGCACGGGCAATGGACGGCCCTGGTCTTTCAGCACGGGCGCGCCGCCCACTTCCATGAAGGTTTCCGGCAATTCGACGACGCGCTGCACCACGGCCATCGGCAGCGCCAGCGCGGCACCCGAGGTCGATACCAGCATGGTCGGCACGATCGACAGTTCGATCGGCAGGCGGATGGCGAACTTGGTGCCCTTGCCCAGCGTCGACTCGATGTGGATGGCGCCGCGGTTTTTCTCCACGGCAGTTTTCACCACGTCCATGCCCACGCCGCGTCCCGAGACGCTGGATGCCACTTCCTTGGTCGAGAAGCCCGGCAGGAACACCAGCTGGAAACATTCGTCGTTGCTCAATTGCGCGTTTTCGCTGATCAAGCCCTTTTGCTGGGCCTTGCTGCGCAGGAAGACCGGGTCCATGCCCTTGCCGTCATCCTGCAGCACGATCATGACACTGTTGGCTTCCTGCCAGGCTTTCAGCGAAATATACGACTTGGCGGGCTTGCCGGCAGCCAGGCGCGCTTCCGGCGATTCGACGCCATGGTCGAGCGAGTTGCGCAGCATGTGCACGAGCGGATCGTACAGGCTGTCGACCACCACGCGGTCGACTTCCGTCTCCGCGCCTTCGATGGTCAGTTCGACATCCTTGCCCAGATCCTTGGCCAGTTCGCGCACCAGGCGCGGGAATTTCTGGAACAGACGGCCCACGGGCTGCATGCGCGTGGCCAAAGTCGCCCGCTGCAGTTCCGTCGAGTAGCGCGAAGCGCGTTCCAGGGTTTCCGCCAAGGTCGCCATCAGGGTGGCGGCCTGGCCTTCGAATTTGAATTGAAGCAAGCGTTCGAGCAGCACGGCAGCCTGGTTGGCAGCCTGCACGGATTCGCCGGCCACTTCCAGCAGCGCGTCGAGCTTGACGGCGTCGACGCGGATGCTGTCTTCCTTGACGGGCGCGGCATGGCGCACTTCCGGACGCTCTTCGCGCCGTTCCGCGCCATCCCAGGCCTTGGCGGCCGGCTTGGCGGCAGCGGCAGCAGCGGCGGGCGCAGCCGCGGCCACGACGGCAGGGGCAGCGGCGACGGCGGACACCGGCGCGGCAGCGACCCGGCTGCCCTCGGGCACGACGGCGTTATACATGCCTTCCCAGTCCAGGCCATCGGCGCCGGCGGTGGAAACGGCAGCGGCAGCGGCAGGCGCCGCCACCACGGCTTCGGCAACGGGCGCGGCCACTTCCGCCACCACGGCGGCGGCTGGCGCAGGCGCATCCATGCCCTTGCCTTCGATGGCATTCGTCAGGATGTGTTCCAGCTCTTCCGGCATGGCCGGCAAGCTTTCCGGCGCAGAACCATTGGCCAGTTCCGTCAGCTGGTCGGCGACGAAACCGGACGCCTGCAGCGCCGCCTCGATGGCGATCGGCGTCACGGGCGCGGCGCCCGTGCGCAAGGCGTCGAACAGGTTTTCCGTCAGGTGGCAGGCCGCCACCAGCGCGGGCAAGCCCATGAAACCGGCGCCACCCTTGATGGTGTGGAAGGAACGAAACACGGCATTCAGTGTTTCCTTGTTGTCAGGATCACGCTCGAGGCGCAATAAGTGCTCTTCTACATTAACCGCAAGATCCATCGCCTCAACGACGAAATCCTTGAGCATATCGTCCATTAGAATCCCAAATCCGCAAGAAGGTCGTCTACATTATCCTGGTCCAGCGCCACCGACGGCACGGACGGGCCCTGCATCAGCGGCACCGGCTTTTGCGCCAGTTTTTCGCGAACCTCGGCCGGCGCGTTGTCGCGCAACAGCTGGGCCAGCTCGTTTTCCACCGTCTTGGTGATGTTGACCACTTTTTTGATCAGCTGGCCCGTGATGTCCTGGAAGTCCTGCGCCATCATGATTTCCAGCAAGCGGGCTTTTTCCGCTTCCGTCGCCTCGGCAACGGCTTGCGCGAACTGGCGCGAATCGCCGGCCAGGGCCTTGAATTCTTCCAGGCTCAGCTTGCCGTCGAACAGCGCCGTCCAGCGGCCGTCCATGTCCTTGGCCTTCTTCGACAGCACGTCTTGCGCCGGCATGCCTTCGTCGAGCGTGTTCAGGACCTTGTTGGCGGCCTGCTCCGTCAGGGTGGCGACATATTCCAGGCGGTCCTGCGCGTCGACGATCTGCGACGACGCTTCCGTCAACGCCTTGTCGTAGCCCAGTTCGCGCAGCGAATCGTGCAGCAGGCGCACGATGCCGCCCAGGCGCTCGAACATCGGCTTGTCGGACTGGTCGACGGGATCGGCCGCTTCGCCAGGCGCGGCAACTGCCGCGGGCGCCGCTTCCGCGACGGCCGGCTCGGCCGCTGCGGCTGGCGCCGGCACGGCGGCACTGGCCGACACGGAGTCGAACAGGGCGTCAAAATCGTCCTCCGCAATCACGGCGGGAGCGGGCGCGGCGGCAGGTGCGGGCTGAGCCGCTGCCGCACTTTGCGCAGATACTTCATCGAATAATGCATCGAAATCATCAGCGGCGTTGGTCATATCCCTGCTTCTCCATAATTTGTCAAAATTCCGCCTGAACTGTGCGTTTTACAGACTGATACCCACAATGTCTCGATTAAGATGATTTGAGGCAATACCGCTGCGATGGTGCGAGTGTAGCAGGGCGCCGCCCTGTTGGTAAATCTCAAAACGCGCTTCCTGGTGCAAAGCTTGTCCACAAGAGCTTTTCCGTCAGGAAATAAGTGTTCCTGCTGTTGTATTTTGAAATACTACCATTGGCGTGCGTGCAAGACCACGCATGACACAAGAAATCCTGCTCCCGGGCGCCTGCGCAACAGCGCCATACGGACATCGTTGCAGGTAAAACACGATCTTTCTGCCAATGTTGTCTATACTGAAGGTGCAGTTGTATTGATAATTATCAAGTCTTTACATGAATACAATGCTGCCGCCCCGTCTACAATAAGAGGCGTTGCGCGCGCTGAGTCACCGCCAAAGGACCTGCCATGTATAAGAAAATTCTGATCGCCACGGACGGTTCCACCGTCTCCAACTTGACGGCCTGTGCCGGCGTTGCCTTTGCCGAACAGATGCACGCCGATATCCTTGCCGTGTACGTGGCGCCCGAATACCAGTACCCGGTGTACATCGAAATCATTCCACCAAGCTATCCCAGCGAAGAGGAATACCGCATCGCCATGCGCAAGGCGGGCGCCGACCACTGGCAGCCCATCCTCGACGCGGCGGCCAAGCGGGGCCTGCAAGCGACGGGCTTGACGGCCTTTTCCGACAGCCCGGCCCTGAAAATCGTGGAAGTGGCGCAATTGCAGCAATGCGACCTGATCTTCATGGGCTCGCACGGCCGCAGCGGCTGGGGTCAGTTGCTGCTGGGCAGCGTGACCAATAAAGTGCTGTCGCACTCGAAATTGCCGGTGCTCGTGCATCGGCTGATCAAGGAACCCCCGACGAAATAAGGGGTCACATGGCCATGGGGCCGCCGCGGCCTGCACATTAAGAAAAAGGCAAATCCGCGGCCATTTCAGTTAAAATGACAATGTTTCTCGCTTCTCAACAATTGGCCGCCACGAAACGGCCAGAGCAGACTACACGCTTCCAGATTGCCCGCCTATGATACGTATTGTGATTGCCGACGACCACACCATCATGCGTGAAGGATTGAAGCGCATCCTCGACGGCGCACCGGATATCGATATCGTGGGTGAAGCCATCGACGGCTTCGAAGTGCTCAACCACGTGCGCCAGGGCGGCTTCGATCTGTTGCTGCTCGACCTGTCGATGCCGGGCCGCAGCGGTGTCGACCTGATCCGGCAAATCCGCAGCGAAGCACCCAAGCTGGCCATCCTGATCCTCACCATGCACGAGGAAGAACAATATGCGGTGCGCGCCATCCGCGCCGGCGCGCAAGGCTATCTGACCAAGGAAAGCGCGGGCACCCAGCTGGTGGGCGCCATCCACAAGGTGGCGTCGGGCCGTCCCTACATCAGCGCCGAGGTGGCGGAGCAACTCGTGCTCAACATCATGATGCCGAATGAAAGCTTGCTGCATAAACAGTTGTCGGACCGCGAATTCGAAGTCTTTTCCCTGCTGGTGGCAGGCAAGTCAATCACGGAAATCGCCAACAATCTGCACCTGAGCGTCAAGACCGTGAGTACGCACAAGACGCGCATCATGCAAAAGATGGGCATGAGCTCGCTGTCTGAAATGGTCCAGTATGCCGTCGCGCACCGCCTGCTCTCCCCCTTCAAGACCTAAGTCCAACGGCGCGCGCCCGCGCGTCGACTGTAGGAACAATCCTACTTCATCTACCACAGCTCCTACTGCCATATTCAGCCACTGCTGATATTAATTGCATACGGTTGTTGGCATACTGAAACCAGTAATCAAGTTGCTGGGAAGTTATTTCATCACACAGCAAGTCTTCAGCGAATTGAGCATTACCTGCCTGGACGCGCGCCGCCGGCCCTTGCCCGCCCGCCGCCCTGTGCACCCCGTCATTCAACTCTGAACTACCTGTCACCAGGAGATGAACATGCTGTCCACGCAAACGCCTGACACCCGCGCTGCCGCTCCATCGCTGCCCCCTGCCACTCCGATGGAAGCGGGGCGCCAGCGCCAGGGCCGGCTATGGTCGAACCTGAAGGAGGTGTGCGACCTGCTGCATATCTCCAGCGCCTGTACCATCGCCGCCGACGAACTGCTGTTCCAGCACGTGCAATTCAAGACGGGCCAGCGCGTGCACACCATCGGGCAACCATTCGACACCCTGTACATCGTCAACTCAGGCTTCCTGAAAACCGTGCTCATCGACGAATTCGGCAATGAGCAGGTACTCAGCTTCCCCATGAAAGGCGACATGCTGGGCGTCGACGGCATCCACTCGCGCCATTACTCCTCGGAAGCGGTGGCCCTGTCCGACTGCGACCTGATCCTGCTGCCGTTCAAGAAACTCACGGCCCTGGGCAGAGTCCACCTGGAACTGGAAAACGTCATGTATGGCGTGATGAGCCGCGAACTGGTGCGCGAGCAAGCCATGATCGGCATGCTGGGCGCCCTCAGCGCCGAAGCCCGCGTGGCGCGCTTCCTCGTCTCGCTGGCCGACCGCTTCGCGCAGATGGGCTACTCGAGCAAGCTGTTCAACCTGCGCATGACGCGCCACGAAATCGGCAGCTACCTGGGGCTGACCCTGGAAACAGTGAGCCGCACCTTGTCCGCCTTCAATGAAATCGGCCTGATCTCGGTCGATCAGCGCACCATCGGCATCAAGGATCCGGAGGCCCTGAAAACCCTGCGCCGCCTGCCGCCCTCGCGCTCGCGCGCCAAGCAGCTGGCCGCCGCCAAGCTGAAAGCCGATACGGCAGCGGCCGCCGACGCTTCGGCGCAACTGCTGGCCACGATTTAGCGCCACCCGATTCACGCCAACCGATTCCTTCCAGCTTGGCACAGGCTTGACCCGGCCAAGGCGCACCGCCTTGCCGGGTCTTTTTTGCTGTCCGCCCCTTCTGCAGCCCGCTGGCGCCACCGCGCGCCCCGCACACGGCACGCCCCTCCCCGGCAGTCAAAAAAAAGCCAGCATCCGGCACAAATAAGCCTTGCTTTTCGGGCCACATTCAACAATAATGCAAATACGAATCATTCTCAACTGAGATAAAGAAAGCCCAACATGCAAAGCTCAAAACCAGCCTTGATCCAGGATGCCGCTACCGCCCACGTCCGTCCGCCCGTCAGCATGGCCCAGCCGGCACGCCGCATCACCAGCGAAGCGCTGCTGCAGCAGGGCCGCGAAGTGGAGATTGAGCACAGCGGCAAGATCTATCGCCTGCGCGTCACCCAATTGAACAAGCTGATCCTGACTGCCTGAAGCAGCACGGCAGCCAGTCACCACACTCGCCAGCCAGTCGCGCTCCTTGCGCGCAGCCAGCCAAACCACCGTACAGGAGTGTTTGATGGCGCACGACCGACCTTCCCCGATGTTTCCCTCCCCGCAAGGCCAGCAGCCTGAATTGCTGTTGTCGGCCGTGCTGCACCTGATGTCGCACTACCATGCGGGCAGTCCCTGCGAGAAACTGGCCGGTGTCATCGAACGCCATCTGCAAGTGCTGTCCAGCTCGCCCGGCCTGGGCCCCGTGCTGCAAGCAACCTGCCAGCAATTGTCGCAGCAATGGGCCGCCCTGGTGGCGCTGCACCGCCCCGCGCCACCGAAGGCCACCCTGCTCGAGCGGCTGGCACGCCTGCTGCGCGCCAGGCCCCCTGCCTCGCCCCTGCCGCAATAATTTCTCATCAACACTCCCACCGCCCAACAGGATATCGCCATGTGTGACAAAGACCAGTCCCTGCCCGTCATCAGCAATTGCGCCCACGCCGGCACGGAAACGGCCGCGCTCGCTTCGCGCCGCCGCCGGCTGTGGGAACTGTCGCACACCTGCCATTGCCCGCTGGTGGGCGTGGGCTTGCCATTGGGCTACCTGCGCAAGCTGGTGGGCAAGATGACGGGCGGGCGCGTGCTGGCCGACGACTACGAAGTGCACGTGGGCGCCGTGACGGAATGCGGCGCGCGCAACCGCCTGTCCGAAGCGCTGCAAAAGGAACTCGAACGCCGCTACGCCCCCGTGATCCTGCGCTTTCGCGGCGCCAAGAGCACGCAACAAGTGGCCGAACTGTGGCGCGCGGCCGTCGCCAACGGCGACGTGTCGGGCGCCTTCTGGGCCGGCCTGACGCACCCGCGCTGCGACGCCGAACTGGAAGAGCAGATGTGCCGCGACCTGCACATGATCCAGCACCAGGCCGGCGCCTGCGTGCGCGCCGACATGGGCAAATTTACGGCCTTGCAGGAAGAAAATGCGCGCCTGGCGCACGAACTGGCCAAGCTACAACAGCGCAGCCAGGCCATGCTGATGGAAAAGACGGGCGAACTGGAACGCCAGGAAGCCTTGCTGCTGCGCACGCGTGCCGAATCGATCGGCAAGGATAGCCTGATCGACGGCTTGCGCCTTGAGCTGGCGCAATTGCAGGCCGCCGTCCCCGCGCTGGAATCGCGCACGCGCCTGGTCGAACGCCTGGCGCAGATGGATGAGCGCGAAAAGGAATTGCGCCAGCAAATTGCGGACTTGAAACAAGCCCAGCCGCGCCAGGCCGCCGCCGTGCCGCCACCGGCTGCCAAGCTGGAAGTGCCGACGGGCGGCAAGCTGAAAATGCCGATCCGCCTCGTCGATCAAAGCGTCTTGTGCGTGGGCGGGCGCAGCGGCAATGTCGCCACCTACCGCGCCCTGATCGAGCGCGTGGGCGCGCAGTTCGCCCACCACGACGGCGGCCTGGAAGACAATGCCAACCTGCTCGATTCGAGCCTGGCGGCGGCCGACCTGGTGATTTGCCAGACGGGCTGCATCAGCCACAGCGCCTACTGGCGCGTGAAGGATTATTGCAAGCGCACGGGCAAGCGCTGCGTCTTCATCGACAACCCCAGCATCTCCAGCCTGGCGCGCGGCTTGCAGGAAGTGAGCGGGGAAATGGAGCCGGCCGCGCTGGACGCCATCGAGCCGTAAGCGGGCTTGCCCAATAAAAAAGGACTGGCCCGGCCAGTCCTTTTTTTATGTGCAGCCGGTCAATACACATCGCGCCGGTAGCGCCCTTCGGCCGCCAGCGCATCGAGCGCGGGCCGGCCCAGCATTTCCTGCAGCGCCTGGTCGACGCCGCCCGCCATGCCCGCCAGGCTGCCGCAGATGTAGATGGCGGCGCCCTGCTCCAGCCACAATTTGACTTCATCGGCATTGCCGCGCAGGCGGTCCTGCACGTAGGTGCGCTCTGCCTGGTCGCGCGAAAACGCCAGGTCCAGGCGCGGCAGGTCGCCACTGGCGTGCCAGCCTTCAATTTCTTCGCGGTAATGGAAGTCGTGGGCGGCATTGCGCTCGCCAAAGATCAGCCAGTTGCGCCGCTGCCCTGCCAGCACGCGGCTTTTCAGGTGGCCGCGCAAGCCGGCGATGCCGCTGCCGTTGCCGATCAAAATCAATGGCCGCTGGGCATTGTCTTCCAGGCGAAAGCGTTTGTGCTGGCGCAAGCGCAGCTGCACCACGTCGCCGACAGCCGCCTGCGCCGTCAGCCAGCCCGAGGCCAGGCCCAGGCTGCCATCGGGATGCGCATGCTGGCGCACCAGCAAGTGCACGCCGCCATCGCGCGGGACCGAGGCGATCGAGTATTCGCGCGGTTGCGCAGGGTCAAGCGGCGCCGCCACCTGCACCAGGTCGCCCGACTGCCAGTCCGGCAAAGCCCCCGCCACGGGCGCCAGTTCCACGTGATAGATGGCGCCGCCCGCGCTGCCCGGGTTGAGCAAGCGCCGCTGCATCAATTTCCAGTCGCCAAAGGCGGGCGCGCTCCAGTCGGGCGCATCGCTGGTGCCGGCCAGGTGGCTCAGGTGCTGAAACCATTGCTCGATGGCCGCACTGGCGCTGCGGTCGACTTCGATACGCTCGAACAGGCGCGAGGCGCCCTGTGCCGCCAGCCAGGCGTCGAGCGCGCGGCCGAAGCCGCAGAACTGGCCATAGCTGCGGTCGCCCAGGGCCAGCACGGCATAGTGCAATTGCGGCAGCGCCAGCTCGCCCGTCATCAGGCGGCCCATGAAGGCGGCCGCATTGTCGGGCGCGTCGCCTTCGCCATAGGTGCTGACCAAAAACAGGGCCCGTTCCGCTTGTTGCAGATCAAGGGCCGTGAGTTCGGCCAGCGCGCACAGGCGCACGGGGATGCCGGCCAGTTGCAGGCTCTGCGCCGTTTGCGTGGCCAGCTCTTCCGCATTGCCCGTCTGGCTCGCATACGCCACCAGCCAGGCGGGACTGTTCGCCAGCGCCGCCCTGGCGGCGTCCGACGCGCGACGTTTGGCGCGCGCGCGCAGCCAGGGCGCCAGGCACACGCCCGCATAACTGAGGGACAGGGCGGCCAGCAAGGCCAGCCGTGTCGTATCGTGCGTAAAAATCATGGAATTAATCGTTCATTCGTCAAGCATGGCCAGCATGTGGCTGCTCAGCGTTTCGTGAAAGCCAGCGCCGTCGCGTTGCAGGAAGCGCGCGGCCAGACCCTGCTCTTCGGCGAGCGCCATGCCGGCCTCGACACCGAGCACGGTCAAGGCCGTCGACCAGGCGTCGGCCGCCATGCATTGCTCGTGCACGACGGTGACGGAAGCGAGTTGATTGGCGATCGGCATGCCGCTGCGCGGATCGATGGTATGCGAGAAACGCGCCGTGCCATCCTGAAAGAAACGCCGGTAATCGCCCGACGTCGCCACGGACAAGCCGTGCAGCGCCAGCAGCATTTCCGCCGGATGCTGCGCATTCTCGGCACGATCGGCGGCGCCATCGACCTGTTCCAGCATGACCCACCACGGCTGGCCGTCGGGTTTGCTGCCGGCGCCGCGCAGCTCGCCGCCCACTTCGACCAGGTAATGATGGATGCCCTGGCCGTCCAGGTAGCGGGCCAGGCGATCCACGCCATAGCCCTTGGCGATGGCGGACAGATCGAGCTGCAAGCCGCCCGGCTGGCGGACGCGGCGGGCCGGCAAGTCCAGCTCCAGGCGGCGCCGCTGGCGCTGCGCCAGCAGCAAGGCCACCGTTTCGTTGGTCGGCGGCAGGAAACCCGGTTCATCGTAGCGCTGGCGGGGGCCGAAGCCCCACAGGTTGACGAGGGCGCCCGCGCACGGGTCGTACGCGCCGCCCGACGCCTGCGAGACGTGCATGGCAAAGCCCAGCACTTCGCAAAACGCGGCGGGCAGGCTGTGCCAGCTGCCGGGCTCGGCACGGTTGAAGCGGCCCAGGTCGGACTCGTCGCTCCAGTGACTCATTTGCGCTACAACAAGGTCCAGCTGCTGCTGCAAGCCCTGCTGCAGGTCGGCGCTGCCGGCGCGTCCCGGCATGGCGGATTCAACCAGGCGCACCGACCAGCTGGTGCCCATGGTCAAGCCGCGCAAGTCCCGGATCGCGGCGCCGGGCGGCGCGACCTGATCGGAAATATGCTGCGGCAGCAGGACCCGGCGCATCGGCGCTCTCGTGACGATGCCGCCGCTTACTGCGGCAGCACTTCCACGGTGGCCGCGTAGGTCATGCGGCGCTCGGGCATGGCTGGCGGCTGGCCGGCCACGGCAGGGGCTGCCGCAGGCCAGGTGCTGCTCAGGTAATACATGCCGGCGGCCGGCACGGTGAACGTGATTTCGCCCTTGGCATCCGTGCTCTGGCGGATTTCACCGAGCACGCCACGGTAGCGCACGCCGCCTGGCACCAGGCTGAAGGCCTGATTCGCTGCCGGCTTGCCATCGACCAGGAAACGCCACGTGGCTTTTTCGCCCGCGCGCAAGTCGTTCGGGTGCGTCACCGGCACGAATTCCAGGCCCACGCCCGTCGGCTTGAATACTTCCGTGCTGGTTTCGCCATTGCTGAAGAAGGTTTCCAGACGGCTTGCCGTGCGCGTGATTTTCACGTCTTGCGCATCGGCCGGCATATCCTTCTTGAAAGTTTCCTCGTTACCACGGAAACGCTTCTGCTCGCCATTTTGCTTGTAGCTGGCCATGACGTTCTGCGACACGATGGCAGCCTTATACGTGCCCGGTTTTTCCATCTTCACATCGAAGACGCTGCGCAAGCGGCCCGTCACCGTGTTCGCCGGCGTCACTTTCGCGCCATCGGGACCGATAACTTGCAATGCGTCCAGGCGCAGCGGCTGGTGGTCGATCTCGAACAGGCCGTCGGAGACGGCGGCGTCCACCGTGACCCAGGCGTCCTTGCTTTCCACCATCGTGCTCGACGGCACCATCCAGCCGCGGTGGGCGTGGGCGTTCATGGCCAGGCCGGCCAGGGCCAGGGCGATCAGCGGTTTATTCAGTTGCTTCAACATGGTAGAGGCGCCTTAAGGTTTGAGTTGGACGACGACATTGCCGAGTTCTTCCTTGCCCTTGGCCGGCACGGACTGGGCCGATTTCAGCGGCCACTGGAACGGCACGCGCACCAGTTCGCGTCCGCCCGCTTCGCGCGCCGCTTCCACCACCACCTGGTATTCGCCGGCCGGCAGCTTGTCGAGCAAGGCCTTGGCACCGGGGAAAGTCAAGGTATGTTCGCCGGGGGCGCGCGTGGCGCCGCTGACGCCGTCGACGGGCATGGCCAGGTCGCGGCCGCTCTTGCGCCACCATTGGCGCATGTCCTTCAGCCATTTCTCGCCCGCCTTGTCCTTCTTTTTCACGTCATACAGCACCGTCAGGTTGCCGACGACCTTTTGATCGGCCGTTTCCAGCCATGCCGCCACGTAAGGACGATGGTATTCCGCCACGTTCAGTTGCGGGATTTCAATCTTGAGGGCCAGGTCGGCCGCCATCGCCGACGTACCGATCAGGGGAAGGCCAAGCGCCAGGGAGTAGCGTAATTTCATGGTGTGCCTGTAAAAAGGAAAAATAAAAACGATCAGTGGATAAACAGCAAGGCGATCGCGCAGGGTATCAAGATACCGAGGCCAACCATCGGCCAGGTAAAAGGCCGGTTGGCCGCGTGAAACTTCAAAATCAATAGTCCCGTCAGGCAAAACACGATGCAGGCGCCGGCAAAGATGTCGATGAACCAGCTCCAGGCCACGCCCGTGTTGCGGCCCTTGTGGACGTCATTGAGCCAGGATACCCAGCCCCTGTCCGTCAATTCGTATTCGGCGGCCCCGTCTTCCAGGCCGATGCGCACCCAGGCGTCGCCACCCGCCCTGGGCAACGGCAGGTAGACTTCGTCGACGCTCCATTCGGCAGGACGGCCGCCCGCATTAAGCGACCATTGCTTTTTCAACCATGTTTCGGCAGCGGCCGGCATGGGCGCGTTGGCGCCATCGTGCTGCGCGGCATACGCGGCCAGTTGCGTGACCAACGGGGCCGGCAAGGTCGCCTGCTGGCGCGTGACCGACGGCTTGGCTTCGATCTGGCCAGCGTGGTTCAGGGTGATGCCGGTAATGGCGAACAGAAACATGCCCAGCAGGCAAAGCGCCGAACTGATCCAATGCCATTGATGCAAGTTCTTCAACCAGACGGCGCGGCTGGCGTTGTTCCTGGCCTTGTCGGCGGCGCCCGCATTACCCATCGAGGGCTCCCGGCAAGGAGCGGGCCAGGTGGCGCGACAAGTCAGTGTGCTTCATTCCCATCCTTCAATCAAAGTGCATGCCGATATTTTCAAACAAATGATAATGATTATCATTTATTAAGTCAATACATGGGGCACGCCGCCGGGCCAGCGTTTTGTAACAGCTTTGAAACAAAGCACCGCTGCTACGTAAGCTGCCGTACAGAGCCGCATGCAGCATCCGCCTATGCTGTTGTTCAGGACAACCAACAAGGGAGCACCCATGCAAGCGTATTCCAGCGAACAGCTGGCCAGCATCGCGGCCAGGATCAAGGACGTCAAATTCGGCATGCTGACCACCAGCGACGACATGCGCACCCTCACCAGCCGGCCGTTGACGCAGCAGCAGGTCGACAGCGACGGGCACATCTGGTTCTTTGTCTCGGACGAGGCAGCCTATACGCGCGACTTGCCGAACAATCCGCAAGTCAACGTCAGCTTCGTCGACACGGGCGACAGCCTGTACGTGTCCGTCTGCGGCCACGCGCAGCTGCTGAAGGACCGTGCCAAGGCGGAGGAATTGTGGAATCCGCTGGTAAAAGCCTGGTTCCCGGGCGGGCTCGACGATCCGAAGCTGTCGCTGATCAAGGTGACGATCCAGTCGGCAGAATACTGGGATAGCAGCGCCAGCAAGATGATGCAATTCTATGAGATGGCCAAGGCCGCCATCACGGGAGAGCCGCCGAAAGACCTGGGCGAACACGGCCGCATTGACCTGTAGCAAGGCCGAGCCAGGTAGACGCGCCAACAAGCCGCCGACGTGCGCGAACACGTCTGGCGGCTGACCCTGCGGGGATTATCAGATAATCAAGAATAAAAACTCAGACGCCCGTACTGCCCGTCGTGTCGGGGGCATCGTCGGCGCTCTGCCGGCTTTGCCCGGTGGAAGCGGACTGGTGATGGGGCAAGCGGTCGGCGCGCCGCACTTCGCCGATGGAGAACAGATCGTCGCCGATATCGAGGCCTTGCTCGCTATCGACCAGCACGAAGTTTTCGGCCGAGTCGGCCGTGCTTTGCTTGTTGCCCGCCGTGGACGGCGTGCCGCCCTGGCGATTGCCCGGTTGCGGCGTATTCGAATTGCCCATCATGTTCTCCCTGATCATCGATGCGAATTGACTGCGAGATCATTGCCAGCGCAGCTATTTCATCATAGTCCATGGCTGCTGCAATGCATCAAAATTTTGCCGCCGACAAGCGCGGCAACTGGCCGGCGGAAATACGGGGATTCCCGCCGGCCAGACCGGCCTTGCTGGCGCTTACTTGTTGCGCGAGCCGGACGAGCCCGAGCCCGAGCCTGACCCTGAACCTGCACCGCCGCTTTGCTTGTTACCACTGTCGCGGTTGCCTTCCTGGTTCACGCTGGCATTGTCGCGCGAGCCGCTGGAGCTGGCGGCGCTTTGCCGGTTGGCATCGTTCTTGTGGCTTTGGCTGCCCGCACGGCGTGCCTCTTCCGACGTAAATTCATGGGCCGTGCCTTTTTCATGCGCGGCGCGCCCCCCTTCGCTGGCGATTTCGCGCTGCTGGGCCGGGTCCATGGAAGCGAAGCCCCGTTTGCTGGTATCGCTTTGCTTGCTGCCGCCGCTGCCGCCACTGCTGCTACTGGTTTTACTACCTTGACTACCTTGACTACCTTGCTGTTTATTGTCGCTCGATGTGGCCATGATGATCTCCTTGATCGATGGAATCAGAAAACAGTGCAAACCATGCAATTCTTCCCCCTCGCATGGCAAGGGAACCGTCATCTTAGTGCGCGCATGGGGCGCTAGAAATAGGAGGATGGCAAGAGCGCATGTAGGATGAGTCCCGCCCGTGGTGGCGCAGTTACTTTCAGTTTTCCACCAAAAGTACCAGACACTCAGCAGTTAGCGGGCAGCGGGAAAATCGCCGCGTCGGCCGTCACGTAGACGCGCTCGCCGGCGCTTGGCCGCACCGCATGGCCGCCCGTAAAGGTGCCAAACGATGGCAAAATGGCACGCTCGCGGCCCAGCAGGAAACACGGCAGGCGCAGGCCGCCCCGCTCTGCGCGCAAGTGAAACACGGGATGCACGTGGCCGGCCAGCACATAGCCGGGCGCCACGGTGTCCGGGTGATGGCAGAATGACAGCTTGCCCACGCTGTGCGGTTCATCGACCATGCGGATGCCCAGCGCGGCGGCCGGATCGCCCGCATGCGCGTCGTGGTTGCCGCGCACCACCGTCAGGCGCACGTCGGGATGGCGCGCGCGCCAGGCCTGCATGGCCGCCACGGTGGCGGCCGCATGGGCGGCGCGCGCGTGCAGAAAGTCGCCGAGGAAGACGATTTCCTCGCAAACGTAGCTGGCCAGCAAGGCATCGAGCGCCAGCAGGTTTTGCGTGGTGGTGCCGCGCGGCACGGGCACGCCCAGCGCGCGAAACGCGGCCGCCTTGCCGAAATGGATGTCGGCAATGATCAGCATCCTGCGCGCCTGCCAGTAGACGGCCTTGTGCGCCAGCAGCCAGACGCTTTCGCCGGCCAGCTCCACCACGCAGTGCGCTTGCTGCGGGCCGTTCATGCGGCCGCCTTTTCCAGCGCGCTGACCAGCCGCGCCACCCGGTCCGACAGCTTTTCCGTCGTCAGCTGTTCGCGGAAGCGCTCGACCATCAGGCCGAAGGCAAACGGCGAGGCGCGCTCCAACGGCTGCAGGGAAATATTGCGTTCATGCAACTCGCGCAAAGTGGCGCGCAGCCGGGTCAGTTCCAGTTCCTGCTCCAGCACTTCGCGCTGCGCCTGCGTGAGCAGCAAATTGGCCGCATCGTGCTTGCGGAACACCTCGAAAAACAGCGAAGACGACGCCTGCAGCTGGCGCGCGCTTTTCGGCTGGCCCGGATAGCCCTGGAAGACGAGGCCCGCGATGCGGGCGATTTCGCGGAAGCGCCGCTGCGACAGTTCCGTCGCGTTCAGGCTGGCCAGCACGTCTTCCAGCAAATTGTCCGTGCCGAACAGGGCCACCCCCGCGCCCGTCGCAGCGCCGAACAGCGGCGCAAACGCGATATCGTCCGCGCCCAGCAATTCAAAGCCGTAGTCGTTGACGGCAATCGACAAGGTGGCCGGCTGCACGCGGGCGATGCGGTAGGCCAGCAGGGACGCCAGGCCCAGATGCACGGAGCGGCCCGCGAATGGATACACGAACAGGTGCCGGCCTTCGCGGCTGGACAAGGTTTCCACCAGCAAGCCGGTGCGCGTGGGCAGGCTGGACCATGCCTGCTGGATGGCCAGCAGCGGCGCCAGCGCACGCATTTCCGGCCCGCTGGCTTTCCCCTCCTGCGCCAGCTGCAGCTGGTCCAGCACGGCGTGCGCCAGTTCCGACGACAGCGGCATCTTGCCGCCCTGCCAGCGCGGCACGGCGCCGCGGCTGCCCGTGGCGCGCCGCACATAGGCCGTCATCTCGTGCACGCGCACGAATTCCAGGATGCGCCCGCCAAACAGAAAATGATCGCCCTGCTTCAGGCGCGCGATAAACGATTCCTCGATGCTGCCGATGCGTCCCCCGCCGAGGAACTTGACCTGGATCGCCGCTTCCGAGACGATGGTGCCGATGCTCATGCGGTGGCGCCGCGCCAGCGCCACGTCCGGCACGCGGTAGATGCCGGCATCGTCGGGCAGCACTCTGCGGTATTCCGGGTACACCGTGAGGCTTTGCCCGCCGCGCGCGACGAAATCGAGCGCCCATTGCCACTCGTCCGGCGTCAGCTGGCGATACGACCAGGCCGCGCGCACCTCCTGGTACAGCGCGGGCGACTCGAAGCCGCCGCCCAGGGCGATCGTCACCAGGTGCTGCACCAGCACGTCGAGCGGCTTGTCCGGCACGGGGCGTGCTTCCAGATGGCCCTGCGCCAGGGCGGCGCGGGCGGCGGCCGCTTCCAGCAATTCCAGGCTGTTGGTGGGCACCAGGGTGACGCGCGAAATGCGCCCCGGCGCGTGGCCGCTGCGCCCGGCCCGCTGCACCAGACGCGCGATGCCTTTCGCGCTGCCCACCTGCAGCACCCGTTCGACGGGCAGGAAATCGACGCCCAGGTCCAGGCTGGACGTGCACACGACGGCTTTCAGTTCGCCCGTCTTCAGGTGCTGCTCGACCCACTCGCGCACTTCACGGTCCAGCGAACCGTGGTGCAGGGCGATCAGGCCGGCCCAGTCGGGCCGCGCATCGAGCAAGTGCTGATACCACAGCTCGGCCTGCGACCGCGTATTCGTAAACACCAGGGTGGTGGCGCTGCCTTCGATTTCGGCGATCAGCGCTTGCAGCATCTGGATGCCCAAATGCCCGCCCCAGGGAAAGCGCGTGGGGTTGACGGGGATCAAACTGTCGACGAGGATGCGCTTCCTGACTTTACCTTCCACCAGCACGCCATCGTTTGGTTCTCCCAGCAAGACATCCTGCGCCTGCCGCAGATTGCCCAGGGTGGCCGACAGGCCCCACGTCATCAGGTTTTCCTGCCAGCGGCGCAAACGGGCCAGCGCCAGCTGCACCTGCACGCCGCGCTTGCTGCCCATCAATTCGTGCCACTCGTCGACGATCACCGTTTCCAGCAGAGCGAAGCGTTCCTGCGCATCCGCCTGGCTCAGCATCAGGGACAGGCTTTCCGGCGTCGTGACGAGCACCTCGGGCCAGGACTTCGCCTGCCGCGCCCGCTGGGCGGCGCTGGTGTCTCCCGTGCGCGCCTCGATGCGCCAGCCGGGCGCCAGCGTTTCGCCGGACGCCTGCAGCGCGCGCACGGTGTCGGCCGCCAGCGCCCGCATGGGCGTGATCCACAGCACGCGCAAGCCCTGCTTGCGGCTCTTGCGCGCCAGGCGCTCGGCGCGCAGCAAGGCGCCGAACCAGACGGCATACGTCTTGCCGGAACCCGTACTCGCATGCAGCAGGCCCGATTGTCCCTGTGCGGCGCTGCGCCAGACGGCGCGCTGGAAGGGAAACACCGTCCAGCCGCGTTCCGTGAACCAGGCGCCGATGCGCTGCGCCAGCGCGCTCTTGCTCATCGCTTGCTCATGTAGTCTGGGCCAGCATGGCCTTCAGGGTGGCCAGCGTATCCGCGTCGGCGACTGTCTTGTCTGCACGCCGGCGCAGGATGCGGGGAAAGCGCACGGCGATGCCCGCCTTGTGGCGGCTGGAAGCGGCGATGCCTTCGAAACCGATCTCGAACACCATCGTGGGCTTGACGCTGCGCACGGGGCCGAATTTTTCTATCGTCGTCTTGCGGATGGCCGCGTCGACTTGCGCGATCTCCGCATCCGTCAAGCCCGAATACGCCTTGGCGAACGGCACCAGCTTGCGCTCCTCGCCACCTTCCTCATCCCACACGGCGAACGTGTAATCCGTGTACAGCGAGGCGCGCCGGCCATGGCCCGTCTGGGCGTAGATCAGCACGGCGTCGACGGCATACGGGGCGATCTTCCATTTCCACCAGGTGCCCATGTCTTTCGTGCGGCCCACGCCATATGCGGCCGACACGGCTTTCAGCATCAAGCCTTCCACGCCGCGCGCCCGCGATTCGTCGCGGATGGCGGCCAGGGCGTCCCAGCTATCGGCGGCGATGGACGGCGACAGCCGCAGCGCGGGCGCATCCACCTGCGCCACCACGCTTTCGAGCAGCGCGCGGCGCTCCAGCTGGGGCAACTGGCGCACGTCCACGCCATCGAGTTCCAGCACGTCGTAAGCCACCAGCACGGCGGGCAGCTCGGCCAGCAGTTTGGACGAGACCGTTTTGCGGCCCATCCGTTGTTGCAAATCGGCAAATGGCGCCGGCACGCCACCCGGATGCCAGACGAGGATTTCGCCATCGAGCACGGTGCCCTCGGGCAAGGCCAGCTGCGCCAGTTCGGGAAAGCGCTCTGTGATCAATTCCTCGCCCCGCGACCACAGCCAGTTCACGCCGTCGCGGCGCAGCAGCTGGGCGCGCATGCCGTCGTATTTCCATTCGACCAGCCAGCCGGCGAGCTCGCCCAGGGTTTCCGGCGCCGCCTGCAGGGGATGCGCGAGGAAGAAGGGATACGGCTGGCCGCCGCGCAGCGCATGTTCGCCCTCCGACTGCGCGGCGATCAGTTTCAAAAATCCCGCGCCCGTGGGGCTGACCTTGCCATCGGTCCAGCCCATCAGGCGCTGGGCGATCAGCTTGCTGTCGACGGCGGCGATGGATGCCAGCGCCCGCGTCACCAGCAGTTTTGAGACGCCCACGCGAAAGCCGCCGCCGATCAGCTTGATCAACAGAAACCGTTCGCGCGTTTCCAATTCGTCCCAGTACGCCAGCAAGGCCGTGCGGATGGCGTCCGGCGCCGCGCCGCGCAACGGTGCGATGCGCTGCTCGACCCATTCGGCCAGGCCGATGTCGCTGCGCTTGCCCGGCGCGGGCAGGATCAGGGCGATGGTTTCCGCCAGGTCGCCCACGGCGTGATAAGCCTCGTCGAACAGCCAGGCGTCGAGGCCCGCCCGTTCCGTCGCATATTCGCGCAGCAATCTGGTGGGCACGGCCTGGCGCGGCTTGCCGCCGGCCAGGAAATACACGGCCCAGGCCGCATTCTCGGGCGAAGCGCCGCGAAAATAGGCTTGCAGCGCCGCCAGCTTGCGGCTGGTGGAGGTCGTCTCGTCGAGCTCCCCGTACAGCCGGGCAAATTCACGCATGGCTGACGTCCTCCGCCGCCGCGGATGCACCGGGCGCACCGTCATCGGCCTCGTCGTCGCCATATTCCGTCTCGAAACCGCCCGCCTGCCAGCCGTTCTGCCGCAGCCAGCGCACCATCACGGGGATCGAACCGTGGGTGACGATGATGCGTCCGGCCTGCGTGGCCTTGATCGCCTGCATCAGGCCGGGCCAGTCGGCGTGGTCGGACAGGACAAAACCCCGGTCCACGCCGCGCCGACGTCGCGCGCCGCGCAGCAGCATCCAGCCGCTGGCGAACGCATCGCTGTAGTCGCCGAAACGCTTCATCCACGGCGAGCCGGCAGCCGACGGGGGCGCGATCACCAGTGCCGTCCTCAGGGCGGCCTTGTCCGTCACCTGGTCCACCATAACGGTGGCGGGCAAGGCCACGCCCGACTCGCGGTAGACCTGCGTCAATGCCTGCGCCGCGCCATGGCAGATAATGGAACCGATGCTGGCGTCCAGGCCCGCCAGGATGCGTTGCGCCTTGCCGAAGGCATAGCAGAACAGCACGCTGGTGCGCCCCTCGGCCGCATTGCCGCGCCACCACTGGTTGATGTCGTCGTATATTTCCTGCGGCGCCTGCCAGCGGTAGATGGGCAAGCCGAAGGTCGATTCCGTGATGAAGGTATCGCAGCGCACGGGGTCGAATGGCGCGCAGGTGGGGTCGGGCTGCAGCTTGTAGTCGCCGGACGCCACCCATACTTGCCCGCCGTGCGCCATGCGCACCTGGGCCGAACCGAGCACGTGGCCGGCCGGATGCAGCGACACTTGCACGCCGTGGTGTTCGATGGTGTCGCCATACGCGAGGCCCTGGATGGACACGGCGCCCAGGCGCGCGCGCAGCACTTGCTCGCCGGGCGCGGCGCACAGGTAATGCCGGTGCCCGACCCGCGCATGGTCGGCGTGCGCATGCGTGATGATGGCGCGCTCGACGGGGCGCCACGGGTCGATGTAGAACTGACCCGGCACACAGTACAAGCCCTCCTTGCGCACCACCACCATGTCCGCCATGCCCAGCTCCCTACGAAAAAACCGCCTTGGAATGGGCTGATTCTAGCGCTCTTGCGCCAGATCATCTGTCAGACAGCGCACACTGGATTCACGCCGGTGCGACAAACTCGGCCATGAAGGTGCGCGTGGTGTTTTCCGGAAAGGCAATCGTGACCTGGTCGCCCGCCACCGACAGCACGGTGCCGATCTGGTAGCGTGGCACGCGCACGCGGCTGCCGACGGCGATCTGCGGCGCCGGCGGCTCGGCGGGTGATGGCGGCAGCTCGTCCAGGGTGATGGGCATGGCCAGCGCGGGCGGCGACTGGCAATTGTCGCAGGTGCAGCAGCGCTCGAAAGCGCCGGCATCGCCAAAGTAATCGAGCAGCAGCTTCCAGCGGCACAGACCGCTTTGCGCATACGCCACCATCTGTTCGAGCGCCTGCTTGTCGCGCTCCTGCTTGTCGACGTAGATCTGCGCCAGCTGCGCATACGCGGGCGAGCTGGCCGAGGGCGTTCTCAGGCTGTAGCCCAGCTTGCGGTCCTGGCGCAGCAGCTTGCCGTCTTTCAACAGTTTCAGGCATACCTTCAAATGGCCGTCGGAAAACTCGGGCAGGCTGGACGCCAGCGCAGCGAAAGCAAACGTGGCCGGCAAGTCTTGCGCTGCCGCAATGATGGCGGCCAGTTCTTCCGCCGTCGGGTAATGCTTGGCCAGAAAGAATTGCTGGACCCGCTTGTCTTCCTGGAAGTACAGCAAGGTGCAGTCGGCGGGCAAGCCGTCGCGCCCCGCCCGGCCCGATTCCTGGTAGTACGCTTCCAGGTTGGCCGGCACCTGCAAATGGATGACGAAACGCGTGTCGGATTTGTCGATGCCCATGCCAAAGGCGTTGGTGGCCACCATGATGCGGCGCTCGCCGCCCATGAACAAGTCCTGGTTGTGCTTGCGCTCGCGTGCCGCCAGCTGGCCGTGGTAGCGGGTGACGCTCTCGCCCAGTTCCTCCAGCCGCGCCGCCAGCTCCTCGACGGCTTTTACCGTGGCCGCATACACGATGCCCGTGCCTGGCGTCTCGCGCAGCAGGCGCAGGACTGCATCCTGTTTTTCTGCGGCATTCGTGACCTGGATCACGCGGTAGCGCAAATTGGCGCGGTAGATGCCTGTATTGATGACGTTCAGCTTGCGCGCTTCCAGCTGCGCATCGATATCGGCCACCACTTCCCCGGTGGCCGTGGCCGTCAGCGCCAGCACGGGCGGGCGGCCCAGCGCGCGCAGGGCGGCCGCGATGTCCAGGTAGGCAGGACGGAAGTCGTGGCCCCACTGGGAAATGCAATGGGCTTCATCGATGACGGCCAGGCTGGGCGGCGCGCCGGCCAGCAGGGACAGGAAGGCGGCATTGGTGAGGCGTTCCGGCGTGCAAAAGATGATGAGCCGGCCGCCCTGGGCGATGCGGGCGATGGCGTCGTCTTCCTCGGCGCGCGACAGGCTGCTGTTGAGCTGCACGGCCGTGATGCCCAGTGCGTGCAGCTTTTCCAGCTGGTCTTTCATCAGCGAAATGAGCGGCGATACGACCAAAGTCGCACAGGGCAACAGGGCGGCGGGCAGTTGGTAGCACAGCGACTTGCCGCTGCCGGTGGGCATGATGGCCAGGGTGTCGCGCCCGGCCAGCACGCTGTCGATGACGTCCTGCTGGCCCGCGCGCAGGCGCGCGATGCCGAATACCGAGCGCAGCAGGCGCTGGATCTTGCGCTGGCGGGCGCGGCCCGGAGCTTGCACTGCAGAAATAGTAGTCGCCATCGTGGTCCGGTCCCTGACATGCCGGCGCCAGTTGCCAGCTTGCCGCCACTTTACGGCCGGGCCTGGCGCACCGCCATAGGACGGGCGCCACAGCTGGCGTAGGAATTCAAGAAGCGAACAGGATGGCCCAGAACAGCATCAGCAGACCGGCGATCGACACGCACCAGACGAGCGTGCGCACGACGGGCACGCCGAACGCGTACAGGGGCAGATACAGCACGCGCGCGGCCAGGTACAGGGCCGCGCCATAGAGCGTGAGCGCGCTTTCCTGCGCCGTCACGTGGGCGATCAGCACGGCGGCGGCGAACAGGGGCAGGGTTTCGAACAGGTTCGCCTGGGCCCGCTGCAAACGGCCCGTGATCTTGCCCACGGGCGGGCCTTCGCCGTCGCGCGCGCTCACGTTATACGCCGTGCCCGTTTCGCGCGTGCGGAACAGCGCGGGCAGCAGGATTTGCACCAGCGCCAGCACGAGGCTGCAGGCGAGCATGGTCAGTTCAGGAGTCATCTTTACCTCTGCGGGTGGTGGGTGGGACGGGCAGGCCGCCGAGGCGGCGCGTGCCCGTCAGGGTTGGTCGAGTGCCGCTTGCAACTCCGTCAAGTCATAGGGCTTGCGCAAGACACTGGCGGAAAAGCCCAGCTCGTCCATCGATTCCTTGCCATAGCCGGTGGAAAAGATGATGCGCATGTCCGGTTTTTCGCGCAGCACCATGCGTGCCAGCGCGATGCCGGACATGCCGGGCAGGCTGACATCGGTAAACAGGATATCGAAGTCTTGCTCATTAAGCAATTCCCACGCCGCCTCGCCATCGGACACGCCGCTGACCGTGTGGCCCAGCATGCCCACCAGTTCGCACACCATCAGCTGGGAATCGAGATTGTCTTCCACCACGAGTATCTTCATCGATGTCGGCATGTCCCCCTGCGGTTCCGGCGCATGGCCCGTCAAGTCCAGTCCCGGCGTGCCGCTTCCCCGCACGCTGGCCGCCGCGCTGCCGGTCGCCAGCGTGCCAGCCACGGGCGCACCGGACCGTTCAAACTGGCGCGCACGCATTTGCTGCTGGCGGTTGGCCAGCACATGGCGCAGCTTGCGCGCCAGCTCTTCGCGCCGGTATGGCTTGCTGAGCAATTCCACGCCCGCGTCCAGCCGTCCTTCGTGCACGATGACATCCTGCGCATAGCCGGACGTAAACAGCACGGCGATATCGGGCTGCAACTCGCGCGCCTGGCGCGCCATCTCCGTGCTGCTGACGGGGCCGGGCATGATCACGTCCGTAAACAGCAAGTCGATCTGCGCGCCGCTGTGCAGCACGGCCAGCGCGCTTTCGCCATCCTCGGCCTTGAGCACCGTATAGCCGAGCGCCCCCAGCATGTCGACCACGGTGGTGCGCACGCCCACATCGTCTTCCACCACCAGCACGGTTTCCGTGCCGCCCGTGACGACGCCGCTCAATTCCAGTTCCTCGTCCGCTTCGGCCATCAGGGAACGGGGCAGATAGATTTTGACTCCCGTGCCCACGCCAGGTTCACTGTAAATGCGGATATGGCCGCGGCTTTGCGTGACAAAGCCATACGCCATCGACAAGCCCAGGCCCGTGCCCGCGCCTTCCGGCTTGGTGGTAAAGAAAGGCTCGAACGCGCGCTGCAGCACGGGGCCGCTCATGCCGCGGCCCGTGTCCGTCACCGACAGCATCACGTACTGGCCCGCCGGCACGTCGACCAGATTGTGCACATACTGTTCGTCGAGCACGACGTTGCCCAGCTCGATGGTCAGCTTGCCCACGCCATCCATGGCGTCGCGCGCATTGATGGCCAGGTTCAGGATGACGTTCTCGATCTGGCTGCGGTCGACCAGGGTATTCCACAGCCCGCCGCCGCCCACCAGCACGATGTCGATCGCTTCGCCCAGGGCGCGCCGCAGCAGCGCATCCATGTTGCGCACCACGCGCGCCAGGTCGGCCACCACGGGTTTGAGCGGTTGACGCCGCGCAAACGCCAGCAGGTGCGACGACAGCTTGGCGCCCCGCTCGACGGCGGCAATCGCCGTGTCCAGGCGCTGGCGCATGAGGCCATCCGTGCCCGCCAAGTGCTGCAGCAAATGCAAATTGCCGGAAATGATTTGCAGCACATTATTAAAATCGTGCGCGATGCCGCCCGTCAGCTGGCCCACGGCTTCCATTTTTTGCGCCTGGCGCAAGGCGTCTTCGGCCTTGGTGCGCTCGCTCACTTCCTGTTCGACCCGGTGCTCGAGCGTTTCGTTCAATTCATGCAGCGCCTTTTCCACGCGGCGCCGCTCCGTGATATCCGTCTTGACGGCGATCAAGGAACGCGTATGACCCTGCTCATCGACGAGGCGACTGACATTGCTCGACACCCACACTTGCGAGCCGTCGGGCTTCAGGTAGCGCTTTTCCAGCGAGAACGACTCGCCCGTTTCCACCAGGCGCCGGAACAGCACGCCGTTGCCGGGCACGTCCGCCGGATGCATGATGTCGTTCATGTTCAGGCTCAGCAACTCTTCGGCGGAACGGCCCAGCATGCAGCACAGGGCCCCGTTGACCCGCTGGAAACGGCCATCGAGGCCCAGCTCCGACAAGCCCACCGAAGCCTGGCCGAAAATGGCCGCCATGCGCTCCTGGCTGGCGTTGAGTTCATCCTCGATCTGGCGCCGTTCCGTCACGTCGAACGACACGCCCACATAGCGGCGCTGTCCCGGCACGCGTCCGGCGAACACCTCGCCCTGGCGCGCGATCCAGCGCAGCGCGCCATCGGCGGGACGGCGGATGCGGTACTCCACGTATTCCAGCGGATTGGGCGCCAGATCAAGCTTGCTGGGGCCAACCTTCGTCAAGTCCCGTTCGTCAACCAGGCTCACCAGCAGGCGCTCCGTGACTTCCACCTCGTCGGCAATGCCCCACAGGCGGCGGAAGGTGGGCGACACCACCATCGCGCCCGTCCCGGGGAACCATTCGAAGGTGCCGATGCCGCCCGCCTGCTGGGCCAGGCGCAAGCGCTCCTCGCTTTCCATGCGTTCGGTGACGTCGATGCCTTCGACGAGGATGCCCGTCACCGTGCCCTCGTCATCCTTGATGGGCTGGTACACGAAATCGATCTGGCGCTGTCCCGTTTGCCCATCCGCCGTCTGCAAATCCACTTTGACCTGGCGTCCTTCGAAGGGCACGCCCGTGCGGTAGACCTGGTCGAGCAGTTCGATGAAGCCCTGTGCCTTGACTTCGGGCAAGGCCTCTTCGACGGACCTGCCCAGCAGATCGCGGTGGCCCACCAGGCGCAGATAATGTTCATTCGCCAATTCAAACACGTGCCGCGGCCCGCGCAGCAGGGCCATGAAGCTCGGTGCCTGCTGGAACAGGGCGCGCAGCAGCGCCCGCTCCTCGCCCAGGCGGCGGTTGGCCGCGCGCACGGCCTCGCTCTCCATCTGCAAGTTGGCGTTGAGTTGGCCCAGTTCGGCCGTGGCCAGCTTCAGCTGGCGCCCTTCTTCCATGCGCGCCGTCAATTCCAGCGCCGTGCACAGCACGCCGTCCACCTGGCCGTCGGCGCCATGCACGGGCGCGTAAAACAGGTCGAAACAGACGTCCGTGCGCTGTCCGCCGCGCAACAGCGGCAAACAGCATTCGCGGTGCACCTGCGTCTCGCCGCGCAATCCCGCTTCGAGGATGCGCGCGTTCCAGTCCCAGATTTCCGGCCAGACGGCCGGCACCGTGCCGCCCAGCGCCGCCGGATGGCGCTCGCCTGCGATCTGGATGTAGTCGTCGTTGTAAATCATGACGTGCTGCGGCCCCCACATCAGCACCATCGCCATGGGCGAATTGAGCACGATGTCGACGCTGGCGCGCAAATGGGCGGGCCAGCCATCGACGGCGCCCAGGCTGGTGGCGGACCAGTCGCGCTGGCGCACCAGTTCGCCCATGCTGCCGCCGCCGCGCGGCCAGGTTGGCGCGCTCATGTGGGCAGTTCCGCTTGCACGCGCACCTGGCACTGGCGCGGAATGCGCACCGTCGCCAGCGTGCCCTGCGCGGCCGTCGAACTGAGCTCGACCGTGCCGCCGTGGGCCTGGACGAACATGTTCACCGTGTACAGGCCCAGTCCCAGGCCCTGCCCCGTCCGGCGCTTTTCACCCGCCTGCTGGAACGGCTCGAACAGGGTCGGCAGCAAGGCGGCGGGAATCACGCCACGATTGGCGATGCGCAATTCAATACTGCAGGCGTCCCGTCCGTCGAGGGCCAGTTGCACGGGCGTGCCCGGCTCGCCATGCGTGAGGGCATTGCTGAGGAGGTTAGAGATGACTTGCGACAGCAAGCCCGCATCGCATTGCCCGTGCAGCTCGCCCACGCTGCTGAGCTCGATAAGCGGGGCCTGGCCGGCCGTCTCGAATTCCTCGACGATGGCGCGCGCCAGCGCCAGATAGTCGTGCGTACTGCTGCGCAACTCCATCGTGCCGGAACGGATGCGCGCCAGGTCCAGCAACTGGTCGACCATGCGCGCCATGCGCTTGGCGCTGCTTTCGATGCGCTGCGCCGTGACGATCACCTTCGGGTGGTCGCTCATCATCGGCAACAGCATGGCGCCGTTCATGACCACCGACAGGGGCGTGCGCAAGTCGTGGCCCAGCACGGCCGTGAACAGTTCATTCAGGTGCAGCGCATGCTTGAGCTCGTCGAGCTGGGCCGACAATTCACGCTTTTGCTGGTATAGCTGCACCAGCACCGCCACCTTGCTTTGCAAGGCTTTTACGTCGATGGGCTTGTACAGGAAATCGACGGCGCCCGCCTCGTAGCCACGGAAACTGTAGCTCGGTTCGCGCGACGCGGCCGTGAGAAAAATCAAGGGAATGCTGCGCGTGCGCTCGCTGCCGCGTATCAGTTCGGCCAATTCAAAACCATCCATCTGCGGCATTTGCACGTCGATCAGGGCCAGTGCCACTTCATGCGTCAACAGCAATTCCAGCGCTTGCGCGCCCGAGCTGGCTTTCAGGATGACAATGCCGGGCCGCGCCAGCACGGCTTCGGCGGCGACCAGGTTTTGCGCGATGTCGTCAACGACGAGGATATGGATAGGTGCGGTCACGGAGTAGTCTTCAGGCATCGTCACGGCAAGATGCCATAATATTTCGATATGGATATAAATATTGCTTCAGTTTTTGCATATATTACACGCACTGCTCCACTCCCATTCACTTGTCCCCCGCGTTGTCCAGCAAGGCCAGGCTGGCTGCCATTTGCGGCAAATCGAGCACGCGGTCGGCGCCGGCCCGCTTGAGCGCGGCGGCCGGCATGATGCCGCAACTGGCCCGCTGCGGGTCTTGCACCCAGGCACAGCCGCCCAGCTGCCGCACGCGCGCCAGGCCCGCCGCGCCGTCGGCCGAGGCTCCCGTCAGGATGATGGCCAGCATGGCGCGCCGGTAGGCGTACGCTGCCGTTTCCAGCAGGACATCGATGGATGGACGCGAAAAATACACGGGCTCTTCCTGCGACAAGGAAAAACAGCCATCGGGCTCGACTTGCAGGTGGTAATCGGGCGGCGCGAAATACACGGTGCCCGCTTGCAGCGGTTCCTTGTCCTGCGCTTCGCGCAAAGGCAGCTGGCAACGTTCCGCATACAGGTGCGGCAACTGGCTCGAGCGGCCCGGCGCCAGGTGCAGCACCACCACCACGGCCGCGCGGCAGGTGGCGGGCAAGGCGCGCAGCACGATGCCCAGCGCTTCCACGCCGCCGGCCGAAGCGCCGATGGCGATCAGGCGCAGGCCAGGTGGCGGCGGCGCCACATCGCAGGTCGGCAGCATGTCAGGCACGCTGGAAGATGCGCTCAGCCGGGCTCAGCTCGTTGAAGGCGGCAGCGTGGCGGCTGAAATGCAGGCTTTCCTTCATGCCCAGGCCCAGGAAGCCCCGGTTTACCAGCGCTTCGTGGAACAGGCCCAGGCTGCGGTCCTGCAAGTCTTTATTGAAGTAAATCATCACGTTACGGCAGGAAACCATGTGCACCTCCGAAAACACGCTGTCCGTCGCCAGGCTGTGGTCGGCGAAGACGAACTGGCGCCGCAAGCGCCGGTCAAAGATGGCGCCCTTGTAGGCGGCCGTGTAATAGTCGGACAGCGAGCGCTTGCCGCCCGCCAGCTGGTAATTCTCGCTGAACTGGGCGATGCGCTCGACGGGATAGATGCCCGCTTCGGCGGCGGCCAGCGCTTCCACGTTGATATCGGTCGCATAAATCATGCTGCGTTCGAGCAAGCCTTCCTCGTCCAGCAAGATGGCCAGCGACCAGACTTCTTCGCCGCTGCTGCAGCCGGCCACCCAGATCTTGATCGAGGGATAGGTGTGCAGGATGGGCACGACTTTTTCGCGCAAGGCACGGAAATACGCGGGATCGCGGAACATCTCGCTCACTTGCACCGTAAAGAATTGCAGCATCTGCGCGAACATGGCCGGCTCGTGCAAGATGCGGTCCTGCAATTGCGACAGGCTGGCGCAGCCGAAGCGCTCCATGGCCTGGCGCATGCGCCGGCGCAGGGACGCCACCGAATAATCGCGGAAATCGTGCTGATAGCGCAGCAATATTCCCTCAAGCAACAATTTCAGTTCTATATCGAAAATATCGTCATCTAACAACATCCACCTCATCGGATACCTGACCGTTGAATACCGTGCAACCTGCCGAATGCTAGCAGATCGCCGGCGATTATCCCGCAGGGAAAACATCAGTTAGGTACGCTGGCGTACGCTCGCGCGTCTTTTTTCAGGCATCCACGCCCTTCATGCCTTCGTCCGTGTAGCGCGCGCCCGCCGCCATGCCCAAGGGAAAGGCCGCGTTCATCGCCGCCAGTTCCGCGCCGTCCAGCCGCACGGCCAGCGCGCCCAGGTTGTCATGCAGATAGGCAATGCGCTTGGTGCCGGGAATGGGGATGATGTCGTCGCCTTGCGCCAGCAGCCAGGCCAGCGCCAGCTGGGCCGGCGTGCAGCCTTTCGCGCGCGCCAGATCACGGACCAGCGCGACGATGGCCTGGTTGCGCGCCAGGTTGCCGGCGGCGAAACGGGGATTGAAGTGGCGGAAATCTCCCGCGTCGAGACTGGCCGCATCGGCGATGGCGCCCGTCAGGAAACCGCGCCCCAGCGGGCTGTAGGCAAAGAAACTGGCGCCCACGTCGCGGCAGGCGGCCAGCACGCCCTGCTCCGGCTCGCGCGTCCACAGCGAGTATTCGCTCTGCACGGCCGCCACGGGGCAGAGCGCCGCCGCGCGCCGCAAGGTGGCGGCGCTCACTTCGCACAGGCCCACGGCACGAATTTTTCCTTCTTGCATTAGCTGCGCCAGCGCCCCCATCGACTCTTCCAGCGGCGTGTCCAGGTTCAGGCGGTGCAGATAAAACAGGTCGAGGCTCTCCACGCCCAGGCGCGCCAGCGACGCCTCGCACGCCTGGCGGATGTAGGCGGGGGAGTTATCGACGCGGCGCGCATAACTGCCCGGCTCGCGCGCCAGGCCGCACTTGGTGGCGACCAGCGCCTGGCCGCGATGGCCTTGTAAAAAACGTCCCAGCAATTGCTCGTTGTGGCCGAAGCCGTAGGCGTCGGCCGTGTCGAACAGGGTCACGCCCGCCGCCAGGGCCGCTTCCAGCGTGTCCATCGATTGCGCCTCGTCCGTGGCGCCATAGAATTCCGACATGCCCATGCAGCCCAGGCCCAGTGCCGAGCTGTTCAAGCCGCTATGGCCGATGCGTCGTTGTTGCAGTTGCATGTTGATCTCCCTCAAGTGTCAATGCGGCCAGTCTAGGCCGCGCTACCCGGCAAGGGAATGCGCAATTTCGTGATACCTTTCTGGTATGAGAGCCCTCGACACCCATGCATTGACCCTGTTTTGCGCCGTCGCCCGCTGCCTGAACTTCCGCCAGGCGGCCGAGCAATTGCACATGACCCAGCCGCCCCTGTCGCGCGCCATCCGGCTGCTGGAAGACCGGCTGGGCGCGCGCCTGTTCGAGCGCGACACGCAAGGCGTGGCCCTGACGCAGGCGGGCCGCACCCTGCTGCCGCAGGCGCTGCACATCCTCGATTTGCTGGATACGGCGCAAGCGTCGCTGCAGAGCGATGCCGCCCCGGCGCGCCTGCGCCTGGGTCTGACCAGTTCCGTCGAAGCGGGCCTGTTCCGCCCCCTGCTGACGGCGCTGGAAGGGCAGCTGGGCAGTATTCGCCTGGAACTGACGGCGGCGCCATCGCCGCGCCTGGTGGCTGGCGTGCGTAAGGGCCAGCTCGATGCGGCCCTGCTGGCCTTGCCCAGCGCCACCTTCGAACTGGCCGTGCAGCCGCTGGCGCGCCAGCCCATGATGCTGGCCCTGCCCGCCGGGCACCGGCTGGCGAAGAAGCGCAAGCTCAGTCTGACCGACATCGCGGCAGAATCGATTTACTGGTTCGAACGGGCGCGCCAGCCCGCCTTCTTCGACCATTGCCAGCAGGTATTTCGCCGCCATGGCTTCGCGCCCGCCTTCCTGCGCGAAGCCGTGGACCACCATGTGCTGCTCGGCGACGTGGCGGCCGGCAAGGGCATGGCGCTGCTGGCCGACTCGTTCCGCGCGCTGCGCCTGGCTGGCGTGGCTTACCGGCCCTTGCTGGAAGGAGAGGAACTTGCGGCCGGCATCGGCCTGGCCTGGCGGGAAGAACACGGCCATGCGGCCCTGCCCCTGCTGCGCCGGCTGGCGCAGGAACACCTGCAAAAGCGAGGGCCGCACGCGGATGCGCCAGACGCGCTACCATAACGCCTTCCCCATTTTGCGCGCCACCACGACCATGACGTTTACTATCAGCGACGCCGCCTACGGCACCGATACCCCCGCCGCCAAGCAAGCCATGTATGCGGACCTGCGCTCGCAATTGCAAGGCTTGCTGTCGGGCGAAACCGACTTCATCGCCAATACGGCCAACTTCAGTTCGCTGGTCTTCAATACCATGCCGGGCCTGAACTGGGCTGGTTTCTACTTTCTGAAAGGCGAGGAACTGGTGCTGGGGCCGTTCCAGGGCAAGCCGGCCTGCATCCGCATCAAGAAAGGACGCGGCGTGTGCGGCACCACGGTGGTCGAAGGCAAGTCCATCGTCGTGCAGGACGTGCACGCGTTTCCCGGCCACATCGCCTGCGACGTCAATTCGCGTTCGGAACTGGTGGTGCCCGTTTTTGCGCAAAATCAAATCGTCGGCGTGTTCGACCTCGACAGCCCCTTGATCAGCCGCTTCGACGAGGTCGACGCGCAAGGCGTCGAATCGCTGGTGCGCGTGCTGGAAGCGGCTATCGTCGCCGAGTAATCAGTTGCCGGACTTGACGGCGATGAATTCGCCCTTGCCGACAGTCGCCAGGCAGGCCGTGTAGCGGCTGTCGGCGCGGATGGCGTCAAGGAACTGCGCCATGTCCGCGTAGTGCGAACTGGCGTTGTCGACCACCAGCACGCCGCCTGCCGCCAGCGCCCGGTCCAGCTGCGGCCACCATTGTTCATACTGCTGGCGTGCGGAATCGAGGAAGATGAAATCGTAGGCGCCGTCCGCCGCATCGCGCAGCACGTCGCCCGCGTCCGCCAGCAGCTGCCCGATCACGCCTTGCAATTGCGCGCGCGCAAAGTTGGCATGCGCCATGTCGAACTTGTCCTGCGCCTTTTCCACCGTCACCACGCTGCCGCCCAGCGCCTGCACGGCGCGCGCCAGCCACAGGGTCGAGTAACCGTTCGAGGTGCCGATTTCCATCACCCGGCGCGCGCCGCGCGCGTGCACAAGCACGGCCAGCAATTCGCCCGTGTCGCGCGTGATGTTGAGCATGCGGCTGGCGCGTTCCGCGTGCGCCGCATCATTGGTGTTGCCGAAGGCTTCGAGTTCGCTCAACAGGGTATCAATGTCCGGCATGATGGCTCCTTGTTCAAAGCACCAGCATAGCAAAAAAACTAGGCGCTGGCGCGACGGCGCAGGGGGCGCTTCAGATATTGCACCATCACCACGCCCAGCAGGGTCACGCCGCCGCCGATCATGTCATAGCTGTGCAAGGTTTCACCGAGGAACAGCATGGCGATAATCACCGTGAACACGGGCAGCAGATTCATCAGGGTGGTGGCGCGGCTCGGGCCCAGCTTGGCCAGGCCGTGCATCCACAAGAACGGCGCGATGATGGAGGCGGGGATGCCGGCAAACAGCACAAGCGGCAAGCCGGCGCCGGTGACGGGCGGCGCCGACTGGCTCAGGTAATACACGAACAGCACGGGCACGGCGCACCAGACCTGAATCAGCAGCGAGTGCCAGTTATTCAGGGGAATCTTCCAGCGCTTGAGCAGCACGCCATAGCCCGCATACGACAAGCACGCCAGCAGCATCAGCGCGTCACCCACGGCCGCGCCATGGGCGAGCAGCGCGGCCGGGTCGCCATGGCTGAGCAGGTAACCGAGTCCCAGCAGTGACACGATGCCGCCGAACACGCCGCCCACGGTGGGCGCCTCTTTCAACAACAATACAGACAGGCCCACGGCCAGCAGCGGCATCATCGATGCCAGAATGCCCATGTTGGTGGCCGTCGTCGTTTGCGCGGCGATGTAGGCGAGGCATTGGTACATGACCATGCCCAACATGCCCAGCACAAACAGTTTCCCCAGATACGGTTTCACCACGGAGCGCTGCTTCCACACGGGGCGGGCAAACACGAATGCCAGCAGCACGCCGGCCAGCAGCCAGCGGTAAAACGAGATGGCAGCCGGGTCGATCACGCCGACGGCCAGCTTGCTGACGATGGTATTGATGGCCCAGATCAGCACGGCGATCACGGGAAACAGATAATGCTTGGCTTTCATGCAAGTACTCCACGATTCAATGAGCGCCATTTTCGCATGGTCCGATTCCATGGATATAATGAAAACCGGACAAACGATGCGAAGAACAGGACAAAACAGGACACACCATGGCCAGCAACCAGCATTTCCCCGCCGTTTCCGACACCCTGCCCTACCCCGTGTACTTTCGCCTCGACGATTATCACGCGCACCAGCAATTCGATTACCAGAGCCATCCGTGGGGCCAGCTCACGTATTGCTCCACGGGCGTGATGGAAATCATGGTGGCGGGCCAGCGCTACCTGTCGCCGCCCCAGTACGCCGTGTGGATACCGCCGGAAACTTTGCATGACGGCTATATCCGCCAGGATGTCGTGTTTCACTCTGCCTACATCGATGCCAGCCTGTGCGCGCAGTTGCCGGCGCAGCCGTGCGCGCTGGTGCTGAGCCCTCTGCTGAAAGCCATCCTGGCCGACTTCGCCGAAAGAAACGTCACCACGCCCGCCAGCGCAGCCGACCAGCGCCTGGCGCAGGTGCTGGTCGACCAATTGCAACTGGCGCCGTGCAGCCGCAACTATTTGCCCGGCAGCGACGAGCCCGTCATCGCGACCTTGCTGGCGGCCCTGCAGGCGGAGCCGGGAAGTAACCGCTCACTGTCCGAATGGGCCACGCAATTGCACGTTACCGAACGCACCCTGGCGCGCCGCTGCCAGCGCGAACTGGGCATGCCGTTCGGCGAATGGCGCCAGCGCCAGCGCTTCCTGGCCGCCCTGCCGATGCTGGAACGGGGAGAAACCGTGCAGGCGATCGCGCTGGAACTGGGCTACAGCACGGCCTCCGCCTTCATCGCCATGTTCCGCCGCCAGAGCGGCGGCACGCCGGACCAGTTCCGCCGCGGCCTGCGCTGAAAAAGCGGGTCCGCTTTGTCATGCTTTGTCATATTGGGATGCTAAAATTCAAACATCTTTCCAGAGAGCAAAAGGATGCGCATGAACCCCAGCACCGAGACGGCCCATGAAACCCCAGGCAGCGAGGATGCGCCGCAGGTGACAGAGACGGCCGTGACGGCGCCAGCGCCCCTCACGCTCGGGAAGGAGGAAGTCCCCACCGTATTGGGCAAGCTGCGCACGCTGGTGCAGGACAAGACGCGTTTCGAGCCGCATGACATCACGCCGCTGGGCGAGGAAGACGTGCAGCAGGATTTTTCCCTGCAAGCCAATTACGCGCTCGAGGCGCGCTTCGAGCAGCGCGTCATCAATGGCTATTTTGCGCCGACGGGAAATGACTGCCGCTGTGGCTCCCACGAGGTGGGAGCACTCGCTCACGCGCAGGAAAAGGAGCGGCTGCGCCGCGCGGCAAGCAAGCTCGACGCGGCCCTGCGCCAGCCGGGCCAGGCCTACAACGGCGTCGAGGCGGGCGTCTACCTGCCGCACGCCGTCAAGTACTGGCACCTCGATACCTGCAGCCCCTGTTCCGGAAAAGGCCGCATCGGCTGCCACACCTGCCACGGCGCGACGACGGAAACGTGCTGGAACTGCCACGGCGGGCGCACCGTCAGCTGCGACGCCTATGGCTGCTACGGCAGCGGCAAGGTGTCCTGCTCGTATTGCAGCGGCAGCGGCACGGTGTCCGAGCAAGTCACCGACTACATCACGGTGCAAGTGCCCACTACCACCTACAGCAACGGCAGCTCGCACACCAGCTACCACAGCGAAACGCGGCCCCAGTACCGCACCGAATACCGCTCTTGCTACCATTGCAGCTACGGCAAGGTCAGCTGCAACACTTGCCACGGTTCCGGCAACATCAATTGCGGCACCTGCCGCGCCAGCGGCAAGGTCACGTGCCGCACCTGCAGCGGCGTGGGCGACTTGCGCTGCAACCCGTGCGACGGTTCCGGCAAGGTGGGCAAGGCGGCCTGGGTCGACGTGCACGTGGCGCCCGGCTACAGCGTCAGCCTGCCCAAGCAGGCGCCCGACGACGCGCGCCGCATCCGCGACAAGGAGAGCGTGCACTCACTGGCGGCCATCGCCAGCAGCCTGGCCCTGGCGAAAGTGAGCATTTACAATGAAGACCAGCCGCAGGAAGTCGACGCCCTGTATGCGGCCAAGCTGCGCATCGTGCGGCTGGATGCATCGTGCAACGCGGAAAAGCACCACCTGGTGGCGTACGGCACGGACTTGCGCTGGCTGACCCTGGACGACATCGTGGAAAAGCTGCTGCGCGGCGACCTCAAGGCGCTCAGCGACGCGCTGGCCGGCAGCTTGGATGACGGCCTGTTCTCGGCCCACGTCCAGGGTTTATTAACGCCGCTGCGCGACGTGGCCGCGTCGGAACTGAATGCGGACGTGATCGAATCGGTTCTCAGCGGCGACGCGGACCACGCGCACGTCGATGTCGTCTCGGCCGACTATGCGCAGAATGTGCGCACCTGCGTGCTCGGTGCCCTGCGCCAGGTCTACACGCGGCTGGCCAAGCAGTTCTGGTGGAAAAGCGCGCTGGCCGCGCTGGCCGCCGCCATCGCCGCCTGGTTCTTCGCCGGACGCGGCGCGGCCGCCGTCGCCGGGCTGCTCGTCACGGGCGCCGGCTACTGGCTGTTCAACCGCAAGGTAAAAGCCGTGCTGAGCGAAGCCCTGGGTGGCGAGCAGCAAGCCGCACGCGCCATGGGCATCGCCGGCAAGGGCCGCCGCAACCAGCTCGCGCAAGTGCTGATCCTCGCGCCCGCCAGCGTCGCCGTGCTGGCCGCCAGCGTTGGCTTGCCCGTGCGCATGCGTCCCGCTGCGCCGCCGCAGCAGGCGGCCATGGCCTCGGCACCCGTCGCGCCCCATGCGCCGGCCGCCGTGCCGCAGGACGCAAGTGCCGCCAAGGCCGTCAAGCTGTACGAAAATGGCGACAAGGCGCAGGCGCTGGCCATGCTGGAAAACCTGGTCGGCAAGGGCGACGCGGGCGCGTATGGGCTGTATGGCTGGATGCTGCTGATGGGCGAAGGCCAGAGCGGCCCCGCCACGGCGCCGACGGCGCGGCAGCGCGAAGCGCGCCAGGTAGCCGCCAAGCCCCTGGTCGGCAAGGGCCTGGTGAAGAACGACAGTTATGCCTTGACGGCGAAGGGCGTGATGCTGGCCGAAGGCTGGCAGGAGCCGCGCAACATGGCGCGCGGCCTGGATCTGCTGAAACAGGCGGCGAACAAGGGCAATGCGCAAGCCATGCACTTATTGGGCCTGTACCACGTGCGCGGCTACCAGATTCCCGTCAACCACAAGGAAGCGCGCAAATGGTTCACCCTGGCCGCCGACAAAGGCAGCGCGGGCGACATCTACAACCTGGGCCTGATGGACTGGGAAGGCGCTGGATTAAAACGCCCCGACCGCGCCAGCGCCATGCAGCGCTGGAAGATCGCCGCCGCCATGGGCGAGGAGCGCGCGATCAAGGCCGTGGCCCAGGGACAGCCTTAAGCGGCGGCTGCCGCCAGCGCCTGCAAGGCCATCGGATTCGGCGTCGGCTCGCCGATTTTCGTCAGCAGGTTGCGGTCCGTGTGGTGGAACGGTTCGTCCTTGCCGCGAATGAGCATGACCGTGTCTTCGTCGTAGCCCCAGGTGCCGTCCGCATGGATATCGACCTTGATGCGGTATTCGACGGTGGTGAACGCGTGTTCGAGGAAGGGGTTCGAGCAGATGCCGTAGGCCGTCGAATCGCGCTTGGCCACCAGTTCAAAACTGGTGGCGTCCGCCGTCGTCGTGCCCGAGGCCATGGCGATCTGGCCGCGCGGGATGGCCAGGGTCTGGATCACGGCGCCCGTGGCCGGCTCCCACAGCCAGTAGCCCACCTGCTCATGATACGTTTTGACCTGGTCCGGCTTGGTGATGTGGATGTAGTAGCGCAAGCCGTAGAACAGTTGCGGGCCGTTGGTGACGGGGTCGATCGGCTGCAGTTCGATGCGCTCGACGAAGGCCTGCTTGCGCGGGCCATCCGCTTTCGGCTTGACGTCCAGGCCGCGCGTGCCCGTCCAGATGCCAGCCATGCCCGTCAGGGGGCCCAGGTTGTTCAGGGTGTGCACGTCGGCGGACGGCTCGGTGTAGATATCTTCGGGAAAATCGCTCATGCGGAAGTCTTCAAAATGGGGCAACAGTGCTTGCCGCCATTGTAAGACGCGCGCCCGCCGGCGGCAAAGCGCCAGCCGTCAGGGAAACTGCGTAGTGTGGCGCTCGATGAACAGCAGGGCCGCAGCGGCCAGCGCGGGACGCTGCGCTTCAAACACGGCTGCATCGCGCGTTTGCAGCAGGTTGGCAGCCACCTCGGGCAACAGCAATTCACCGGCAATCAGCGCCGCCACCGCGTCGACATTCGCGTACAGGGCGCTGTCGAAGCCTTCCCAGTCCACATAGGCCAGCCACTCGGCCAGTCGCACCACGCCGGCGACGGGCGGCGCCAGGGCCGCGATGCGTTCAGAACGCAGCACGCTGTCGTCGCGGATGCCTTCCTGCTGCAGCACTGCCAGCGCCACATGCTGCAGCGCGTCTTCCGGGTCGTGCCGGTATTTGCTCAGCAGGCGCTGCGTCAGGCTGGCACTGGCCGCATCCATGCTCAGACCAGCGGCTCGGTCGAACCGGTCAGGGTGAAGATTTCAAAACCCGTTTCCGTCACGGCCAGCGAGTGCTCGAACTGCGCCGACAGCGAACGGTCTTTCGTCACCGTCGTCCATTTGTCGGGCAAGACCTTGACCTGGTAGCTGCCCACGTTGAGCATCGGTTCAATCGTGAAAATCATGCCCGGTTCGAGCACGATGCCCGTTCCTGCGCGGCCATAGTGCAGCACTTGCGGCGTGTCGTGGAAGACCTGGCCCACGCCATGGCCGCAGAAGTCGCGCACGGAGGAAAAGCCCTGCGCCTTGGCCACCGCCTCGATGGCGGCGCCCACGTCGCCCAGGGTCGCGCCCGGGCGCACGGTATGGATGCCGGCCATCATGGCCTCATACGCCGTGTTGACGAGGCGGTTGGCCAGGATGGACACGGCGCCCACCTTGAAGGTGCGGCTGGTGTCGCCGAACCAGCCCTGGAACTTCGGCGTCACGTCGATGTTCAGGATGTCGCCCACTTTCAGGATTTTCGTTTCCGACGGGATGCCGTGCGTGACCACGTGGTTGACGGAGATGCAGCTGGCGTGCTTGTAGCCGTGGTAGTCGATGGTGCCGGGAATGGCACCGGCGGCGCGCATGAATTCTTCGCACAGGGCGTCGAGTTTTGCCGTTGACACGCCCGGTTTCACGAAAGGCGCGATGTAGTCGAGCGTATCGGCGGCGATGCGGCCGGCCGCGCGCATGCCGATGAAACCTTCTTCGTCGTGCAGGGGGATTTTCTTGCCGTGTTCAAGCTGGGTGGAATAGCGCATGGGGATTCTTTTCTTTGTCAGTGTGTGATGGTTTGGGTCGCCCAGCCGCGCACGGCGTCGTGCGAGGCGCGCAGCATGGCGTCGACGCTGGCCGGTATCGGCCGCTCCTGGGTCAGGTAAGGCTTGACGACGGCCACGGGCGCGTCGATCAGCACGAATTTGAGCAGCATGTGATCGAGATCAAGCTCGGTGGTGGCGGGCATGGCTTCGGCGCAGCGGGCAAAGCAGGCATCGAGCGCCGCCTGTTCCTCTTCCACGGCGGCCAGCAATTCCTCGCCAAGGCCACTGCAGAAATCGGGGCTGTCCTCGCATTGCAGCAGGAAGCGCGCATACACGGGCTTGCGCCGGCACCAGTCCAGCAGGCCGTGCACGCCAGCCCAGGTGTCGCCGCCGAGCCAGCGGCTGGCTACCTCCTCGCGGAAGTCGCTCTTCACGCGCAGCCAGGCGCGCGCCAGAATCGCGTTGCGCGAATCGAAGCGGTGATACACGGAACCGATAGGCGCGCCGGCCTTGACGGCGATGGCGGCCATCGACACGGCGCCCACGCCGCACTGGGCGGCGACGGCGATCGCGCTGTCGATAAAGTTGTTTTCGTTGAATTTGGCGAGTCTGACCATTCAAATAGAATACAGATTCTATTTGAATCCGTCAAGCGCCCCCGACATGCGCCAACATGAGTTGCCTTGCTGCCTTACAATGGTATGCACGAACCGCCACAAGGAGAATCCGCTTGCTTACGCCCCCCTTCATCGCCTCCTCCCGCTTCGACGATCCACGCCTGGCGTTGGAACAGGTGCAAGCCATTTACCGCAGCAGCATCGAACACTTGCGCGACGCGCTGCAGCGCTTTGTCGCCGGCGAAGACATGCACGAGCGCGTGCGCGCCTGCTACCCCTTCGTGCGCATCCAGACGGACACCGTGGCGCGCGCCGACTCGCCGCTGGCCTACGGTTTTGTCGCCGGCCCCGGCGTGTTTGAAACCACCCTGACGCGCCCCGACCTGTTCGGCGACTATTACCTTGACCAGTTCACCCTGCTGCTGAAAAACCATAACAGCGGCCAGAAAGTGCACCTGGAAGTGGGCGTCAGCGCCCAGCCGATACCCGTGCATTTCTCGTTCGCCGAGCATGACCATATCGAAGGCAATATGGATGCGGGCCGCCGCCTGGCCATGCGCGACCTGTTCGACCTGCCCGACCTGTCGGCCATGGACGACGGCATCGCCAACGGCACGCACGAACCGGCGCATGGCGAAGCGCAGCCGCTGTCGCTGTTTACGGGACCGCGCGTCGATTACTCGCTGCAGCGCCTGCGCCACTACAGCGGCACCTCGCCGCAGCATTTCCAGAACTTCGTCCTGTTTACCAATTACCAGTTCTACATCGACGAATTCATCCGCCTGGGCCACGCCATGATGGACCGCGCGCCCGACGCGCAAGCACCGTCGGACGACGACGGCTATGTCGCCTTCGTCGAACCGGGCAACGTCGTCACGCGCCGGGTTGGCCAGACGGTCGAAAGCGAAGATGCGCTGGGCGCAGCCCCGCCGCGCCTGCCGCAGATGCCCGCCTACCATTTGCTGCGCGCGGACGGCAGCGGCATCACCATGGTCAATATCGGCGTGGGACCGGCCAACGCCAAGACCATCACCGACCATATCGCCGTGCTGCGCCCGCACGCCTGGCTGATGCTGGGCCATTGCGCGGGGCTGCGTACCACGCAAAGCCTGGGCGACTACGTGCTGGCGCATGCGTATGTGCGCGAAGACCATGTGCTCGACGAAGACTTGCCGCTGTGGGTGCCGATTCCGCCGCTGGCGGAAATCCAGCAGGCGCTGCAAACGGCCGTGGCGGAAATCACCCAGCTCACGGGGCATGATCTGAAACACATCATGCGCACGGGGACGGTGGCCAGCACGGACAACCGCAACTGGGAACTGCTGCCGCAGCGCACGCCGGAGCGCCGTTTCAGCCAGAGCCGCGCCATCGCGCTGGACATGGAAAGCGCGACGATCGCCGCCAACGGCTTCCGTTTCCGCGTCCCGTACGGCACCCTGCTGTGCGTGAGCGACAAGCCCCTGCACGGCGAAATCAAGCTGCCCGGCATGGCGAATCACTTCTACCGCGAACGGGTCGACCAGCATCTGCGCATCGGCATCCGCGCCGTGGAACTGCTGCGCCGCCAGGGCGTGGACCGGCTGCATAGCCGCAAATTGCGCAGTTTTGCCGAGGTGGCGTTTCAGTAAATCTCGGGCGGGCAGTTACCGGCGGACCACCGGGTCCGCCGTTCATTTCAAGAACAATACATGAACTTACTCCACAGCATCCCTTTCGCCCTGACATTGGGCTTGTCAGTGCCGGCGCTGGCACAAACCACCGCCACTCCCATCTACATGTTGCTGCAGCCGTTAGTGCAAAACGATGCAAACGGTGTTGACATCTGCGGGGTGGACGCCACCGCTGCAGTAGTCATCGACAAGAAACTTGAAACGTATGAATTCCAGTTCTATGTTTCAGCATCTACATTCAGCGGCCACATCGATGCAGGGCAACTGAGTGATCCAGCCACGCCAAAACCGGCGGGAAAGAAAAAATCATTACCCCGTCCTACGGGATTCTGGATCGCCAGGAAGGACAACGGCGAAGCACTGCATGCGCGGGACATCCAGGCGTCGGGCAAAGCGGGGCATATGGCCGGCACGGCCGATCTCATCCCGGCCAGCAAGCAGTTGATGAATCTGATCGAAGGGGAAGAAATGCAGATTTCCATCGAATACCCGAACCAGCGCAGCCAGACCATCATCGAGTTCTCGCAAAAACTCGCGGATGAAGATCACGATGCCATGCTGTCCTGCGTGAAAGACCAGATGGTCTCGATACGCCGGGAGTATGAGGCGCATAAACAGAAGTAAAAAAACGGCGCCGTGAAGGCGCCGTTTTTGATTGCTGCATCGCTTACAGGAAGCGGTCGAGTATCTTGCGCGTCGTCTTGTCGATATTGAACATGTCGCGTATCAAAAAGTGGATGCCGTGGTTGTCGGCGATCAAGAGCGACGTGGCGCCGATGCGGCGGATGTCTTCCTCGCCTTTCAGCACGAACTGCGTCTCGCCCCGGTCCGTATCGACGTACCAGGTGCACGGCGTGGCGAAACTGCTCACGCTTTTCACGCGCGAGATTTCCGGCATGAATTCGCGCCCTTCCAGTTCTTCCTGCAGCAGGCTGCGCGCCGGCTCCGGCATGGTGTCGATGTGATCGATCCACGCCACTTCCTTGCCATTGCCCAGCACCAGCGAAATGCCTTCGTCGGGCGACTGGATGGGAAAGGCGCGCACGGGCGCCACGCCTTCAAAGACCTGGCCGTCCGCGTCCGTCATCACCAGCTTGCCGAAAGGGTCGCGGTGTAATGTAAAAGTTGTGCTGGCCATGCTTATTCCTTGTCATCCAGGGCGAGTTCGTTATTGCGCGCCTGTGCTTCGTAGAGGCGGAAATAGGCGCCCTCTTTCGCCATCAGTTCATCGTGGCTGCCCACTTCGACGACCTGGCCGCGGTCCAGCACCACCAGGCGGTCGGCCCGGTGCAGGGTCGACAGCCTGTGCGCGATGGCGATCGTCGTGCGGCCCTGCACCAGGTTATCGAGCGCCTTCTGGATTTCTTTTTCCGTTTCCGAGTCCACCGACGACGTGGCTTCATCCATGATCAGGATGCGCGGGTCGATCAAGAGCGCGCGGGCGATCGAGATGCGCTGGCGTTCGCCGCCGGACAAGCCCTGGCCACGCTCGCCCACCATCGAATCGTAGCCCTGCGGCAGGCGCAGGATGAATTCGTGGGCATGCGCGGCGCGCGCGGCGGCGATGATCTCCTGGCGCGTCGCGTGCGGCTTGCCGTAGGCGATATTTTCCGCGATGGTGCCGAAGAACAGGAACGGCTCCTGCAGCACCAGGCCGATGTTGCGGCGGTAGTCGGACACGGCGAACGAGCGGATGTCGACGCCGTCGAGCAAAATCGCGCCTTCCGACACGTCGTAGAAGCGGCAGATCAGGTTGACCAGCGTGCTCTTGCCCGAACCGCTGTGGCCCACCAGGCCGATCATCTCGCCCGCCTTGATGTTCAGGGTGATGCCGCGGTTGACGGCGCGGTTGCCATAGCGGAAACCGACTTCGCGCAAATCGATCCTGCCTTCGATCTTCTCCAGTTTGACCGGTTGCGCCGGTTCCGGCACGCTCGACACGTGGTCGAGGATGTCGAAGATGCGCTTGGCGGCGGACGCCGATTTCTGCGTCACGGAGACGATGCGGCTCATGGAATCGAGACGGCCATAGAAACGCGTGCTGTAGGCGATGAAGGCGGTCAGCACGCCGACGGTGATTTCGCCGCGCGACAGTTGCCAGATGCCGAAGCACCAGATGACCAATAAGCCCATCTCCGTCAGGAAGGAGACGGTCGGGGAGAACAGCGACCAGACCTTGTTCAACTTGTCGTTGACTGCCAGGTTGTGCGCGTTAGCGTCGCGGAAGCGGGCCGCTTCGCGCTTTTCCTGCGCAAACGCCTTGACAACGCGAATGCCGGGGATGGTATCGGCCAGCACGTTGGTCACTTCGCTCCACACGCGGTCGATCTTTTCAAAGCCCGTGCGCAGACGGTCGCGCACCAGGTGGATCATCCAGGCGATGAAGGGCAATGGCGCCAGGGTCATGATGGCCAGCCACGGGTTCATCGACCACAAAATGACGCCCGTCATGATAATCATCAACACGTCGGAGGCGAAATCGAGCAAATGCAGCGACAGGAAGACGCAGATGCGGTCGCTGCCGCTGCCGATGCGCGCCATCAGGTCGCCCGTGCGCTTGCCGCCGAAAAATTCCAGCGACAGTTTCATCAGGTGTTCATACGTGGCCGAGCGCAAATCGGCACCCATGCGTTCGGACACCAGGGCCAGCACATAGGTCTTGCCCCAGCCCAACAGCCAGGCCAGCAGGGCCGAGCCGAGCAAGCCGCTCATGTAGTACACCACCAGCCACGGGTCGATATGCTTGCCGTTTTGATACGGGATCAGCACATTGTCCATCAGCGGCGCCGTCAGGTAGGGCGGAATCATGTGCGCGGCGGTGCTCAGCAGCATCAGCATGAAGCCCAGCGCCAGCTGGCCGCGGTAGGGGTGGGCGAAGCGCCACAGGCGGAACAGGGTCCAGGTCGATGGCGGCGTGTGCAGCACCTTGGCGCAGATCGGGCATTCTTCCTGCTCCGGCTCCAGAGGCGCCTTGCAGCTTGGACACACTTCCTGCTCCGCTTCCAGCACGGGCTGGCCCGTCAGGTGGCTGTCGAGGCGCTCGACGAACTGTTCCAGCACGCGGATCGCATGCAGGTTCTGGCCCAAAGTAAAACGCCACGAGGCCAGGCGGCCGTGGTCGTCGAACAGTTCCAGGTGGCCGACACCGGCGTGGTCATGGTGCGTCAGGCGCAGTCCGTGGCGGAAAGACCAACTTTTCCAGGCGGTATCGCCCGGGGAACGGGCCAGTAAACGCTTCTCGGTGACAACAATTATGCCTTTTGTGAAACGTAATCGCGCATCGAGGTCAACCTCAACGCTACTTAAAACGTTCTCCCCTGGAGAAAGGTTGCTCTCCACTTCCGCCAGCCAGTGTTCCGGCAGCGAAGTGAGGGGAATAGTTGTTGCAGGAACACTCAGTTCAGTTGTCATCGTAAAGCATACTCCGGCTCGAGGCCAAGCCCTTCAGGGCGGGATTTGGGGGATGGGGCAGACGCCCGATCAATGTTTGTGTATTGCGCGGTGGCGAGGTGGATGCACCAGTGGCAATTTCCTGTATTGTATCGAATGGATGCCTGCCGGTAATGAATGATGGCAAAACGGCGCAAAAAAATGCGCGCTCATCGTACGCAGGCAAGTATACAACAGCCCGCTGTTGCGCAAATGCTCCAGCTTAGCCCGGAGTCGGTATCTTTATAACAAGTATGGCAACAATTAGTAACAATTAGAATGACAACACCAGCAGAATACGAGAAGCAAACGCGACAAGAGGCCGCTAAAAGTGGCACACTGCGCATACCCGGGATAAAGAACCAAGCACGAGCCTGAAAAGACTCTGTAGAGCCAACATAAAGTATCTGGCGCCCAGACGCCTGGCTTGTTATCAAGAAACCACTTACATGATCAAGAAGAAGAACATCGAATTTGCCCGCGTCACCCACTTGCGCGGCCCCAACATCTGGACTTACCGCCCGGTGATTGAAGCCTGGGTCGACATCGGCGAACTGGAAGACTATCCATCCAATACCCTGCCCGGCCTGTACGAGCGCCTGGTGGCGTGGCTGCCCGGCATGATCGAGCACCGCTGCGGCGTGGGCGAACGGGGCGGCTTTTTCGAGCGCCTGCGCGAAGGCACGTGGTCGGCCCACATCCTCGAACACGTGGTGCTGGAGCTGCAAAACCTGGCAGGCATGCGCACGGGCTTCGGCCAGACGCGCTCGACCAGCCAGCGCGGCGTCTACAAGATGGCCTTCCGCACGCGCGAAGAGCACGTGGGCCGCGCGGCCCTGGCCGCCGCGCGCGAATTGCTGATGGCCGCCATCAACGATGAAGCCTACGACCTGGAAGCGGCCCTGGCGCCCCTGCGCGACATGGTCGACTCGCGCTGCCTGGGCCCAAGCACGGCCAGCATCGTCGATGCCGCCACCGAGCGCCGCATCCCTTCCCTGCGCCTGAACGACGGCAACCTGGTGCAGCTGGGCCACGGCGCCGCGCAGCGCCGCATCTGGACAGCCGAAACGGACCGCACCAGCGCGATCGCCGAAGGCATCGCCAGCGACAAGGATCTGACCAAATTCCTGCTCAAATCGTGCGGCGTGCGCGTGCCCGAAGGCAGCCTGGTGCGCAGCGCCGAAGCGGCCTGGGAAGAAGCGCAGGACATCGGCGTGCCCGTCGTCGTCAAGCCGTATGACGGCAACCATGGCCGCGGCGTGTCGCTGAACCTGATGACGGAAGCCGACGTCAAGGCGGCCTATGAACTGGCCGCGCGCAAGGGCGACAGTTCGGCCGTGCTGGTGGAAAGCTTCATCACGGGCGACGAACACCGTCTGCTCGTGGTCGGCAACAAGCTGATCGCGGCCGCCAAGGGCGAATCGCTGTGGGTCGACGGCGACGGCGTCTCGTCCGTGCTGGAACTGGTGAACACGCAGATCAATACCGACCCGCGCCGCGGCGAAGGCGAAGATTTCCCGCTGGGCACCGTCAAGCCGCATGAATCGGGCGAAATCGTGCTGGAACTGCAGCGCCAGGGCATGACCGCCCTGTCCGTGCCGCAGGCGGGCCAGAAAGTGCTGATCCAGCCGAACGGCAACGTGGCCATCGACGTCACGGACGACGTGCATCCATCCGTCGTGCATGCGGCCCTGCTGGCCGCGCGCGTGGTGGGCCTGGACATCGCCGGCATCGACCTGGTCACCACCGACATCACGCGTCCGCTGGAAGAGCAGCGCGGCGCCATCATCGAAGTCAATGCCAGCCCCGGCCTGCTGGCGCACATCAAGCCTGGCGTGGGCCAGCCCCGCCCTGTGGGCGCGGCCATCGTCGACCACCTGTTCGCGCCCGAGGAAACGGGCCGCATTCCGCTGATCGGCGTGACGGGCACGCGCGGCGCCAGCCTGATCGTGCGCATGCTGTGCAAACTGCTCAACCTGTCTGGCCTGCACACGGGCGCCGTCTGCAGCGAAGGCATGTATCTGGACCAGCGCCGCGTCGTCAGCAGCGATTGCGTGAACTGGGACGCGGGCCAGCGCCTGCTGCTCAACCGCACCGTGCAGACGGCCCTGTTCGAGAGCAATCCGCGCATGATCCTGGCCGAAGGCCTCGCCTATGACAAATGCCAGGTCGGCATCGTCACGGACATGGGCAGCCTCGATAGCGTCAAGGATTTCGACGTGCTGGACGAAGCGGGCCTGTACAAGGCCGTGCGCAGCCAGGTCGACGTGGTCGTGCCGACGGGCGTGGCCGTGCTCAACGCCGCCAACGCGCACGTGCTGGAACTGGCCGAACTGTGCGACGGCACGGTGACCTTGTATGCGCAGGATGGCAGCTTGCCCGCCATCGCGGCGCAACTGGCCGCCGGCCAGCGCGCCGTGTTCGTGCGCGGCAACCACATCGTGCTGGCCGAAGGCGGCATCGAAACGGTCTTGCTGTGCCTGGACCTGCTGAAACCGGCCACGGCCGGCAATGTCGACAGCGTGCTGGCCGTGGCGGCCGCCGCCTGGGCCATGAACCTGCCCGTCGACCTGATTTGCGCCGGCCTGCGCACCTTTGACGCGGCCCCTGGCTGCATCGGCAACTAAGGCAGCACTCAAGCCCGGCTACGGCCGGGCCCACAAGAACACAACAGGATTACGGTTTAATTATGGAAGTATCTCGCGTACGGGCCTTGCGGGGCCCTAACCTCTGGAGCCACGACACCGCCGTGGAAGCCATTGTTTCCTGCACCACGCAGGAACTCGACATCGCGCAGCTGCCCGGCTTCGAAGCCCGCCTGCGCGCACTCTTTCCGCAACTGAGCCCGCTGCAACCGCTGGGCAACTACAACGCCGCGCCGATGGCGCAGGTGCTGGAACTGGCGGCGCTGGGCCTGCAGGCGCAAGCCGGCTGCCCCGTCACCTTCAGCCGCACCACGCCGACCCTGGAAACGGGCATCTTCCAGGTCGTCGTCGAATACTCGGAAGAAGCCGTCGGCCGTCTGGCCCTGGAACTGGCGCAGCAGCTGTGCCAGGCCGCGCTTGCCGATGCCCCGTTCGACCTGGCCGGTGCCCTGCACCAGCTGCAGGAACTCGATGAAGACGTGCGCCTGGGCCCTTCGACGGGCGCCATCGTCAACGCCGCCGTGGCGCGCAACATCCCGTTCCGCCGCCTGACCGAAGGCAGCCTCGTGACGTTCGGCTGGGGCAGCAAACAGCGCAAGATCCAGGCCGCCGAAATGGACGGCACCAGCGCCATCGCCGAAGCCATCGCGCAGGACAAGGAACTGACGAAAAAACTGCTGGATTCGGCCGGCGTGCCCGTGCCGCAAGGCCGCGTCGTCGTCGATGCGGACGACGCCTGGGCCGCCGCCTGCGAGATCGGCCTGCCCGTCGTCGTGAAACCAAAGGATGGCAACCAGGGCAAGGGCGTCACCGTCAATGTCACCACGCGCGAACAGCTGACGGCCGGCTTCCTCGCGGCGCAGGAATTCCGCGACGACATCCTCGTCGAACGCTACCTGCCGGGCCACGATTTCCGCCTGCTCGTCATCGGCAACAAGATGGTGGCAGCCGCCCGCCGCGACCCGCCGCAAGTGGTGGGCGACGGCCAGCACACGGTGCGCGAACTGGTCGACCAGGTCAACCTGGACCCGCGCCGCGGCAGCGGCCACGCCACCTCGCTGACGAAAATCCGCTTCGACGACATCGCCCTGGCCAGCCTGGCCAAGCAGGGCTATGTGGCCGAATCCGTGCCGCCCGTGGGCCAGCGCGTGATCTTGCGCAATAACGCCAACCTGTCGACGGGCGGCTCGGCCACCGACGTCACCGTCGACGTGCACCCGGAAGTGGCGGCGCGCGCCGTCGCCGCCGCGCACATGGTGGGCCTGGACATCTGCGGCGTGGACGTCGTCTCCGAAAGCATTTTGAAACCGCTGGAAGAGCAGAACGCCGGCATCGTCGAAGTGAACGCCGCTCCGGGCCTGCGCATGCACCTGGCGCCGTCGTTCGGCAAGCCTCGCCCCGTGGGTGAAGCCATCATCGCCGCCATGTTCGCCGAGGGCGACGATGGCCGCATTCCCGTCGTCGCCGTCACCGGCACCAACGGCAAGACCACCACCGTGCGCCTGATCGCCCACCTGCTGACGGCGTCCGGCCTGCGCACCGGCATGACGAACACGGATGGCGTGTACATCGAAGGGCGCCAGATCGACAGCGGCGACTGCAGCGGCCCGCGCAGCGCGCGCAACGTGCTGCTGCACCCGGACGTGGACGCGGCCGTGTTCGAAACGGCGCGCGGCGGCATGCTGCGCGAAGGCCTGGCCTTCGACCGCTGCCAGGTCGCCGTGGTGACGAATATCGGCGCTGGCGACCACCTGGGCCTGAACTACATCACCACCGTGGAAGACCTGGCGGTGCTCAAACGCGTAATCGTGCAGAACGTGGCTGACAGCGGCGTGGCCGTGCTGAACGCCACCGACCCGGCCGTGGCCCGCATGGCCAAGAATTGCAGCGGCACGGTAACCTTCTTCGCCGCCGACAAGACGCATCCCGTGATGGCCACGCACCGTGCGCAAGGCAACCGCGTGGTGTACGTGGAAGACGGCAAGCTGGTCGCGGCGCAAGGCAAGGAACGCCACGAAATCGCCCTGTCGCAGGTGCCGATCACGCGCAACGGCGCCATCGGCTTCCAGGTCGACAACGTCATGGCGTCGCTGGCCGCCGCCTGGGCCGTGGGCCTGGACTGGAAAACCATCGCGCTGGGCCTGAAAACCTTTGCCAATGAAGCCGACAATGCGCCGGGCCGCTTCAACGTCTTCGATTACAAGGGCGCCACGCTGATCGCCGACTACGGCCACAATCCGGACGCCATCCTGGCGCTGGTGCAGGCAGTGGAAAGCATGCCGGCCAAGCGCCGTTCGGTGGTTATCAGCGGCGCCGGCGACCGCCGCGACGAAGACATCCGCCAGCAGACGGAAATCCTCGGCGCCGCCTTCGACGACGTGCTGCTGTACCAGGATCAATGCCAGCGCGGCCGCGCCGACGGCGAAGTGGTGGCCTTGCTGCGCCAGGGCCTGGACGGCGCCAAGCGCACCAGCCATATCGATGAAATCAACGGCGAATTCGTCGCCATCGACAAGGCCCTGGCGCGCCTCGGTGAAGGCGACCTGTGCCTGATCCTGATCGACCAGGTGGAAGAAGCGCTGGCGCACATCGCCAAGCGCGTCGCCGAAGCGTAAGCGCAGCCTGACGGCACACAAGGGCGGCCTGCGGGCCGCCCTTTTTATTGGCCCCGCCGCCTTCCTGCGCGCACCCGCATGGTGCAAAAGCCCCCTTGCAAGCTTGTAAATTCAGGCATGAAAATTGCTCATAAGAAAACATACATGGGCTGACGAGAAGGTGGGGCACGCATGCTGGGCAGAATCTCGCGCATGATCGGAAAATTGACGGTGGGGCGCAAGCTGGCGCTGATCTATTTGCTCGACCTGTCCGCCGTGATCTTCATTTCCGGCATCCTCATCAACGAAAAATACCTCGCCATCGATTTCTCGCGCAAGGAGATGGCGGGCAATGACTACATCGCCGCCATCCGCGCCGCGCTGCTGCCCCAGGCGCGCAGCACGGCACAGGCGGGCGCGCAGGCGGCAGCCGTGGAACAGGCCGAACGCCGCTTCGGCACCGGCATGCACAGCGCGGAACTGAATGCGCAATTTGCCGCCCTGCTGCGCCAGGCCGGCCGCCCTTCCGCTACGCCGGACGACGGCATCGCGCCCTCGCCCGCCTTTGTGGCCGGACGCGCACTGCTCACGCGGGTGGGCAACCAGTCGAACCTGATCCTCGACCCGGACCTGGACAGCTATTACACGATGTCGCTGGTGATCCTGCGCTTTCCCGAGCTGCTGGAAGTGATCAACAGCTCGCGCGCCCTGGCCCTGCAGCTGGCGACAGCCGAAGGCGCGCAGCGCCAGCGCCTGCAAACCCAGTTCCTGATCCTCGAAGGACGCATGGATGCCACCATGGGCGGCATCGGCAGCGACTACACGGAGGCATTCGCGGCCAGCACGCCGCTGCTGCGCCAGCACCTGGATGGCTCGCGCGCGGCCCTGCGGCACGCCGTGGCGCAGTTACGCGCCAGTACCCAGGCGCTGGCCGGCGCGCAAGCCAACCCCGCCGGCGCGCGGGAACTGCTGCGCCGCGACGCGGTGGCCCTCGCCGCGCTGCGCCTGGCATGGCGCGATACGGGCAACGAATTGCAGCGCCTGATCCAGCTGCGCGTGGACGGCTTTTTCACGCGCATGTGGCTGCACCTGGGCACGGCCGTGCTGCTGCTGGCGATGATACTGGGCCTGGTGTTTTTCGTCGCGCGCCAGATCGCCCTGCCCATCCGGCGCCTGGCGCGCGTGGCGCAGGAAGTGCGCGAAACGGGCGACCACAGCCTGCGCGCCGTCTGGGACAGCGAGGATGAAACGGGGCGTCTGGTGCGCGCCTTCAACACCATGCTGCAGCAGCTCGACTTCCAGCGCATGGCGCAGCAGGACCTGGTGGCGCGCGCCAGCGCGGCCGATGCGCAGCGCCAGCTGGTCGACGCCATTCCCATCCCGCTGATGGTCACCTCGATCCCGCACCACCAGGTGCTGCACGCGAACCAGGCCGCGCACGCGTGGCAGGGCGGCCTGGAACTGGACCCGTGGGTGGGCGGCATGCATCCGCAAGCCCGTTCGCGCTTCTTCCAGCGCTTGAGCGACCTGGGCGCCGTCGACGAATTCGAGGTGTGCTGGAGCGGCGGCGGCACGCCCACCTGGGCCCTGATTTCCGCGCGCCTGATCGATTACCAGGGCCAGCGCGCCGTGCTGTCGACCTTCACGCCGATCAACAAGATGAAGCTGATGGAGTCGCGCCTGGAACTATGGGCCAAGGTATTCGAGGCCTCCGCCGAAAGCCTGATCGTGATGGACGCCGGGATGCGCATCATCACCGTCAACCAGGCCTTCCGCCGCCATTCGCTGTACGACATGGTGGAGCTGATCGGCAAGCGCCCCGCCTTCCTGCTGGCGCCCGACAACCCGCCCGAGCAGCTCGACAGTCTGCGCCGGACCCTGGCGCGGCGCGGCTACTGGCAGGGTGAAATCTCGGTGCAGCGCAAGTCGATGGAAAGCTATCCGGCCTGGCTGGTGATGAACGCCGTGCGCGGCCTCGATGGCGTCACCACGCACTTCATCGCCAGTTCGCTCGACATCAGCGAACGCAAGGCCAGCGAGCGGCAGATCGAGCACATGGCCCACCACGACGCGCTCACGGGGCTGGCGAACCGGCACGTGTCGAAACTGCGCCTGGCGGCGGCCATCGCGCAGGCGCGCCGCAGCGGCGAAAAGGTGGGGGTGCTGTTCATCGACCTGGACCGCTTCAAGCACGTCAACGACGCGCTGGGCCACCATGTGGGCGACGCCCTGCTGCAATCGGTCTCAATGCGCCTGCTGCAGCTGGTGCGCGAAGGCGATACCGTCAGCCGGCTGGGCGGCGACGAATTCGTCGTCATCCTCAACGGCGTCGGCGACGCCGCATCCATCGCCGCCCTGCTCGACACGCGGCTGATACCGGCCATGCGCGAGCCGCACCAGGTGGCAGGCAGCGAGCTGTATGTCTCGTGCAGCGTGGGCGTGGCCATCTATCCGGACCACGGCGACGACATGGATACCCTGATGCGCCACGCCGATGCGGCCATGTACCAGGCCAAGAGCGGCGGGCGCGATCACGCGCGCATGTTCACGCCGCAGATGCAGGAGCAGCAGTTGCAGCAGCTGCACCTGGAGAGCGATCTGCGGCACGCCATCGAGCGGCAGGAACTGGTGCTGCACTACCAGCCGCGCATCGATGCTGGAAGCAGCCGCCTGAATGGCGTGGAAAGCCTGATCCGCTGGCAGCATCCGCAGCACGGCCTGATCGCGCCCGACAGCTTCATCCCCGCCGCCGAGGAATCGGGCCTGATCGTTCCCATCGGCGCGTGGGTCATCCGCGAAGCGTGCCGCCAGCAGGTGGCCTGGCGCGAGGCGGGCGCGGGCGACATCGCCGTGTCGATCAACCTGTCGGCCATCCAGCTGAAAAGCGGCACCCTGGCGGCCACCTTGCGCGAGGTGCTGCGCGAGTTTCCCGTCACGCCGGGACAGATCGAATTCGAACTGACCGAATCGATCCTGATGGACAACGTGGACGACACCATCGCCACCCTGCACGCCATCAAGGCGCTGGGTTTTGCGCTGTCGATCGACGATTTCGGCACCGGCTATTCGAGCCTGAACTACCTGTGCCGCTTCCCGCTCGACAAGCTGAAAATCGACATGAGCTTCGTGCAGGACATCCACGGTTCGCCGCAAAACCTGGCCGTGACGAAAACCATCATCGGCCTTGGCCATACCCTGGGCTTGACGGTCACCGCCGAGGGTGTGGAAAGCGCGGCCGATGCCGACGTGCTGCGCCACGCCGGCTGCGATGAATTGCAGGGCTACTTTTTTGCCCGCCCCATGCCGCAGGCGCATTTCATGGCCTGGCTGGCGCAAAGCGCCGCGCCCTGCGCCGCCTGACGCCTCCTGTGGAGCGCCCGCAACGCGCATGCGCCGGACTCGGCAACGCGCGGCGCGCCGCCAGGGCGCATGAATGCAGCAGGGATACCGGAATTGATATGGACATCGCAAAAGAAGTCATTTGTGGGGCAAAGTCATACCCCCTACCATGTTTCTTGAGCAAGTTTCAGCTCCGGCGGCAACTGCCGCAGCGTTCTCAACATAACTAAAATACAGGTGGAGACAAGATGAAGCAATTGATGGCAACGGGCACCCGCACGTCCCGACACAACACACGGCTGACCTTGAAGGCCACGGTGGCCGCGCTGGCCGGCGCAGGGCTGCTGAGCGGAGCTTCCGTCTGGGCGCAACAGGCGCCCGCCGCGGAAGCACCAGTGGAAGAAACGGCACCGGCGGCAGCGCCCGCCGACAATTCGGGCATCGCCGTCGTCGCCGTCACGGGCGTGCGCAAGGCGGCACAGAGCGCGCAGACGATCAAGAAGAACAACGACCAGGTGGTCGATTCCATCGTCGCCGATGAAATCGGCAAATTCCCCGACAAGAACGTGGCCGAAATCCTCGGCCGCGTGACGGGCGTGCAGATCCGCCGCGAAGGCGGCGAAGCCGGTTCCGTCATCATCCGCGGCCTGCCCGGCGTGGTGACCCTGCTCAACGGCCGCGAAATGTTCACCTCCGTGGGCCGCAGCCTGTACCTGGCCGACATCCCGACGGCCATGCTGCAGCGCGTGGACGTGTATAAATCGCAGGGCGCCGACATGGTCGAAGGCGGCACGGCCGGCGTGGTCGACGTGCGCACCAACCGCCCGTTCGATTTCAAGGGCTTTACCGCCTCGGGCAATGTGCGCGCGGAGCACCGCGACAAGTCCGGCTCGACGGATCCGAACGTCAGCGGCATGGTCTCAAACCGCTGGAAGACCCCATACGGCGAATTCGGCGCCCTGCTCGGCCTGTCCTACCAGCGCAGCAAATACTATGACGAGACGATCTGGAACGCCGAACCCGTCAAGCGCCCCGAAGCGGGCAACATCACGGGCCCCGATTCCGTCGGCATGATCCCGACCGTGGGCGACCGCAAGCGCTACGCGGCGAATGCCGCCTTCCAGTGGCGTCCGAACTCGCAGGTGGAAGTGTATGCGGAAGGCATGTCGACCCTGATCAAGCATGCGTTCGACAGCCAGTTCTTCGTCGGTTCCCTGCCCTGGGGGCAAAATCCCGACATCACGCTGATCCCCGGCACCAGCCAGGCGGCCACGGTGGGCAAGATCGACGGCCCATGGTCGCCGTTCACCCTCGGTTCGACCCAGGCGCGGCGCGACCGCTCGATCGGCTCGCAAGGCGCCATCGGCGCGCGCTGGGACATCACGCCGCAGCTGCGCGCCACCACGGAACTGGCGCGCACGGTGAGCAACTTCGAGCGCGAATTCCCCATCCTCGATTTCCTCGCCCACCCGACCAGCATCATCGGCAGCACGAACGTGAACGGCGGCGCGCAGATCAGCTACCCCGGCTACAACATGCTGGACCCGAAGAATTACACGCTGCTCGGCTTCTACGATAACCACAGCCACGACGAAGGCAGCTCCACCGATTGGCGCGGCGACGTCACCTACGACATGGACAGCACGGGCTTCTTCCGCGAATTTTCGGGCGGCGTGCGCCTGGCCAAGCGCAAGGCCGAATCGATACGCGAAAAAAATGGCCAGGGCGGGTTGTCTTCGACCATGTATGCGGACGCGATTCCCGGCCTGGCCTGCGCCTCGCACGAAAACACGGGCAACTTCGGCCTGCAAAGCTGGCTCACGCCCTGCCGCGACTTCATGCTTAACAACACGGCCGTGCTGCGCCAGCTGTTTACGGGCAGCAGCGAACGCAGTCCGGACGATCCGATGACCCACTACAAGGATGTGGAAAAAACCAATGCCGTCTACGGCAAGGCGCGCATCGGCTTTGACCTGGCGCAAGTACCGGTCGATGGCACGCTGGGCGTGCGCGTGGTGCAGACCAAGCAGGACTTGCAAGGCAATTCCTCGCAAAACGGCATCGTCACGCCCGTGCGCGTGAAGACGTCGGATACGGACGTGCTGCCCAGCCTGACCCTGAAAGCCATGCTGCGCCAGGACCTGATCGCCCGCATGACCGCAGGCAAGGCCGTGCAGCGCCCCAACTTCGCCGACTTCAATCCCGGCGTAAGCCTGGGCCAGAGCCTGGAAATGGTGCGCCCGACGGGCGGCGGCGGCAATCCCGACCTGAAACCCGTGGAAGGCAAGAACCTCGACCTGGCGCTGGAATGGTATTTCGCGCAGACGGGCTCCGTCACGGCCACCGTATTCCGCCACAACTTCAAGAATTACATCCTCTCCGGTTCGGCCAAGGAAACGTACAACGGCATCGAGTACGACATCACCCGTCCGCGCAACACCTCGAAGGGCCATCTGCAAGGCATGGAAATGGCCTACCAGCAGTTCTACGACAAGCTGCCCGGCTGGCTTGGCGGCCTGGGCCTGCAGGCCAACGCCACCTACATGACGGGCGAACTGGAAGAATTGAATGGCAGCGCACACCCGTTCACGGGCATGTCGAAGTGGTCGGCCAATATCGTCGGCCTGTACGAACAGGGACCGTGGTCGGCGCGCCTGGCCTACAGCTGGCGCGACAAGTACGTCGACGACTACAACTACCGCGGCAAGGGCATCCACCTGACCGTGGCGCCGACGAAAACCCTGGACGCGTCCGTCTCGTACAAGCTCAACCCGCATACCACGGTGACGCTGGACGCGAACAACCTGCTCGACTCGACCTACCGCGACTACCACGACACGCCGGAGTATGTGCGCGATGTGCGGCGCTATGACAAGGTGGTAGGGCTGTCCGTCCGCTGGAGTTACTAACTCATATCCCCCTCTTTCTTCCTTGCGAGGGTTTTCAGCGCCAGCCGGCAACGGTTGGCGTTTTTTTGCTCTATGGAATCTATCCGACAGTGGAATTGATCTGGCGCAAAGTGGTGGCGCCGCAGCGCTTTTATTCTGATAGCTTGACTAGCGAACCCGGCGGCGGACAGCATGCGCAATGCACGGCCCATCGATACACAGTTATTTCAACCCGACATCCCGGTACGGCTCGACATGCGCACGGCGGCGCTGGTCGAACATGCGCTGGCCTTGCAGGAGATGGCCGGCACGGGCGCCGCCGCCCTGTTTTTGCATTGCCACGACGTGCCGCTGCCCACCGCATTGCGCGTGCTGACGACGGGACCGCGCCGCAAACCGGCCGGGCCGCACCTGTTTGCCCGCCTGCGTCCGCGCACGGCCGCCCGGGCGCAAGGCACGCCGCTACCGGCGCGCTGACGAATCCTGTACCATCGCCGCAACCTATCAAAAGAGGCACGGCGATGCAGGCAGCGACACCCCCCGATAACTATGCGGCACTGATGGACCTGATCAAGGCGCGCCATGCGGAACTGAGCCCGCAATTCCAGGCCGGCGCCCGCTACCTTGCCGACCATCCGGATGAGGTGGCCGTGTCCTCGATGCGCAGCATCGCCACGCGCGCGCAAGTGCAATCGGCCGCCCTGGTGCGCCTGGCGCAGCAACTGGGCTTTGCCGGCTGGCCCGAATTGAAAGCCATCTTCGTCGAGCGCCTGCGCGCGGGGCCAAGCGGCTACGCGGCAAAGGCGGGCGCTCTGGCCGGCAAGGAGGGGAAAGAGCGCGACCTGGTCACCGAAGTGTTCGCGGCGCAGCAGCGCAACCTGGCCGCCACGGAAAGCGCCAACCACGCGGCCCTGGACGCGGCCGCCAGCCTGCTGCAGGCGGCGCCCCGCGTGCACGTGGCGGGCTTTCGCGCCGCCCACCCGATCGCCTACACCCTGCACTACCTGTACCGGCTGCTGCGCCCCAGCGTGCAGCTGCTGAGCGGCCAGGGTGGCACCCTGGAAATGGACTTGCGCGCCCTGCAGGCCGGGGAGGCCGTCGTCGTCGTCAGCTTCGCGCCGTATTCGAGCGAAGCGCTGCTGGTGGCGCAAACGGCGCGCCAGGCCGGCTGCCAGGTGGTCGCCATCAGCGACAGCGCCATGTCGCCGCTGGCCCTGCAGGCCGACGCCAGCATCGTCATCGCCGTCGACAGCCCCTCGTTCTTCCCCTCCATCGTGGCCGGCATCGCGGCCGCGGAAAGCCTGGTGGAACTGCTGGTGGCGCGCGCGGGACACGATGCCGTACACGCCATCGGCGCGGCGGAAAACCAGCTGCGGGCGCTGGGCGCCTATGCAAAAACATCAAATGATGTAAATTAAAAACAAATACATCAAACGTTGCAATGCGGCGCAGCGCATCCTATAATCGGCCATTCCACCTTTGCCGATAAGAAAGCGATGCCATGAGCCATGTCTTCCACCGCAGCCTGACCGCCAACTATCCTGTCGCGATGGGCGGCGACGGCCCTTACCTGATCGATGCGGACGGCAAGCGCTACCTGGATGCCTGCGGCGGCGCCGCCGTCTCTTGCCTCGGCCATTCGGATGCGGCCGTGATTTCCGCCGTGCAGCGGCAGATTGCCACGATGGCATACGCGCACAGCTCGTTTTTCACCAGCGAGCCGATGGAGCAGCTGGCCGATTTCCTCGTCGCCCGCGCGCCAGCCGGCATCGACAGCGTGTATTTCGTCTCGGGCGGCTCGGAAGCGGTGGAAAGCGCGCTCAAGCTGGCGCGCCAGTATTTCGTCGAGCGTGGCCAGCCGCAGCGCCGCCACGTCATCGCGCGCCGCCAGAGCTATCACGGCAACACCCTGGGCGCGCTGGCCACGGGCGGCAACGCCTGGCGCCGCCAGCAGTTCGAGCCGTTGCTCATTGGCGTGACGCACGTGTCGCCCTGCTATGCCTGGCGCGAGCAGCAGGCGCATGAAACGGATGCCGACTACGTGGCGCGCCTGGGACAGGAACTGGAAGACCATATCGCCGAGCTGGGCGCGGAGAACGTCATGGCCTTCATCGCCGAACCCGTCGTCGGCGCCACGGCCGGCGCCCTGCCCGCCGTCGCCGGCTATTTTGCGCGCATGCGCGCCATCTGCCAGCGCCACGGCATCCTGCTGATCCTCGACGAAGTCATGTGCGGCATGGGGCGCACGGGCAGCCTGTTCGCCTGCGAGCAGGAAGCCATCACGGCCGACCTGATCTGCATCGCCAAGGGCCTGGGCGCCGGCTACCAGCCCATCGGCGCCGTGATGGTGTCGAAGGATATCCGCGAAACCATCCGCGCCGGCACGGGCTTCTTCCAGCACGGCCACACGTATATCGGCCACGCCACCGCCTGCGCCGCCGCCCTGGCCGTGCAGCGGCAGATCGAGAAACGCGATCTGCTGGCCAACGTGCGCGCCATGGGCCGCTTGCTGCAGGAGCGGCTGCGCCAGCGCTTCGGCGAGCACCCGCACGTGGGCGACATCCGCGGCCGCGGTCTGTTCCTGGGCCTGGAACTGGTGCAGGATCGCGCCAGCAAGCAGCCGTTCGACCCGGCCCGCCGCCTGCACGCGCGCATCAAGGCGCATGCCATGCAAAATGGGCTGATGTGCTACCCCATGGGCGGCACTATCGACGGCCTGCACGGCGACCACATCCTGCTGGCGCCGCCCTACATCATCGACGCCAGCCACGTCGAGGAAATCGTCAACAAGCTGGGCGCGTCCATCGACGCTTGCATCGGCTAAGGCCGCCCGCTGCTGCCCACGGTAGACATCAGACTGGCGCCGCAGCTGGTCTTGTGCCCCTCGAAGGCCACGGGCACGCCATCGATCAGCACCTGCGGATCGCCCTCGGCGATCACGCAGCGCACGTGGCCCTTGACCGGGCACACGCAAGGGTCGCCCTTGCGCGCCACGGCCACGCCCAGCACCGTGCTGTCCGGCGCCGCGCCCGCCACCTTGCCGCCGTGGCTGGTGGGATCGTTCAAGCGGATCACGCCACGCATAATGACTCCTATCCTTGTCCGGCACACAACGCGGCACCGGTCCATGCGGTGCCTCTCCCGTTGACATTATCAGGCGCTACGAAACATTCGTCATTGCGTTCGCGCACATGGCCGGCATGCCGGGCGCAAAAATAGCAATCGCCATCCGGCAGCAACTTTTGTTCACTCCTTGCCAATATTAATTGACTTATTCTAAACAATCGTTTTAAATCAGGATGTTACTCAAAATCAATCATCTTGGGCATTCAAACATCGCATTGACCCTCTCGATGCTGGACGTCCACGCTGATGCACTCTGAAGCCAAGGTATATGGAACTGCTCGACTCCCTGCGTCAGACCCCGCCGCAAGACGACACGATCAGCGGGCACTACGAAGTGCGCCGCTTGCTGGGCGAAGGCGGTTTCGGCCATGTATTCGAAGCGTGGGATGCCAAGCTGTGTCGTAGCGTGGCGCTCAAGCGCCTGAAGCCGCAAGCCGACGTGCTGCATCCGGAAAAACTCATCAATGAAGCGCGCCTGGCCGCCTCGCTCAAGCATGCGGCCTTCGTGCGCATCTTTGCCATCGAGGGCCAGGGCACGAGCCAGTCCATCGTCATGGAACTGGTCGAAGGCCAGACCCTGGGGCAATTCATGCACAGCGGCAAGGCTGACTTGCAGGCCGCGCTCGACATCGCCTACCAGATCGCCGACGCCATGGACGAGGCGCACGCGATGGACCTCGTGCACGGCGACCTGAAACCGTCGAACCTGATGCTGGAGGCGGATGGCAAGGTGCGCATCCTCGACTTCGGCCTGGCGCGCCACATCGACCCGCAAGCGACGCAAACGACCACCCTGTGCGACTTGCAGGGCACCATCGCCTACATGGCGCCCGAGCGCCTGATGGGCCGCCTGCCCGACACGCGCGGCGACGTGTATGCCTTGGGCGCCATGCTGTACGAAATGCTGGCCGGCCAGCGCCACTTCGCCCACCTGAACGGCCTGGCCCTGGCCGCCGCCCACATGCAGGCGACAGACCCGTGGCCCGACCTGCCCGACTCCGTGCCGCCCGCCATCAACGCCCTGGTGCGCGCGATGACGGCGCACGACCCGGCCGAACGGCCACGCACCATGCGCGATGTGCGCGAGGCGATAGGCGCGCAGCGCGGGGAGCCGCTCACCTTGGCCACGCCCCTTGCCGACGAGACGCCGGCGAAGGAAGAACCGCCCGCCAGCGTCTCCATCCGCCTGCCCCTGCCCCGCAAGCGCACGCTGAAATGGGGCGCGGGCGTGGCCCTGCTGGCCGTGCTGGCGGGATGGCAGCTGCCCAATATCATTCCTGCCGTCAAATCGTTCGTCACGGGCGAAAAGGTGCCCGCGCCGTATTCGGAAATGGCCAGCATGGCGGCGGGGATGGCGGCATTACGTGCGTTCGATCAAGATAACAACCAGAAACAGGCTATTGAACATTTCAGCACCATACTCAAACACAATCCAGAGCATGCGGCGGCAAATGCCGGCCTGTCACTGGTTTTCACATTGCGCTATCTGGGTACCAACCGTGATGAAACATGGTTGCAACGCGCGGATATTGCAGCGAAACAAGCACTGGCAACCGACGATCAACTGGCGCTTGCCCATGTGGCGCAAGCCTGGGCTCTTGAATACCATGGTAAACGTCAGCAAGCGATGCAGGAAATCACCGCGGCACTGAACCTTGAGCCGAACAACCCACTGGGCATGTACGGCAAGGCACGTCTGCTCATCCAAGCACAGAAATTTGACCAAGCCCGGGAAGTGCTTGACAAGGCCGTCACCCTATATCCCCGCGATCTCCCTTTCATTTCGTTGCTGGGAAAAATGCACTACAACCAGGGCGATTACCATGACGCTGAAAAATTCTTCCGTCAATACATACAGATGGCTCCGCACCTGGCCGATGCCTATGCCCAGCTCAGCGCTACACTAGACCGTTTGAATCGCAGTGATGAAGCCCTGCAAGTTCTGCAACAAGGATTGCAGGTGCATCCCGACTGGGAACTGTATACCAACCTGGGCAACGCCCTATTTAACAGGGGCGACTATCTGGGGGCAGTCCAGGCGTTTAAGAATGCCGTCTCGGAAAACAAGGGTAATCCGGGTAACTACCTGCTATGGGCGAACCTAGGAGATGCCCAACGCTGGGTTCCCGGCCAAATTGATTTGTCACACGATTCCTACCATCGTGCCATCAAGCTGATTAAAGTCATGCTGCAACACTCTCCGGACGACCCCAAGGTCAACTCACGGCTGGCATTGTATTCAGCCTACGCGGGCTCGCAAGACGATGCGCTGAAGCATGTAGCGCGAGCGGTTGTACTTGCGCCCACTTTGCCAGACATCCATTTCAGGGCAGCGCTGACCTATGAGCTGATAGGCCGGCGCAACGAAGCGCTGGCGGCTTTAAAACAAGCGATGGAGCACGGCTACCCTCTCAATCTGATCGAATCGGCACCCGACCTGTTGACACTACGGCGAGATGCTCGCTACCAACAATTTATCATCAACCTGGAAAGAGACAATAAAAAATGACGCCTGTAAGCCCCTGGATGAAGTTATCCGTGCATTTTGATGCAGACCAAATCACCAACCAGCTCGACTATGCATTTACTTCCTGCGACGGCAGCGCCGACCCGCGCCACGGCCCTTACATGGGTGGCGTGCACTTCCAGCAAGGCCAACACGTCTATCTGGAAGTCAATTGCTGTGGCAGCAAAGACAGTGGTTTCACATCCTTCCAGATCGTCGATTGCTGCCTCATCAGCGTACCTCAGCTGACCCAGATCGGCCCCGATGTACCCACTCGCTATTCGCTGCCGTCGCCTTTCCTGCAAGCCGCCGGCGCCACGTATCAGGTGCCTCTGGATTTTGAATCCCATGTATTACCGCCTGATCCAGCCCTGCCCGATCTGCGCCGCATCCGCCAGGAATGGAAGCACAATCTTGATGTCGGCCAGAGCAAGGGCCGTTGGGAACTCTCGTTTGTATTGACCGTGCGCATCATTCGCGGCGAACAAGACCTGCCGGAATTGCGCGTCTTCAGTTTTGACCCTGAAGCATCCGTGGGTGGGAAGGTTGATACCTAACCGGCACAGTCGCCGACTAAGGCCGATGCATTCCTCTATTAATCTAGGTTGAACAACTGGATATCTTGCTTAGGAAGCCTGAGGCAGACAACTGCGGCACCTAATAGCCAGTACATTAGGCCTTTCCTTCAAACCTATAAAACAGGTATAACCGAGGCCAAGAAGCAGGCTACCGGCGCAATGATCAACAATATATCCAAGCCGTGCCGACCTCCATCCGCGCGGCTTTTTCACATCCGCACGCAATACGCCGCCCCGTCCGCCGAAAGCGGTAAAATGACGGCCTTGAACCCAAGCTCCGCCCCCTGGCGCGGCCTGGCACGCACACAGCACCACCCACAGCCCGGCAGGCATGCCTTTTCCTGCCGCCGGACCAACGACAAAGAACACATGACCACCGTCCCAAAAGAAATCAACGCCGCCGCGGCAAAGAAGAATTCCGCTGAAAAGCTTACGCCAATGATGCAACAATATCTTGGCATTAAGGAAAACCATCCCACGATGTTGGTGTTTTACCGCATGGGCGATTTCTACGAGCTGTTTTTCGAGGATGCGGAAAAAGCCTCGCGCCTGCTGGGCATTACCCTGACGGCGCGCGGCGTGGCCAGTGGCAACCCGATTAAAATGTGCGGCGTGCCGTTTCATTCGCTCGATGGCTACCTGGCCAAGCTGGTCAAGCTGGGCGAGTCGGTGGCCATCTGCGAGCAGATCGGCGACCCTGCCACCAGCAAGGGGCCGGTCGAGCGCAAGGTCATGCGCGTGGTCACGCCGGGCACCCTGACGGATGCGGACTTGCTGCCGGAAAAGGCCGAGCGCCCGCTGCTGGCCATGTGCAGCATCACGCAACGCAAGACGGTCACGACGGGCCTGGCCTGGCTGTCGCTGGCCAGCGGCGCCTTGAAACTGATGGAGTTTTCCGGCGACAGCAGCACCGTGGCGGCGCGCCTGCAGCAGGAACTGGAACGCATCGTGCCGGCGGAAATTCTCAGCGGCGACAACGGCAACCTGTTCGACGACTACGCGGGCACGCACATCAACCGCGTGCCGGACTGGCATTTCGACGTGGTGGGTGGCCACAAGGCCCTGCTGGATCAATTGGGCGTGGCGACCCTGACGGGCTTTGGCGCCGATGGCCTCGGTGCCGCGTTCGGCGCGGCCGGCGCCCTGCTGCGCTATGCACAATCGACGCAGGGACGGGGCTTGCAGCACGTGCGCTCCTTGACGACGGAAACGGAAAGCGAATTCATCGGCCTGGATGCGGCCACGCGCCGCAACCTGGAATTGACGGAAACCATCCGCGGCCAGGAATCGCCGACATTATTTTCCCTGCTGGATCATTGCCGCACGGCCATGGGCTCGCGCATGCTGCGCCACTGGCTGCACCATGCGCGGCGCGACCAGAACGTGGCGCGCGCGCGCCATGAAGCCATCGCCGCGCTGGCGCAAAGCGAAGCGGCCGGTCCGCTCGCCGCCACCCTGGCGCAAGTGCCCGACATCGAACGCATCACCACGCGCATCGCCCTGCTGTCGGCGCGTCCGCGCGACCTGGCCGCCCTGCGCGACGGTTTATTACAACTGCCGGCCCTGCGCGGCGACGTGGTCCGTTGTTATAGGGGTGACCAATGCGGCCAAGGCGGAGAATCCGGCTTGCTGGCCGCCATCCACGCGGCCCTGGCGACGCCGACGGCCTGCCTGGACTTGCTGGTGCGCGCCGTGGCGCAGGAACCGGCCGCCATGGTGCGCGACGGCGGCGTGTTTGCCACCGGCTTCGACGCGGAACTGGACGAACTGCGCGCCCTGTCGGAAAACGCGGGCCAGTTCCTGCTCGACCTGGAAACGCGCGAACGCGCGCGCACGGGCATCGCCAACCTGCGCGTCGAATACAACAAGGTGCACGGCTTCTATATCGAAGTCACGCACGGCCAGACGGACAAGGTGCCGGACGACTACCGCCGCCGCCAGACCCTGAAAAACGCCGAACGCTACATCACGCCGGAACTCAAGGTGTTCGAAGACAAGGCCCTGTCGGCGCAAGACAAGGCCCTCGTGCGCGAAAAGATGCTGTACGACCTGCTGCTGGCCGAGCTGGCGCCGCACATCGGTACCTTGCAGACGATCTCGCAAGGCCTGGCCCAGCTCGACACCCTGAATGCGCTGACGGAACATGCGCAGCAGCACAACTGGGCCGCGCCGCAACTGGTCGACGAGCCGTGCATCAACATCGTCGAAGGCCGCCACCCCGTGGTGGAAAAGCAGATCGAGCGCTTCATCTCCAACGATTGCCGCCTCGTCAACGAGCGCCGACTGCTCTTGATTACCGGCCCGAACATGGGCGGTAAATCGACCTTCATGCGCCAGGTGGCATTGATCACCCTGCTGGCCTACGTGGGCAGCTACGTGCCGGCCGCGTCCGCCACCATCGGTCCCATCGACCGCATCTTCACGCGCATCGGCGCCACCGACGACCTGGCGGGCGGACGCTCGACCTTCATGGTCGAAATGACGGAATCGGCAGCGATTTTGAACGGCGCCACCGAACATTCGCTGGTGCTCATGGATGAAGTGGGCCGCGGCACCTCGACCTTCGACGGCCTGGCCCTGGCGTGGGCCATCGCGCGCCATCTGATCGACACCAGCCGTAGTTTCACCCTGTTTGCCACGCACTACTTTGAGCTGACGCAATTGCCGGACAGTCATCCGAGCGCCGCCAACGTGCATTTGTCCGCCGTCGAACACAAGGACAGCATCGTCTTCCTGCACGCCGTGCAAGCCGGTCCCGCCTCGCAAAGCTACGGCTTGCAGGTGGCGCAGCTGGCCGGCGTGCCGCAACCGGTGATCAAGGCCGCGCGCAAGCACCTGGCGCGCCTGGAAGCGCAGGCGCTCGACGCCACGCCGCAGCGCGACCTGTTCGCCGCCCCGGCAGCCGATCCATATGCGCAAGAGGAAGAAGAGGCAGCGGCGGCGCCGCTGGCCGCGCTCAATGAAGCGCAGCAAGCCTTGCTCGACGCCATCGCCGACCTCGATCCCGATGCGCTCACGCCGCGCGATGCGCTGGAGCAGCTGTATCAGTTGAAACGGCTGGCCGCCGCATGACGCTCCGGCGCGGCACGATACGCCTGCTGGCCGCCGGCTTGCTGGCTGCCAGCCTGCCATGGCAAGCGGCGCTGGCCGCCCCGGGCGACCAGGCCGGCTTCGAGTTTGCCGTGCTGGGCCATTCCTTCAACGCGGGGCCCGACGATGGCCCCCTGAAAAAAGCCATCGCGGAAACGAGCGCCTTCAATGCCTCTTTCGTGGTGGCCACGGGCATCAAGGCGGCCAGCGAATCGTGCAGCGACAAGCTGTACAGCCAGCGCAAGGACTTGCTCGACGCCAGCGGGCCGCCGCTGATCGTCTCGCTGTCGGCCAGCGACTGGGCCAACTGCCGCAATTCGCGCGGCCGCATCAATGCCATCGAACGCCTGAACCGCCTGCGCGACGTGTATTTCGCCGACGACCAGAGCCTGGGCCAGCGCAAGCTGACCCTGTCGCGGCTGTCATCGACGGCGAAGTTCCGCAGCTATGCGGAAAATGCCCACTGGGAATACGGCGGCGTGCTGTTTGCCACCGTCAACCTGCCCGCAAATAACAACCATTTCCTGCCAGAAGCGGGACGCAACAGCGAGTTCGAAGACCGCCTGGTGGCCAACCGTTCCTGGCTGCAGCGATTGTTCGCCATGGCGCAGCGCAAGAAACTCGACGGTATCGTGCTGTTTTCCGACGGCGACGTGGGTGCGCTGGACGAAGACGACAATTCGCTGCTGCCCAGCTTCAGCTCGAAGCAGGATGGCTTTGCGGGCCCGCGCAAGCAGATCCGCACGCTGGCAAAGAAATTCAGCGGCAAGGTCTTGTTGGTCGATACGCAGCGCAATGGCGACGCGGACGGCAAGGAAGGCAAGAACAAAAAGGCCGTAGCCAAGGCTGGCGGGCCGACAATCCGCTGGAAAGGCAACCTGGGCCACGTCAGCATCGACAACGACTGGTCCGCCATCGCCGTACGGCCCGGCAAGACGCCATTCTTTGAGGTACGTCAACGTGCTACGCGGCCATCGGCGCAAGCGCGGGCCAAGGCGTCGACTGTGCGCCGTTAATAACAGCGGCACAAATGAACAGGCCGGCATATAGCCGGCCTGGAACAAGCGGTATTAATGAATCGGATGCGTGCGGAAGTGATCGCCTTCGTCACCTTCATCTTCATCATCGCCATGGTCATGGCCGTGTGCGCCATGCACGTGGCCATGGGCGATTTCTTCGTCGGTGGCTGCGCGCACGTCAGCGACGGTCAGCGAGAAGCGCAGCGCGATGCCGGCCAGTGGATGGTTGCCGTCCAGCACGACCTTGTCGTCGGCGATATCGGTGACCGTGAAGATCATCGCTTCTTCGTCCGGCGAATCGCTTTCCGGCATGCCTTCGAACTGCATGCCCACTTCCAGCGGCTCAGGCAGGCGATTGCGCGGCTCGACCTTGACCAGGGCTGGGTCGTATTCACCGAAAGCATCATCCGGTTCGATCTGGATCGTGTTGGAATAGCCAACTTCCTTGCCGTCGAGCTCTTCTTCGATCTTCGGCAGGGTGTTTTCATAATCACCGTGCAGGTAGACCATCGGCTGACGGCCGTCTTCGATCAGATTGTCTTGCGCGTCTGACAGTTTGTAGTTGACAGTCACGACCGTATTTTTGGCAATCTTCATTATGCTTCCTTTCATTGTATAAGCTGGCAAATTATACCTTCACGCCGCCAACGGCAGGCGCATTCCTGCATTTCCGGTTGTTATAATGGGCGCATGAAAAAATTAACTCTCCTCGGCGATATTACGCCGGCGCAATTCCTGCGCGACTATTGGCATAAAAAACCCTTGTTGATCCGTCAAGCCGTGCCTGGCTTCAAGGCGCTGTTCGACTTCAAGGCCCTGGCCGAGCTGGCCACCCTCGACCACGTCGAATCGCGCCTGGTCAGCCATGCGGATGGCCACTGGAACATGCAGCAAGGCCCTTTGACCAGCCTGCCTTCGCTGAAACAGAAGGAATGGACCTTGCTGGTGCAGGGCGCCAACCTGCACAGCGCCAAGGCCGACGCCCTGCTGCGCCAGTTCCGTTTCCTGCCGGACGCGCGCCTGGACGACCTGATGGTCAGCTTCGCCACCGATGGCGGCGGCGTGGGCCCGCATTTCGATTCCTACGACGTGTTCCTGCTGCAAGGCCAGGGCAAGCGCCACTGGCGCATCGGCGCGCAGAAGGACCTGAGCCTGATCGACGGCTTGCCGCTGAAAATCCTCAGCAACTTCACGCCTGACGAAGAATTCACGCTGGAACCGGGCGACATGCTGTACCTGCCGCCCCACTATGCGCACGACGGCGTGGCCATCGGCGACTGCCAGACGTATTCGATCGGTTTCCGCTCGCCCACGTTCCAGGAACTGGGCGAAGCCTTCTTGCAATTCATGGCCGACTCGATCGACTTGCCGGGCATTTACAGCGATCCGGACTTGAAAGCCTCGGGCAAGCCGGCGGAAATCCCCCGCGACATGCTCAGCACCATCACGGAAGAAATGAACAAGGTGCGCTTCACGGAAGAAGACGTGACCATTTTTCTCGGCGAACACCTGTCGGAACCGAAGCACAACGTGTTTTTCACGCCGCTGTCCAAGCCGCTGACGGTGGGCCGCTTCGCCGACGCCGCACAGAAGAAGGGTGTCGTGTTGTCGCGCAAGACCCTGATGCTGTATCGTGGCAAGAATGTCTTCATTAATGGCGAATCGTTTGCCATAGGCAAGGCCGATAAAACGGCACTGGAAACCCTGGCCAACGAACGTGCCCTCGATGGCGCGGCCGTGGCGCAAGCTTCCGATGACGTGATGGATGCCTTATATACCTGGTATCAGGATGGCTGGATCGAACTGGCTTGAATGAGGGTGTCGTAGCAAAGTGGTATTACAGTAGGTAAAATAGCAGCATCTGCGCCAGCGCAATGAAACATATTATTTTTATATCGTTTTGTCGCGCTTTCGCAAATCGCTTACACTTGCTTGCAATTTGCTTCGGCAAATATTGCGATATCACAAAATAGTTGCGAATTTGCCTCTTGCTCCTATTGCGACGCACCAAAAATCGCTATAATATTCGGTTAGGAAGTTTCCGTTGTCTGGCAGGCACCACCTGGTACGAAAAGCCTTCGAAGACGACCTAACGAGCGATAATTACCGGTAATTATTCATCGCAACAATATTGATTTATTTTTTGAAATAATTAAGGAAAACAAATGAAAAAATCCCTGCTGATCGCCTCCCTGATGGTTGTTGCTCTGGCTGCTTGCAGCAAAAAAGAAGAAGCTCCTGCACCAGCACCAGTAGTAGAAACCCCAGCACCAGCACCAGTAGTTGAAGCTGCTCCAGCTGCTGCTGCTGACGCTGCTGCTTCGGCCGCTACCGACGCTGCTGCTGCTGCAACCGCTGCCGCTTCGGCCGCTACCGACGCTGCTTCGGCTGCTTCGGCTGCTGCATCGGCTGCTAAGTAATTTAGCACCCCGCAGGAAAGAAAGCCGGCCTTCGGGCCGGCTTTTTTGCGTCCGGTGTTTTATCCGCAGGATAAAATGCGGGACGCGGGCAATTAAAAAGGCTGGACCGGTTTCCCGGGCCAGCCTTTTTATTAAGATGCGGCAGGTTCTGATGCCTGCCGCGTCGATAGCGCTTATTTCAACTGCTCGTTCAGCAAGCCCAGGATCTTCTCGGCCACTGGCGAGGTCGCCGGCTGGCCTTCGTTGCCGAGGATGCTGACCAGGCTGGTCGAACCATTGCCCGCCTTGACCAGGACGCGGTAGCGCTGCGCTTCCTTGTCCTTGTCGGCGGACGACGAACCCCAGCTGAACAGTTTCGAGAAGAAACCATCTTTCTTGACCGCGTCCGGATCCACGTAACGCACGAAATACGTGCCTTGCGTGCGGTCGCGGTCTTCCACGGTGAAGCCGACGCGGTCCAGCGCCAGGCCGACACGGCGCCAGGCGCGGTCGAAACCTTCATCGACTTCGATGGCGCGCGCCGGCGTGGCGGCGTCGCCCACCAGCTTGGCGTGCTGCGGCTGCACGATGGCGGCGTCGACGGCCGTCTTCGCCTGCGCTTCGTCGCTGGCCGCGCCCAGGCGCGTCATCAGCTTGGCCAGGAATTGCGCTTCCAGGCCCGGATCGTTCGGGCGAGCGGTCCAGGTGGTGGTTTCCTTGTCGCGGCCCGTGACGACCTCTTCCACACCACGGTGGCTGATGTAAATCTCGGTCGAACCGTCGGCCAGGCGCTCCACGCGGGTGCGGAACTTGTCTTTCTCGCCCGTCGAGTACAGCGAGTCGAAGGCCTTGCCGATGGTGTTGCGGATAAAGTCTTGCGGCAACTTGGCGCGGTTTTCGTTCCACTCGGTTTCCAGGATGCCAGCCGTGGGCTGGTCGATGGCGATGGTAAAGCCCGAATCTTCCCAGAACTGCTTGAGTTGCGGCCACAGCACTTCAGGCGACTGCTTGACGACCAGCCAGCGCTGGTTGCCCGCGCGCTCGACCTTCACGCTACCCGCCGTGACCGGCACGACACCCACCACGCCGTCGGCGCCCACGATGACGGGGGTACCGGCCGTGGCGTTGCGCTGCGCGTTGTAGCCGGAAGCCGTCGCCACGCCGTTTTTCGAATCCGGCAGGGAGTAACGGTTATCCTGCTGCAATTGCGTCAGGTCAGGCGGCACGTCCAGGGTGCTGGCTTTCTTGACCGACTTGTAGTCGACCTTGTCGCCGCCGACTACCGAACTGATCATGCCGCAGCCCGCGAGGCTGGCTGCGACGGCGCCGATGACGATGCCGCGGACGGCGATGGTGGCAGGCGCCGGTTTGGTTTTCTTGCAATTAGTCATGTCGTAACTGGATAAGAAGCTAAGTAGCAGCTGGAATCAGGGAAGGTCCGGACTGGTCAAGTCCGGGCTTGAAGTTCGGCTTAAGACAGGATGCCGGCGTCGCGCAAGGCATCGCGCACGGTGGCATGGCAGTTTTCAGCCAGCGGCACCAGTGGCAAGCGTATGCCGGCAGGCATCAGGCCCATTTCCGCCATCGCCCATTTGACGGGCACCGGATTGGGCTCGACAAACAATTTCTGGTGCAGAGGGAAAACTTTGTTATTGATGGCAATCGCCGTGGCGCGCTCGCCCGCCATGGCCGCGACGCACAGTTCGTGCATGGCGCGCGGCGCGACGTTGGCCGTCACGGAGATATTGCCGTGGCCGCCGCAGAACATCAGCGCCATGGCCGTCGGATCGTCGCCCGAGTACACGGCGAAGTCGGCTGGCACGAGGCGCAGCAGGTCGATGCCGCGGCCGATATTGCCGGTCGCATCTTTCACACCGACAATATTCGGGATGGCGGACAGGCGCACGATGGTCTCGTTGCTCATGTCGGCAACCGTGCGACCAGGCACGTTGTACAGGATGACGGGAATGTCGACGGCTTCGGCGATGGCCTTGAAGTGCTGGTACATGCCTTCCTGGGTAGGACGGTTGTAGTACGGCACGACTTGCAAGACAGCATCGGCGCCCGCTTCTTTCGCATAGCGCGTCAGTTTGATGGCCTCGGCCGTGGAGTTGCCTCCGGCACCGGCGATGATAGGAATGCGTCCCTTGGCATGTTCGACGGTCAATTGGATCAGTTCGCAGTGTTCTTCCACGCTGACTGTTGCCGATTCGCCCGTCGTGCCAACGATGACGATGCCGTCCGTACCCTCGGCGATATGCCAGTCGATCAGCTTGCGCAGACCTGGAAAGTCCAGACTGCCGTCTGCGTGCATCGGGGTGACGATTGCTACAATGCTGCCCTTGATCATAGTAAGTTTATAGCGCCGATAAATAAAACAACGATTGTAGCGGATAGCCCGCGCCTGTGGTGCATTCTGACATAGTATGGCCGCTCAAAACGTCGGCAGCAAGGCTGCCAACCGTGGAAAATCCGGCCGGACGGCACAAATTCGTTGCACCAGAGCAGCTTTTGGCTGTTCCACGCGCCCATCCTCATACGCTACCACACGCAAGCCGTGCTGCACCGCCCAGGTCAGCATTTCGCCTTCCTTCAACAGGAATTTCGGATTCGACGGCTTGCCGAACTGCTCATTACCCTCGGCAAACGTTTCGTACAGCAACACGCCATCGGGCGCCAGGCTGGCCACCATGGCTTCCAGCAGGGGCCGGTGCAGATAATTGGTGACGACGATGCCGGCAAAGCGGCCGGGAGCGAAGGGCCACACGGCGCCCGGCGCTTCCAGGTCCACCAGCGAGGTGGTGATGCCCGTGCCGGCCGCCTTTTCCAGCATTTCCGGATCATGGTCGAGCGCGATCACGGGGTGGCCCAGGCTCACCAGGTGGCGCGCGTGGCGGCCGGCGCCGCACGCCAGGTCCAGCACTTCGCCGCCCGGGATCAGGGGCGCCCAGCGGCGCAGCCAGCCGGAAATCGCTTCGGTTTCTAATATTGGTTCAGTTACTTGCATCGGTACTTCCATCATTTATGTGCGACCATCCAGTTGCTTGTTTCAAGTCAACAGGGCCGTCAGGGGCGTGACCAGGGTGACAAACATGCCGATGACAAATTCGATCGCCGCCAGCAAGGCGCGGTTCAGGATGCCCGTGTACATCAGCAGCACCAGGGCGCCGAACACGTACAGGCTGTAGCGCTCGATGCTGGCGTACGGGCGCGCCAGCTGCATCGGCAGCAAGCCCGTCATGATGCGTCCGCCATCGAGCGGCGGCACGGGAATCAGATTAAAGACGAACATGGCCGCGTTGACGCTGACGCCCGCGCCCGCCATCTTGCGGAAAAACATGCCCATTTCCGTCGGCGGCAGCACGCTGAGCACGACAAAGGCGATCATCCAGCCGAAGCCCATGACGAAATTGGCGCCGGGACCGGCAAACGCCACCCAGGCCATCTGCTTCTTCGGATTGCGCAGGCGGCTGAAATCGACGGGCACCGGCTTGGCATAGCCGAACGGCACCTGGATCGTGAAATACAGCATCAAGGGCAGCAAGATCGTGCCGAAAGGATCGATATGCCGGATGGGATTGAGGCTCAGCCGGCCCTCGTTCGAGGCCGTGGGATCGCCGAAATAGCGGGCGGCATAGCCGTGCGCCGCCTCATGCAGGGAAATGGCAAACAGCACCGGCACCAGGTACACCGCAACGGTCTGGACTATCGTATTGAAATCGCTCATGACTGCGATTCTACCAGAGGCGTCCTGGACACTTTCTTACGTTGCCATTAAAGACAGGTAAATTTCGGCAGCAGGATGGACGCGCGATACCGCCTACAAGCCCAGCACGGCCGGGTCGCCCCGTCCCACGCGCACCACTTCCGGTTCCGCTCCCGTCAGGTCGATCACGGTGCTGGGGCCATGCGCGCAGACGCCGCCGTCGATGATCAGGTCGACCAGCTTTTCCAGCCGCTCGCGGATGGTGTCGGCGTCCGTCAGGCTGTCTTCGTCGCCGGGCAGGGTCAATGTCGCGCCCAGCAGCGGCTGGCCCAGCTCTTCCAGCAGGCATTGCACGATGCGGTGCTGCGGCACGCGCAGGCCGATGGTCTTGCGCGAAGGATGGCTGAGGCGGCGCGGCACTTCCCGCGTCGCTTCCAGGATGAAGGTATAGGCGCCCGGCGTGGCCGCCTTGAGCAGGCGGAACTGGCGGTTGTCGACCCGGGCGTACACGCCCAGCTCGCTCAAGTCGCGGCACAGCAGGGTCAGATGGTGCTTTTCATCGACGCCGCGGATGCGGCGCAGGCGCTCGACGGCGCCCTTGTCGTCGAGCTGGCACACCAGCGCGTAGCAGGAATCCGTGGGCAAGGCCACGACGCCGCCGGACTGGATGATTTGCGCCGCCTGCTTGATCAAGCGCAATTGCGGATTGTCAGGGTGAATCTGGAAAAATTGACTCATGTGTCAGCGTTCTGGCGAACCAGCTTGTTAAGTTAGCATTATTGTACGCCGCGCAGCGCGGCGATGCGTTGTTCGATCGGCGGATGCGTGGCAAACAGCGCGCCCCAGCCGCCATTGCCGCCGCTGATGCCCAGCGCCTGCATCGATTGCGGCAGCTCGCCCGGCGGCACGCCGCCGAGGCGGGCCAGCGCATGCATCATCGGCGTGGGGCTGCCCAGCAGCTTGGCGGAACCGGCATCGGCGCGGAATTCGCGCTGGCGCGAGAACCAGGCGACGATGATGGAAGCGAGCAAGCCGAAGATCACTTCGCACACCATCACGGTCACAAAGTAACCGATGCCGCGTCCGCCGCCTTCGCGGTTGTTATTTTTCAGCAATACATTATCGACAAAGAAACCCACCACGCGGGCCATGAAGACGACGAAGGTATTCACCACGCCCTGAATCAGGGTCAAGGTGACCATGTCGCCATTGGCCACGTGGGCAATCTCGTGGCCCAGCACGGCTTCGACTTCATCGCGGTTCATGCTTTGCAGCAAGCCGGTGGAGACGGCCACCAGCGCCGAATTTTTAAAAGCGCCCGTGGCAAAGGCATTCGCGTCGCCTTCGTACACGGCCACTTCCGGCATGCCGATGCCGGCCCGCTCGGACAGGGCGCGCACGGTATTGACCAGCCACAACTCCGTCGGCGAGGTCGGGTTGTCGATCACGCGCGCGCCCGTGCTCCACTTGGCCATCGGCTTGCTGATCAACAGGGAAAAAATCGACCCTGTAAAACCCACCACCAGCGAAAACATCAGCAGACTGCCCAGGTTCAAGGTACTGCCCCGCGCCGGATTGCCCACGCCCAACAAGCTGAGGACGAGCGACAGCACCAGCATCACGGCCAGGTTGGTTGCGATAAAAAGGACGATGCGTTTCATGGGCGATGGCTCCAGATGACTATGTATGACAAGAATAACGAAAAGATAAGTACGGACAGGCGCATTTTCAAGCCCGCATGGCAGGCGCAGGCCAGCCGTGCCCTAGAACCAGTCGTGCCAGATGGGCGTGACATTCGATGGTAAAGGCGGCAGCATGGCAAAATCCACGCGCGATTCGCCCGGCGCATGGAAATCCGTGCCGCGCGAGGCGAGGAAGCCGTAGGCATTGGCCAGTTGCGCGTATTCCGGATACTGGTCCGGACTGTGGCTGCCCGTGACGACTTCGATGGCCACGCCGCCGAGTTGCTTGAATTCATCGAACAGCACGCCTTGTGCCATGTCGCTGAAGCGGTAGCGGCCCGGATGGGCGATGACGGCCACGCCGCCCGCGCCGCGTATCCAGCCCACGGCCTCGGCCAGGGTGGCCCAGCGGTGCTCGACGTAGCCTGGCTTGCCTTCGGACAGGTATTTCTTGAACACGTCGGGGATATTCGCGCATTTCCCCATTTCAACAATGTAGCGGGCAAAGTGCGTGCGCGACATCAGGTCCGGGTTGCCGACGAATTTCAAGGCCCCTTCATAGGCGTCGGGGATGCCGGCCAGGTCCAGCTGGCGGGCGATTTCCCGGCCGCGCGCGTCGCGCCCCGAGCGTGTCTGGTGCAAGCCCTGCACGAGGCCCGGATTGTTTTCATCGACTTGCAAGCCGACGATGTGCACGGTTTCGCCGGCCCAGGTGATGGAAATTTCCACGCCGGCCACGAAGCGCATGCCCAGATCCAGCGCGGCCGCGCGCGCGGCGGCGACGCCCGAGACTTCATCGTGGTCCGTCAGCGCCCACACATCGACGCCCGCCTTGCGGGCGTGCGCAGCCACGGCGGCCGGTGACAGCACGCCGTCGGAGATATTCGAATGACAATGCAGGTCAACTTTAAGCATGTGAAAACAATACCCTGCACGGGCTCAGCATGGAAGAAGTTTTCATTGTACGCTGCTTGTCAAATCGCGCTGCAGCGTTCCAGACACACATCAGGCCAAAAAGGCTTCCACCAGCCGCGCCAACTCTGCCGGCTGATCATGATGCAGCATATGGCCCGCGTCCAGCATCATCTCGCAACGCACATCCTTGATGCAGGCCAAACGCCGGTCGATTTCAATGCGCGCTTCTTCCTTTGGCCCCATCCACTGCCACATATTCGTGCCATCGGCCTCCACCCACAGCACGGGCGCCGTGATGCGGCGCCAGCACGCCATCACTTCTTCCACCTGGTACAGGATGGGATTGACGCGCTTGTGCCGCGGGTCGCCCATGATGTCCCACTCGCCCGCCTCGTTCTGCGCCGACCAGTGTTCCGCCAGGAAGGCCGCGCGCTCGTCCGGCAGGCGCGGATTGGTCTTTTGCAGGCGCTCGGCCACGGCCTGTTGACTCGGATAGCTGCGCATGACGGGCGGCTCGCGCAATTCGGCTAGCCACTTGGCGTAGCGGCCAGGCGCCTGCTCCGGCCTGGTTGCCATCATGCCGAAGCCTTCCAGGTTGATGAAACGGCTGATGCGCTCCGGGCGCACGCCCGCGTACAGACCGGCCACGTTGGCGCCCATGCTGTGGCCGAGCAGGTTGACGGGTAGATCCGGTGAATAGTGCAGCAGCATGGCGTCCAGGTCGGCCAGGTAGTCGGGGAACCAGTAGGTGTCCGATTGCGTATAGTCGCTCAGGCCAAAGCCGCGCCAGTCGGGGGCGATCACGTGCCAGTCGCCTTGCAACTCGTCGACGACGAACTGGAACGAGGCGGCCACGTCCATCCAGCCGTGCACCATGAACAGGATGGGCGCGCCTACACGGCCCCAGTGGCGCACGTGCGTGCGGGCGCCGCGGATGTTGATGAATTCGGAACGGAAAAGTTTCATGGGTTTCATCTGATTGCCTGCCTTGAAAGTGGCGCGGATGGCGCCACATGCTGTGTCTGTAGATAGTGCGCACATAAAAGTACGACCGTTCGATAATTATACCGGATTGGCGGTCGGCGGCAGGACTTGTCCTGCAACAGCGTAAAATAGCGTACATTTCCGCGTCCGGCCGTGCCCGGCGCTTCCACCACCGCCACAGGCTGACGATGACACTCTACCAATTGGGCGCCGATGCGCCGCAGATTGATGCTTCCGCTTTTGTTGCCGACACGGCCAACGTGATCGGCAAGGTCACCCTGGGCGCGAACACGTCCGTATGGTTCGGCGCCACGATTCGCGGCGACAATGAACGCATCAGCGTGGGCGCCAACAGCAATGTGCAGGAAGGCGCCGTGCTGCATACGGACCCGGGCTACCCGCTGGACATCGGCGAGAACGTGACCATCGGCCACCAGGCAATGTTGCATGGATGCACGATCGGCGATGGCGCCCTGGTCGGCATCCAGGCCGTGATCCTGAACGGCGCGAAGATCGGCAAAGGCTGCCTGGTCGGCGCGGGCGCGCTGGTCACGGAAGGCAAGGAATTTCCCGACAATATGCTGATCCTCGGCTCACCGGCGAAAGCCGTGCGGGCCCTGACGGCAGACGATATCACCAGGCTACAAGGCAACGCCGTGAACTATGTGCAACGCGGCCAGCTATTTAATACGCAACTCAAGAAGATTGGATAAAAGAATGACGACTGAAACCACGGGCGCCGTCAGCGCAGCCGCCACCGGCCAGGATACCCTGCAAAAGTTTATTTTTGACAACGCCGCCGTGCGCGGCCAGTTCATCGACGTATCGACCACCTGGCAAGAAGTGGTGTCGCGCCACGCCTACCCGACGGCCGTGAAAAAAGTGCTGGGCGAAATGGTGGCCGCCGCCGCCCTGCTGTCGGCCAACCTGAAATTCAACGGTTCCATCATCATGCAAATCCACGGTGACGGCCCCGTGCGCCTGATGGTGGTCGAGTGCGATTCCGACCTGCGCCTGCGCGCCACGGCCAAGCTGGACCCGGACGCCGCCATCCCCGACGGCGCCACCGTGCCGCAATTGCTCAACGCCACGGGCAAGGGCCGCTTCATCATCACCCTGGACCCGGCCGACAAGGTACCGGGCCAGCAACCGTACCAGGGCATCGTGCCGCTGGACGGCGACGACATGGCGACCGTGATCGAAAACTACATGTTGCGTTCGGAACAGCTCGACACGCGCCTGTGGCTGGCCACGGACGACACCGTCTCGCGCGGCCTGCTGCTGCAAAAGCTGCCGCACCACGGCGGCAAGGCGGAAGCGACGCCCGTCTCGGAAGAAGACGCGCTCGACACGTGGAACCGCGCCGTGATGCTGGCCTCGACCCTGAAAGAGGCGGAAATCCTGTCGACGGACATCGATACCCTGATGCAGCGTTTGTTCTGGGAAGAAACGATCCGCGTGTTCGACCCGCTGCACCCGAGCTTCCATTGCAGCTGCACGCGCGAAAAAGTGGGCAATATGCTCAAGATGCTGGGCGAGGAAGAAGTCAACAGCACCCTGGAAGAAGTGGGCCAGGTCGGCGTAAATTGCGATTTCTGCGGCCAGCATTATGAATTCGACAAGGTCGATTGCGCGCAGCTGTTCATCACGGATGCGCCGGCCGAAGTGCTGATCCCTCCCGCAGCAAGCATTAACTAATTGTAATATTCCCCGCGCCGCCCCTCAGGCGGCGCAATTGTTTCCACTGTCATCGTTCCGTCATCAGTTCGTCATCAGCCCGTCACGCGCCGCCGTTACGCTGCGCAGCTTGTATTACTTCCAATATTTTCCACAGGCTGATGATGACCACCCACTTGACGCTGGCCCTGCGCCGCCATTCCTTCCATGTGTTGCTGGGCGCTTGCGCCGCGGGCTTGAGTTTGCCGGCGCTGGCGCAAACGGCCGTCGCGGCCGCCGTGGCGTCCGCCGCCACCGAGATGGCCGCCGCCCCGGCTGCCGACGATAATGCTCCCATGGCCACCGTGGAGATTTCCTCGCGCAAGACGCGTTCTTCGGTGGCCCTGAGCAAGAATGAAATCCAGAAAATCCTGCCCGGCACGAATCCCCTGAAAGCCCTGCAAACCTTGCCGGGCGTCAGCTTCCAGACGGCCGATCCATGGGGCAACAACGAGCAAAACCTGTCGCTGTTCGTGCACGGTTTTTCCGGCCAGCAACTCGGCTACACCATGGATGGCGTGCCGCTCGGTGACCAGCAATACGGCAACTACAACGGTCTGTCGCCGCAGCGCGCCGTCATCAGCGAAAACGTGCGCAGCGTCGTGCTGTCCTCGGGCGCGGGCGACCTGGCAACGGCCTCGACCAGCAACCTGGGCGGCACCATCGAAACGTATTCCAGCGACCCGCTGGCCACGCAGGGCGGCAGCGTGCAGCAGACGGTGGGCAGCCACCGCACCTCGCGCACGTTTGCCCGCTACGACACGGGCGCCTTCGGCGACGGCAGCAGCGCCTATTTTTCCATCCTGCACCACGAAGCGCGGGCCTGGGACTTCGATGCGCGCCAGGGCGGCGACCAGTTCAACGCCAAATACGTCAACCGCAGCGAAGCGGGCAAGCTGACCCTGTTCTTCAATTACTCGGACAAGATCGAGCCGAACGAAGACAGCACCGTGCACGTGGCGGGCGAGACGAGTTCGCCCTACACGCGCCCTTTCCTGTACCCGGACTTCAAGGCGGCCCTGAACTACCTGTCGCCGACGGGCGCCACGCCTGCCGCGGACGGCAACAATTACCGCAATTACTACAGCGATGCGCAGCGCACCGATTACCTGGCCTACGCCAAGTTCGACGCCAACTTGTCCGAAGGCATGACCTGGTCCAACCAGGTGTATTACCACAAGGATGACGGCGCGGGCGTGGTCGCCGGCCCCATCGGCGTGGCTGGCTTGCCGGGCCTGTTCAGCGTGTACTACCCGAAACAGAACCTGAAACAGGTATTCGGCAACTCGGGCTACGCCGTGCGCACGACGGAATACGACATCAAGCGCGGCGGCTTCCTTTCCACCTTGCGCAAGGAAATCGGCAATCACCAGCTGGAAGCGGGCCTGTGGCTGGAACAGAACCGTTCATCCGCCTACCGCCGCTGGTATGCGCTGGACGTCAACAACCCCACTTCGCCGTACGACCGCCCCAGCAATCCTCTGATCACGCAGTACGGCAGCGAGATCGACAACAAGGTGGTGCAGCTGCACTTGCAGGATGAATGGCGCATCCGCCCCGATATCGCCCTGCAGGCCGGCTTCAAGTCCAGCCTGCAGTTTGCCGATGGCCAATTCCCCGTGCAGCCGGCCAAGGGCGCCATTTCCGGCGGCTCGACCGCCCTGCCCGTCGGCACCATCAACACGAAAAAATGGTTTTTGCCGCAAGTGGGCGCGCGCTGGGACTTCACGCCGCAAGACCAGCTGTACTTCAACATCCAGAAAAACATGCGCCAGTTCGTCACCTATGGCGGCGGCGGCGCCTCGCCCTGGAGCTTGTCGAGCCAGGCCGCTTTTGATTTGTTCAAGCGCGACGCCAAGCCGGAAACGGCCCTCACCTATGAAGTGGGCGTGCGCGGCAGCCACCCATTGAACCTGGGCGCCATCACGGCCATCGATGGCCAGGTCAATGTATACCACGTCGATTTCAGCAACCGTTTGCTGCAGATCAGCCCCACGCCCGTGATTTCCTCCATCATTGGTGGCAACCCCGTGCTGGCCAACGTGGGCAGCGTGCGCACGGACGGCATCGATATCGCGGGTACTGTGCACTTCGGCAACAATTTCTCGTTCTACAATGCTCTGTCGTACAACCGCTCGCAGTATGCGGACAATTACAACAATGGCGCCGCGCTGGTATTGACGGCGGGCAAGAACGTGCCGGGCTCGCCGGAGTGGCTGAACAAGTTCGTCGCTTCCGCTACGTTTGGCGATATCGAAGTGCAACTGACGGGAGACTATGTGGGCAAGCGCTACGCGACGTACACCAACGATTTGTCCGTGCCCAGCTATTTCCTGATGGGCCTGGGCGTGTCGGGCAAGCTGCCGGCCATGGCCGGCTGGCTGAAAAACCCGCGCTGGCGCGTGAACGTCAGCAACCTGGCCAACCGCGAAGGTGCGCTGAACGTGGTCGTGGGCGCGGCCGACAAGACGTATAACACCTTCCCCATCGCCCCGCGCCAGGGCTTTTTGACCCTGACGGCGGACTTCTGATGCGCGCGCCCATCCTCCCACGACGGCACTTTTCGCGCCGCAGCTTCGTCCAGGCGGCCGTGGGCGGCCTGGCCCTGGCCGCCGCACCCGGCTTTGCGGCCGGCCTGCTGGCCACGCCCCCGAGCCGTCCGCTCGTGTTCGCCCACCGGGGCGCCAGCGCCCTGCGCCCCGAGCATACCTTGGCCTCGTACGCCAAGGCCATCCTCGACGGCGCCGACTACGTGGAGCCGGACCTGGTGGCCACGCGCGACGGCATCCTCGTGGCGCGCCATGAAAGCAACCTGATAGACACCACCGACGTGGCGCGCCGGCCCGAATTTGCCAGCCGGCGCGGCAAGAAGATGGTCGACGGCGAATGGCACGAAGGCTGGTTCGTCGACGATTTCACGCTGGCCGAACTGAAGACCCTGCGCGCCATCGAACGGCTGCCGAAAGTACGCACCGGCAACACCTTGTACGATGGCCAGTTCCAGATCCCCACGTGGGAAGAAATCATCGATTTTGTTGCAGCGCAATCAGCCGCCAGCGGCCGCATCATCGGCCTCGTGCCGGAGCTGAAAAGTTCCACGTATTTCCGCGATGCGGGCCTGGCGCTGGAAGACCGTTTCCTGTCGACCATGCTGGCGCACGAGTACACGCGCCGCGCGCCGATCGAGATCCAGTCCTTCGAAGTGGCCAATTTGAAGTACCTGCGCGAGAAGCTGGGACGGCGCGCCAACGTGCGCCTGATGCAGCTGGTGGTCGGCGGTGATATCCGCCCGATGGACGTGGTCAAGGCGGGTGGCAAGCTGACGTTTGGACAAATGACCACGCCGGCCGGCTTGCGCGACATTGCCGCCTATGCGGACGTGGTGGCGCCGCCAACGCGAGGCATCATCCCGCTGGGCGCCGACCAGCGCCTGGCCAGGCCCACCGCCATCGTCGACGACGCGCACCAGGCCGGCTTGCTGTTGCACACCTGGACCTTCCGTCCGGAAAACCGTTTCCTGGCGGCCGACTTCCGCGACGGCAATGGAGAAAATGCGCGCAACGAAGCCGGTTCCGTGGCGGAAATGCGGCGCTACATCGAGACGGGACTGGACGGCTTTTTCAGCGACGATCCCGGTTTGGGACGCATCGCCGCCGGATAAACATTTGGTAACAAATTCTTTTTCAGGGCGTGGCCGGCGGCTACGCCCTTATTATTCGTTTCTTGAATTTCTGAAATTGGAATTTGAAATTGGACGCATATCGCAATCTCCATTATTGTGCAATGCAACAACAGACCATTCATGGAGGGCATATGTCCACTTTTACCAACACCTACAGCAACGACAACGACAACTACTTCAGCAACCTGGGCCGCGCCACGCGCGCCTTCCTGGGCGCCCTGCTCGCTTCCAAGCCGTACAGCGAACTGGCACAGAAGGAAGTCATCGCCACCACAGCCACCAGCGCCGATGACGAGCGCTATGTGCGTCCAAGCAAGCGCGATTTCGCCCTGCTGAACTCGGAAGCGAACCGCTACGAGCACCTGATGCCGAACCTGGCAGCTGAGCTGCGCTTCCTGGCCTCGCGCGGCTAAAAAAACGCCCAGGGCGCGTTGCCTGCGCCTCGCCGTGGACGTTTTTTGCGCTAACCAAGCACTAATAATTTAAAGGAAATTTTATGATGTTTCTCGAAACCGCACTGATCGCTGTCGCCGTCGTGGTCACCAGCATCCATTTTTACCTGATCACGACCGGCAAGGCCCGTTTCTGATCAGCAAGCAGCAAGGCAGCAGCACGCCGCGCCATGCGGCCAGTCGTGCGTAGCAGTACAAGGTAACAAGGTAGTAATGTGACATGTCAGCCTGGCAATCGGTCCAGGCTGGCAAGTGGGAAATAGTACTCTCTTAATGTGGCGCAGCAGCGTCCACCGGCGTTTCCAGCAGTGGCGGGGTTTGTCCCTTGCGCACGATCTGCACGAAAATCTCATTCTGTTTGACCATGCCCAGCTCATAGCGGGCACGCTCCTCGACGGCGCCCGTGCCATCTTTCAGGTCGCGCACTTCGGATTCGAGCTTGGCGTTGCGCGCCTTCAATTCCATATTCTTTTTATTCGCCACCGCCACCTGGGCTTCCATGTCGGCAACGCGCAGCCAGCCGCCTTTACCCAGCCAGAGGGGAAATTGGATCAGCAGCAGCAGGGCTGCCAGGGCGAGCGTAATCAGGCGCATGGGGGATTCAGTTAAAAAACCGGCCGGATATCTCCGGCCGGCCAGTGGGTTTTACATCAGCTTACTTCAGATTATAGAACGCATCGCGGCCAGGGTAGCTGGCGATGTCGCCCAGGTCTTCTTCGATACGCAGCAGCTGGTTGTACTTGGCCATGCGGTCCGAACGCGACATCGAGCCGGTCTTGATCTGCAGGGCGTTGGTAGCCACAGCGATATCGGCGATGGTCGAGTCTTCCGTTTCGCCCGAGCGGTGCGAAATGACGGCCGTGTAGCCGGCGCGCTTGGCCATTTCGATGGCGGCGAAGGTTTCCGTCAGGGTGCCGATCTGGTTGATCTTGATCAAGATCGAGTTGGCGATGCCTTTCGAGATGCCTTCTTTCAGGATCTTGGTGTTGGTGACATACAGGTCGTCGCCGACCAGTTGCACTTTCTTGCCCAGTTCCGCCGTCAGGATCGCCCAGCCGTCCCAGTCGCCTTCGTGCATCGCGTCTTCGATCGAGATGATCGGGTACTTGTCGCACCAGGTCGCCAGCAGGTTGGTGAACTCGGTAGCCGTCAGGCTCAGGCCTTCACCTTCCATTTCGTACTTGCCGTTCTTGTAGAACTCGGACGCGGCGCAATCGAGGCCGATGGCGATCTGCGTGCCCGGCTCGTAGCCCGCTTCTTCGATGGCCTGGATGATCAGCTTGATGGCTTCTTCATGGTTGGCCAAGGATGGGGCGAAACCGCCTTCGTCGCCCACGTTGGTGTTCAGGCCCTTCTTGTGCAGGATCTTTTTCAGCGTGTGGAACACTTCCGCGCCGTAGCGGACGGCTTCCTTGAACGACGGGGCGCCCACGGGAATGATCATGAATTCCTGGATGTCCAGGTTGTTGTCGGCGTGTGCGCCGCCGTTGATGACGTTCATCATCGGCACTGGCATCTGCATGGCGCCCGAACCGCCGAAATAGCGGTACAGCGGCAAGCCCGCTTCTTCAGCTGCAGCCTTGGCCACGGCCATGGAGACGGCCAGGATGGCATTGGCGCCCAGGCGCGATTTGTTTTCCGTGCCGTCCAGGTCGATCAGGGTACGGTCCAGGAAAGCCTGTTCATTGGCGTCCAGGCCCATGATGGCTTCGGAGATTTCGGTATTGATGTTTTCGCATGCTTGCAGCACGCCCTTGCCGAAGTAGCGCTTGGCGTCGCCATCGCGCAATTCCACGGCTTCGCGCGAACCGGTCGAGGCACCCGACGGCACGGCCGCGCGGCCCATCACGCCCGATTCCAGCAACACATCGCATTCGACGGTCGGGTTGCCGCGCGAGTCCAGGATTTCGCGACCGATAATATCAACAATAGCACTCATGTCATTCTCCAAAGTTAAGCGTAACAGGGGCTGCACACTGCGTTCTGATGCGCAATTGCACAAAGGGGGCAAAGAAACTCCCGGCGGGAACCATCTGGCCGGGAGCTGTCTTACGGGTAATACTGTCGCACGCGACCCGCGTTATTCCGCGGCGGCGTTGGCTTCCTTGTGCGCCAGCGCTGCCTTGATGAACGAGGTAAACAGCGGATGGCCGGTGCGTGGCGTCGACTTGAACTCGGGATGGTATTGCACGCCCATATACCATGGGTGGGCATTTTCACCCGTGCGCGGCAATTCCATGATTTCGCACAAATCTTCGCTCGGCGTGCGGGCCGAGACGATCAGGCCAGCCGCTTCGACACGGGCCAGGTAGTGATTATTGGCTTCGTAGCGATGGCGGTGACGCTCGGTCACCACGCTGCCGTAGATCTCGGCGGCGAGGGTGCCCGGATTGACGGCGCAGGTCTGCGCGCCCAGGCGCATTGTACCGCCCAGGTCCGAGTTTTCATCGCGCAACTCGACTTTACCATCGTGGTTTTGCCACTCATTGATCAGTGCAACGACAGGTTGATCCGTATCAAGGTCGAACTCGGTCGAATTCGCGTTCGGCATGCCAGCCTTGTTGCGCGCGTATTCGATCAGGGCCACTTGCATGCCCAGGCAGATGCCCAGGTAAGGGATCTTGTTTTCACGGGCGAACTGGGCCGCCTTGATCTTGCCTTCCACGCCGCGCTTGCCGAAACCGCCCGGCACCAGGATGGCGTCGTACTTGGCCAGGTTCTCGCAACCGGTCGTTTCGATTTCTTCCGAATCGATGTACTCGATGTTGACGCGGCTTTCCGTGTGGATGCCGGCGTGGCGCAGCGCTTCGATCAGCGACTTGTACGATTCCGTCAGCTCGACGTACTTGCCGACCATGCCGACGGTCACTTCCGCCTTCGGGTGTTCCATCGTGTAGATCAGCTTGCTCCAGATCGACAGGTCGGCCGGGGCTGGATCGAGGTCCAGCGCGTCGCAGATGATCTTGTCGAGGCCCTGGTCGTGCAGCATTTGCGGCACCTTGTAGATGGTGTCGACGTCCCACACGGAAATGACGGCGTCTTCCTCGATGTTCGAGAACAGCGAGATTTTCGCGCGCTCGTCTTCCGGGATGGCGCGGTCGGCGCGGCACAGCAAGGCGTTCGGCAGGATGCCGATTTCGCGCAGCTTTTGCACCGAGTGCTGGGTCGGCTTGGTCTTCAGTTCACCGGCCGAGGCGATGTAAGGCACCAGGGTCAGGTGGACGAAGGCCGTGTTCTTGCGGCCGGCGCGCAGGCTCAGCTGACGCGCCGCTTCCAGGAATGGCAACGATTCGATATCGCCGACGGTGCCGCCGATTTCGCACAGGGCCACGTCGTAGCCTTCGGCGCCACGGCGGATGTAATCCTGGATTTCATTGGTGATATGCGGAATCACCTGCACGGTCTTGCCCAGATATTCGCCCCGGCGTTCCTTGCGGATCACCGATTCATAGATCTGGCCGGTGGTGAAGTTATTCACCTTTTTCATGCGGGTGGAGATGAAGCGCTCGTAGTGACCGAGGTCGAGGTCGGTTTCGGCCCCGTCGTCGGTGACGAATACTTCACCGTGTTGCATAGGGCTCATCGTGCCAGGATCGACGTTGATATACGGGTCGAGCTTGAGCATGGTGACTTTAAGGCCGCGCGATTCGAGGATCGCGGCGAGGGAGGCGGCGGCAATCCCTTTTCCAAGGGAAGACACAACGCCACCAGTGACGAAGACAAATTTGGTCATTGCAGATGGTGCCGAACGGCACGTGCGGGAAATTGAAATTATACACTAAAGCCCGCCTGCGTCGCCCCCTGCGCGCGGAAATTTGCGCCAAATACCGACTATCCCTCCCCCTCCTGCTGTCTACGCACAACAAAATTACCTGATAGCAATAATTGAAATATTTCCAATTCCATACTTTGTGTGGGCGAGCGAACAGACCCTGCCGGGCCCTGGCCGCAGACTGTGATTTTTCAACAGGAGGTCCACCATGAGCTACGAAGAACGCGACGCCTACGGCATGTATGTCAACCGCGGCCACAAAGGCCCCGGCCCTGAACTGATGGGTGCCGACACCCTGATCGGCGACCATGTGCACAATGCCAAGGATGAACACCTGGGCGAAATCAAGGAAATCATGATCGACATGCGCAGCGGCAAGATTGCCTACGCCGTCATGTCGCACGGCGGCGTCTTCACCATCGGCGAAAAGCTGTTCGCCGTGCCCTGGGAAGCGCTGCTGCTCGACACCGTCAACAAGCGCTTCACCCTGAACGTCGACAAGGAGCGCATCGAAAACGCGCCCGGCTTCGACACGGATAACTGGCCGAACATGGCGGACAGCGCCTGGGCGACGTCGATCCATAGTTACTATGGCACCACGCCGCGCGAGTATTAATCAACCCCAAGCGCAGGGCCGGGGTCGTACCCTCAGGGTACGACCCCAGTATTTGCACTTGGGTTTGACTAGAAGCGGTACTCCAGCCCCGCCACATAGGTTCTGCCCCGCGCCGTGCTCAGCGGCGTATTTTCCTGCGACTGGGACGGCATCGAGTTCAGGCGGTTCAGCGCTTCCGAGAAATCCTTGTTCATGGCGTTCTGCACGGACAGGCGCAGGAACAGATTCTTGCTGACCTGGTAACTCGCATACAAGTCGATCACGGCCGGGATCTTCGGATTCTCGGCCTTCAGCACTTCGCCCGTCGCTTCATCGGCTTCATTGTCCGGCGACAGGCGGCGGTTCGAGCCCGTGTGCTTGAGGATGGCGCCCACTTCCAGCTTGTTCTCGAGCAAGCGCGTGCCCACGTCGAGGTTGTAATACACGCTGGGCAGCTCGCTGATGTCGGCCGCGCCGAACCAGGCGCTGGCGATCGAGGTAGGCTGGCGCGTCGTTTCGCGCGTGTACGACAGGCGCGCATACGCGGGGCCCAGCTGGTACTGCGCTTCCAGTTCCCATCCGCGCGAATACACGGGCGTGGCCGAGTTAATGTAGATATACATGTTCGTCATGTAGTCATCCACATTCTGCCAGTCATTGGCAAGCACTTCCGCGATATTGCACTTGCGGCCGCGATCGCACACGAGGAAGGACTGGCTGGTGATATAGCCATCGATCTTGCTCTTGAAATACAGGGCCTTGAAATTGAGCGCATCGTTGGCGCTCAGCAAACCATGCAGGCTGGAATTGAAGCCCAGCTGGTAGGTGGTCGCCCGCTCGCCCTTCAGGAACGGGTTCATCGAGGCCCCGCCGTCATTCGAGAAAAATACTTCCTGCGGATTCGGCCCGCGCATGGTGCGCTCGGCGCTGGCAAACGGCTGGAACCACGGCGTCACCTGCGCGGAAACGAGCAGCGAAGGATTGATGCCATGTTCCTTCAGCGCAATATTGCTCGCCCCTTGCGGGAAACACTGCACGCGCGGATCGCAGGCCGGCTTGTGGCCGCTCAAATCAAAGTGCGTGTAGTTGAGACCCGCATTGACCTGAACAATGCCACGGTTGTATTGCAGGCCCGCATACAGGCTGCTGATCTTTTGCACGCCTTCGGGGCCAAACGTATTGTTTTCAATCGATTGCTGGTTCGCATCCGGGTTGTCCGGATCGTCGACGAGGCTTTCCACGTGCTTGCTGTATTTATTACGCATCAGCTTGCCGCCGATGGTCACCAGCGCATCGCCGCCTGCCAGCCTGAAGCTGCTGGTATTGTTGATGTCGACCGCGTCGGCGCGGTTCGCCGCATTCGTGTTGATGAAATTGGTCAGCGCCTCGGGCATGTATTTCTGGTTGCCACGGCTGCTGCTGGCCACCACATTGAGGTCGATCAATTCGGAAAACGGCGTGTAGTGATATTTTACGTAGTAGTCATCGCTGCGAATGTCGCGGCGCGTAAACGTGCTGCGGTAATCGCGTGCCGACAGTTCCAGCGAGTGGAAATCACTCAATGTGAGGTCCAGCTTGAGCAATTGCGACTTGGGTTTCTGCTTGTAATAGCGGTTGTAGCCGAAACCAAATTCCTCGCTGTTGACGCCCTTCGCATTCTTGTAGTTGTTGCCGATTACACTGGCGCTGGTGGCGGCCATGAAGCCGACGCTGCCGCCATCGAAGGCCGGGTTTTTCATTGCCACGGCCAGCATGGCACTGCGCCCCACGCCATTATTTCCGGCCGACATCTTCGTGCGCGCCCCCGTTTTTTCGCCGGCGAAGACGACGTCATCGACGCCGATGGTGCGGAAATTGGCGCTGCCAGCCAGCGCATTGACACCGTCGCCACCGACGACATTGCCGCGCGACACGTCCACGCCGATGATGAAATTCGGGTCGATCAGGGCGCCGAACTGGCTGCTGGGCACGCCGCCGTGCGACACGGACGACGGCGCGCTGCCATAGTAATTCTGGCTCACGCCATCGACCATCATGTTCACGCGGCCCAAGCCCGACAGGCCGCGGATGTTGACGCTGACGGCGCCCTGCGCCGGATCGATCTGGGTAAACGTGCCCGGCATGCTGCGCACGATCTGGTCCACGGGCTGCAAGCGCGTGTCCGCGCCGCGCGCGCTGACGGCGCCCGGTTTTTCCAGCGCCTGCTGTTCCACCGGAATAGTTTCACCCGATACGTTCAGCGGCGAAAACGCGACCTTGCCGCGCTCTTGCGGTTCCTGTGCTTGTTGCGCCCATGCCTGCTGCGCCAGCAACGCCATGCAGACGCCCACGGCTCGTGCCATTATCTTGATATGCATACACCCTCGATTTGTTATGTTAGATTTTTAATGAATACAATCGGCATCCTCATGCCTTGTCCTGTCCTGGCTCCAGCTTGAACGAGACGGGCAAGGTGACGGTCACCGTGCCCTGGTGCAAGACGTTGTCGGGCGGGGCCGGCAGCGGCTGCGCCCGCTGCAGCACTTGCAAGGCTTCGCGGTCGAGCAGCACCGTGCCCGACGAGGTGACCAGCTCGCTGGCCAGCAGCTTGCCGTCGCGGTCCACCTGGAAGCGCACCCAGGCGGCGCCAGCCCGCTTGCGCTGGCGCGCGTCGCCCGGATAGCGCTTGAAATGGGCCAGGTGACCGAGCACCCGGCTTTGCCAGCTGGCCGGTGCCGCGCTGTTCGATGGCGTGTCGCTGTCGAACGGCGCCGCCTGCGGACCGCGCACCGAACTTGGCGCCGGCGTGGCGCTGCTGCTGGCCTGCGCGGGCACGGCAGCTTCCTTCGCGGCATCCTTGCCGGGATCAGGCGACGGACTGGCCGCTGCCTTCGCCTCTTTTTCCGCGGCAACGATGTCCGGCGCGGCGGCGCGTGCCAGCACGGGCAGCGCCTCTTGCCGGATGGCGCTCTTGGGCGGCCGGGCGGCGCTGGACGCGGCCGACTGGCGCGCCCCGACCGCTGCCGCCTGTTGTGTCTCCGGCGACATCGCCTGTGCCGCAAACACGACCATCACGCTGGCGGGCGATTGCGCGGATGCGAGGGGCGCAGGCCGCCAGGCCGCCCACAGCAGCAGCGCCAGCGCGGCGGCCGCCACCAGCGACGTGGCGATGCCCCAGCTCAATACCGGACGGGGATTCACC
>NZ_JBWKYD010000013.1:0-200401 GCF_059423585.1 Janthinobacterium sp. GW460-12-1-14-LB5 | reverse complement strand
CCAAAAAACGCCGCCGCCCGGCCCCCGTTCCCGCCCTGCCGGCAGGCGCAAAGGGGCGCAATGGCGCATTGCATCAATTGGCTTATCGATACCGTTTTGGATATCGCCAATGCGAAAAAAGTGATTGGTGAGGGATGGATGGACAAACTAGTATCAGCCGTGGCCTGCAATCGGCCATCCGCACGGAGCCCGCCCGGTGGGACGACGGCCCTGGCACATTCAACTATCGAAGACGGTGGAGACCTGAAATGAAAACAACAATGAAAATGCTGACCGCGAGCCTGGCGCTGGCCATCTCCGGCATGGCGGCAATGCCCGTAGCAAGCGCCGCCGACAAGGGCGCGATCGGCATCTCGATGCCGACCAAATCGTCCATGCGCTGGATCGCCGACGGCGACAACATGGTCAAGGTATTCAAGGAGCGCGGCTACAAGACGGACTTGCAGTTTGCCGACGACGACATCCCGAACCAGCTGGCGCAGGTGGAAAACATGATCACCAAGGGCGCCAAGGTGCTGGTGATCGCCGCCATCGACGGCACCACCTTGTCGAACGTGCTGCAAAAGGCGGCCGACAAGGGCATCAAGGTCATTTCGTATGACCGCCTGATCCGCGGCACGAAAAACATCGATTACTACGCCACCTTCGACAACTTCCAGGTCGGCGTGCTGCAAGCGGGCTATATCGAATCGGCGCTGAAACTCAAGGAAGGCAAGGGCCCGTTCAATATCGAACTGTTCGGCGGCTCGGCCGACGACAACAATGCGCACTTCTTCTACAACGGCGCGCTATCGGTCCTGAAACCGTACATCGACAGCGGCAAGCTGGTGGTGCGCTCGAAGCAGATGGGCATGGAAAAGGTCGCCACCCTGCGCTGGGACGGCGCCGTGGCGCAGGCACGCATGGACAACCTGCTCAGCGCCTACTACGGCAATGCGCGTGTCGACGCGGTGCTGTCGCCGTATGACGGCTTGAGCATCGGCATCCTGTCCTCGCTCAAGGGCGTCGGCTACGGCACGCCGAAACAACCGTTCCCCGTCGTCACGGGCCAGGATGCGGAAATCCCGTCGGTGAAATCGATCATCCGCGGCGAACAGGCATCGACCGTGTTCAAGGACACCCGCGAACTGGCCAAGGTGACGGCCAACATGGTCGACGCCATGATGAGCGGCAAGACACCGACCGTCAACGATACCAAGACCTATAACAACGGCGTGAAGGTCGTGCCGTCCTACCTGCTCAAACCCGTCACCGTCGACAAGGCGAACTGGAAGCAGGTGCTCGTCACCGGCAGCGGCTACTACACGGAAGCGCAAGTGAAATAAGCGTCCAAGGTACTGAAGGCCCGGCACTGCCGGGCCTTTCGCTTCACGCACGATCAAGAACAAGACTGCCGCACGACCGCTGCCCACCAGCGCGGCCGTGCCAGAGAGGTTATATGACGAACACTATCCTGGAAATGCGCGGGATACGCAAAACATTCCCGGGCGTCGTTGCGCTCGACAATGTCAACCTGCGGGTACGCAGCGGCGAGATCCACGCCATCGTCGGCGAAAACGGCGCCGGCAAATCGACCCTGATGAAAGTGCTCAGTGGCGTCTACGGCCATGGCAGCTATACGGGCGACATCGATTACCTGGGCCAGACGCGGCACTTCCGCGGCATCAAGGACAGCGAAGAAATCGGCATCATCATCATCCACCAGGAACTGGCGCTGGTGCCCCAGCTGTCGATCGCCGAGAATATATTCCTCGGCAACGAGCCGTCCCGCATGGGCGTCATCGACTGGGAATACGCGCAAAGCAAGACGCGCGAACTGCTGCAGAAAGTCGGCCTGAAGGAATCCCCGGACACCCTGATCACCAACCTGGGCGTGGGCAAGCAGCAGCTGATCGAGATCGCCAAGGCGCTGTGCAAGGACGTCAAGCTCTTGATCCTCGACGAGCCGACGGCCAGCCTGAATGAAAGCGACAGCGCGGCCCTGCTCGACCTGCTGCTGGGCCTGAAAGCCCAGGGCATCGCCTCGATCCTGATTTCGCACAAGCTCAATGAAATTTCACGGGTCGCCGATGCCATCACGGTGCTGCGCGACGGGAACACGGTCGACAGTTTCGACTGCCGCACGGAGCCCGTCAGCGAAGACCGCATCATCGAAAAGATGGTCGGTCGCGAGATGGCCGACCGCTATCCGCCGCGCACGCCCACCATCGGCGAGACCATTTTTGAAGTGCGCGACTGGCGCGTCTTCCATCCCGAGCATGCCGACCGCCCCGTCATCAAGGGCATCAATATGCACGCGAAAAAGGGCGAGATCATCGGCATCGCGGGCTTGATGGGCTCCGGGCGCACGGAACTGGCGATGAGCCTCTTCGGGCGCGCCTACGGCCAGCGCATCAGCGGCACGGTGCTCAAGCATGGCCAGGAAATCGACGTCAGCACCATCGGCAAGGCGATCGCCCACGGCCTCGCGTATGTTACGGAAGACCGCAAGGGCCTGGGCCTGATCCTCGAGGAAGACATCCAGAAGAACACCAGCCTGGCCAACCTGGACGCAATTTCGCGGCACATGGTCATCGACGAGCAGCGTGAATTCGGCGTGGCCGAGGAGTTCCGTCGCAAGCTCAAGACCCGTTGCTCGAGCGTGGCGCAGAAGGTGGTCAACCTGTCCGGCGGCAACCAGCAGAAAGTGGTGCTGGCGAAGTGGCTGTTTTCGCGCCCCGACGTGCTGATCCTCGATGAACCGAGCCGCGGCATCGACGTGGGCGCCAAGTACGAGATATACAGCATCATCAGCGAGCTGGCCGCCGAAGGCAAATGCATCATCATGATTTCCTCGGAAATGCCGGAATTGCTGGGCATGTGCGACCGGATCTATGTCATGAACGAAGGCCGCTTCGCGGCAGAACTGAGCGCGGCAGAAGCATCGCAGGAACGCATCATGCGCGCGATCGTTACACACGGAGAAAACAATGGACAATAAACTGACAGCGGGAGCGGCGGCAGGCGCCACCCCCGGCACCGCGCCGCAAGCGAAAAGCTATGCCGGCTTCCTGAAAAACAATATGCGCGACTACGGCATGCTGCTCTCGCTGATCGTCATCATGGGCTTTTTCCAGTACATGACCGACGGCACCCTGATGCAGCCGCTGAACCTGACGAACCTGGTGCTGCAAAACAGCTACATCGTCATCATGGCGCTGGGCATGCTGATGGTCATCGTGGCCGGCCATATCGATTTGTCGGTCGGCTCGGTGGTCGGCTTCGTCGGCGCGCTGGCGGCGGTATTGATCGTCAACTACGAGATGAACTTTGTCGCGGCCAGCATCCTCTGCCTGCTGGCCGGCGCCGTCATCGGCGGCGCGCAAGGCTATTTCGTCGCCTTCTTTAAAATCCCGTCCTTCATCGTCACCCTGGCCGGTATGCTGGTCTTCAAGGGCCTGACCCTGGCGCTGCTGGCTGGCCAGTCGGTCGGCCCCTTCCCGGAAGGCTTCCAGATGCTCAGCTCCGGCTTCCTGCCCGACCCGTTCGGCGGCGACAACCTGCGCGGCTTCTCGCTGCTGCTGGGCGTGATCGCCGCCGTGGCACTGATCGTCACCTCGCTGCGCAGCCGCGCCAAGCAACTGAAACACGGCATGGAAAACGAGCCGCGCGCGTTCTTCCTGTTGAAAAACGGCGTGTTCGTTGCCGTGATGGTGTATTTCAGCTACCTGCTGGCGTCGTACCGCGGTTTCCCCAACGTGCTGGCCGTGATGTCGCTGCTCATCGTCGCCTACACCTTCATCACCAACCGCACCGTGCTGGGCCGCCGCGTGTACGCCGTGGGCGGCAACGAGAAGGCGGCGCGCCTGTCCGGCATCAAGACGGAACAGGTCAGCTTCTACACCTTCGTCAACATGGGCATGCTGGCCGCGCTGGCCGGCCTGATCTTCGCGGCGCGCCTGAACACGGCCACGCCGAAGGCGGGCACGGGCTTCGAGCTGGACGTGATCGCCGCCTGCTTCATCGGCGGCGCCTCGGCCTCGGGCGGCGTGGGCAAGGTGATGGGAGCCGTCATCGGCGCCTTCATCATGGGCGTGATGAACAACGGCATGTCCATCATGGGCATCGGCATCGATTACCAGCAGGTGATCAAGGGCCTGGTGCTGCTGGCGGCTGTCTTCATCGACGTGATTAATAAAAATAAATGAGAAGAACAAGGAAGCACAGGTTCGAGCCTTAGGGGGCTCTGGCCGGCGTTCGCGCCGGCCTTTTTTATGCGGAGGCTAATCGCGCAGCGCGGTCCCCCCACCACGCCGCTTCCTCGAACACGGAAAAGCCCGACAGATCCGCATGCGCGAACAGGATGGCGCCGTCGTGCTCGCGCAAGGCCTTCAAGCCCGCGTTGCTGCGAAATCCCGGCAACGGTGCCGCCATGGCGTGACCGCGCACGGTGATGTCGACCCGCTCGACGCAGCTGGCAAAATCGCGTCCATACGCCGTCTTCAAATCGACGCTGGCCAGCGCCAGCAGTTCTTCGGGGCTGGCCGTATCGAGCCACTTGCGCGCTTGCTGCGGCGTGCGGTCGGACAGGGCCACGTAGGCGCTGAAGACGGTTTTCTCGGGCGGACGCACGCGGATGTCCTGGTGGGTCGAGACGACATAGCCGAGGCCCGGTTCCTGGTACACCACGTTGTCCCAGCACAGGGGCGCATGCGGCAGTTCGTCGGGAAAGCGTTTCAGTAAAAAATTCGCCACCATCCACGGCGCATACGCGGGCGTATCGCGTTTCGCGTCAAAGCCATAGTCGGCGATGTTCTTCACCACGCGCGCCGCCACATACAGCGGCATGGCGCAGATGGCCTTGCGCGCCTTGACCAGGTAGGTGTGCGGCTGGCCGTCGACCAGTTCCAGGCACAGCGCTTCCACGCCGTTGGCCGTCGTCGTGAGGGAAACCACCGTGCCCGCGTGGCGCTGGACTTTGGACGCCTGTTCCATGGCCGTGGCGACCGGTTGCATGCCGCCCGGCCAGGTCAGCCAGGCGCCATTGCCTGCGTTGGCCGCCTGGCCCCAGCGGCTGCAGTAGTAATGCAGGCCGGCCCAGGCCGAGACCTGGTCGTAGCGCGTGCCGTAATCGTCGCGGCAGCAGTAGTTCAGATACCAGTGCAGGGTAGGCGAGGTATAGCCTTCGCGCTCCATCCACTGCTTCAAGGTGATGGTGTCGAGCGCCTGCCAGGCCGGATCTTGCGACGACTCCACGGTAGGAAAGACGAAGACGCGCTTGCCATCGTTGCCATGCGCCTGGCGCAAACGCCGCACCTCGGCAAAGAAGCGTTCATGCTGCGCCAGTTCCGCAGGCGACACTCCTTCGGTGGGAATGAAGCCGTCCTGCCAGTGGCCGTTGAACAGCAATCGCTCTTCCGGCGCGTGCAGGATGTAGCGCTCGTCGTAATATGGCTTTTCCGCCTGCGGGTCGCGCTCGATGATCCCCAGGTCGAACAGGATCTCGCGCACATGGGTCGATTCGGGCGACGGCAGCGGCAGGTAATGACCACCGGTCGGATAAGCGAGGTCGCCGAAGTGGCCGCCGGCCGCGTTGCCATACGGCTGCGGGCCATCGATCATGAGAAAGTCCCCGTGCCCCAGCTTGTTCAGGCGCCAGGCGGCAGTCAGGCCGGCGATGCCGGAGCCGAGGATGGCAACGTCGGTGCTCAAGGTGCGTGCAGGCGGCGGCAGCGCCGTGCGCTCGCGCAGCAGCTTGCGCAAATAATGCCCCTCGCTGCGGCCCGGATACAGTACCTTGGGCGTGATTTCCTGCCAGCGCAGATACGCGGCGATGCTGCCGATGCCGGCGGCGGCCGCCGCCGTGCCGCCAGCGGCCCACAACATGAAGGAGCGGCGCTGCATCAGCGGATCACCCGGTTCCAGTCCTGCTCGAATTCATGCACGAGCGACTGGGTATTCAAGCGGTTCGGCGCCATCGGCAGCGGCTGCATGTCGGGCGGGAAGATGAACATCTCGCGCGTGGTGTCCGCATTCAGGTAGCGCATCGGCAGGCGGTATTTCGTCGGCGGCACGTAATCGAGCTGGGGCGAGGCAAGGATAAAACCCCATTCGCCGAACGAGGGCACATAGGCGTGATAAGGCCAGGTTCGCATGCCCACTTCGCGCAGGGTCGAATTGATGGTCCAATAGGCGTGCGGGGCAAAGAACGGCGACGTCGATTGCACCACCATCAGGCCCTTGGCGGCCAGGTGCTTTTTCACCAGGTCGTAGAACGGCACCGAATACAGCTTGCCGAGCGCGAAGCTGGACGGGTCGGGGAAATCGACGATGGCCGCGTCGAACATGTCGCCATTGTTGCGCAGCCAGACGGCGGCATCAGCATTGACGACGGTGACGCGCTTGTCCGAGAACGCGTTGTTATTTAACTTTGCCAGTTCCGGGCGCGTGGTAAAAGCGGCCGTCATGGCGGGGTCGAGGTCGACCACGGTGACGTGTTCGACCTGTGGATAACGGAGGATTTCGCGCAGCGCCAGGCCATCGCCGCCACCCAGCACCAGCACGCGGCGCGCCCACGGCAGCGCTTCCAGCACGGGGTGCACCAGCGCCTCGTGGTAGCGGTACTCGTCGCGCGAGGAAAACTGCAGGTTGCCGTTGATGTACAGCCGCGTATCGTCCTTCCAGCGCGTAATCACCAGGCGCTGGTAGGGCGTGGTGGTGGAATACACGATCTGGTCGCCGAACAGGCCGTGCTCGCCCCAGGCCACCATGCGGTCGGACATGGCAAAGCCGGCGACCAGCACCAGCATCACGGCGCAGGCGCGCAGGAAGCGCCCCGTGAGATTCTTCAGCTCCGCGCGGAACACCCAGATCGTCCACAGGCCCACGCCCACGTTGAGCATGCCGAACAAAAAGCCCGTGCGCACCAGTCCCAGGTAGGGCGACAGCACCAGCGGGAACAGCAGGGAGACGGCCAGCGCGCCCAGGTAATCGAAGGTCAGCACGCGGCTGACCAGCTCGGAAAATTCCGTCTGGCGCGAGTTCAGGGCGCGCATCACCAGCGGCACTTCCATGCCGACCAGTGCGCCGATCAGGAACACCATCACATACAATAGGGTGCGAAATGGCGCGGCCATCCACGAAAACGTCATGAACAGGATGGCGGCCGACAGGCCGCCGATCAGGCCCACGGCCAGTTCGATGTCGACGAAGCGCGACAGCACGTCGTCGTCCCACACATACTTGGAAAAGTGAGCGCCCACCCCCATGGCAAACAGGTAGCAGCCGATGATGGTGGAAAACTGCAGGATGGAGTCGCCGAGCAGGTAGCTGGACATGGCGCCGGCGATCAGTTCATACGCGAGGCCGCAGGAGGCGACCACGAAGACGGACAAAATCAGAATCTTTTTGTTCATTGGACTTTTTTTGTTCTAATATGCGTTGACGTTATCAAATACTCATTGCGAGGAAAGCCGTGCCCGCCATCCTAAACTATCTGATCCATCTTATACTGGCCGCCGCGCTGCTGATTGCCTTTTTTATCATCTACACGCGCGTCACGCCGTATAACGAAGTGCTGCTGATCCGCCAGGGCAACCAGGCGGCGGCCCTGTCGCTGGGCGGCGCGCTGCTGGGCTTTTCCGCCACCATCGCCTCGTCCCTGATGCACACGGCCGACTACCAGCAATTCTTCGCCTGGGCCTTCGGCGCCATGGTGGTGCAATTGCTCGCCTATGTGGTCACCACGCGCCTGCTGCGCATGTCGAAGGACCAGATCGAATCGAACAACAGCGCCTTCGGCGGCCTGCTGGGCGCCATTTCCCTGTCGATCGGCGCCATCAACGCCGCCTGCATTTCCTGACGTTTTACCTCATTCAAGGACACCATCATGAGCCTCGGCAGCTTTATCAAGAAGCAGTTTATTGACGTACTGCAGTGGAACGAAGAGACGGAAGGCGTGCTGGCCTGGCGCTTCCCCATGCAGGATTTCGAGATCCAGAACGGCGCCATCCTGAATGTGCGCGAATCGCAGGTCGCCGTCTTCGTCAATGAAGGCAAGATCGCCGACGTCTTCGGTCCCGGCACGCACAAGCTGACGACGCAAACGTTACCGTTGCTGACCAACCTGAAAAACTGGGACAAGCTGTTCGATTCGCCGTTCAAATCGGACGTGTATTACTTCAGCACCCGCGTGCAGACTGGCCGCAAGTGGGGCACGCCGCAGCCGATCACCATCCGCGACAAGGATTTCGACATGATCCGCGTGCGCGCCTTCGGCATGTATTCGTACCGCATCGCCGACGCCCGCACCTTCTTTACGGAGATCAGCGGCACGCGCGAAGTCTATACGCGCGACGAAGTGGAAGATCAACTGCGCGGCATTCTGATGTCGAGCATGGCCAGCTCGCTGGGCGGCGCGAATGTCCCCTTCCTCGACATGGCGGCCAACCAGGCGCTGATGGCGCAAGAGGTCAAGGATGGCCTGGCGCAGGCGTTTGCCCGCTACGGCGTTGGCCTCGATGAATTCAACGTGGCCAGCATCAGCCTGCCCGAGGAATTGCAGGCGGCGCTCGACGAGCGTATTTCCGCCGGCATGAAGGGCGGCCTGGGCGCCGACAAGATGAGCGGCTACACCAAATTCCAGGTGGCCAATGCCATCCCGCTGGCGGCGCAGAACGAAGGCGGCATGGCCGGCATCGGCGCAGGCCTCGGTGCCGGACTGTCGATCGGCCAGGTGATGGCGCAAAGCATGGGCGGTGCGCTGCAGCAGCCCGCCCCGGCACCGGCGGCGCCACCGGCCCCCGCAGAAGAACCGATCGAGGCGCGCCTGGAAAAACTCAAGGGCTTGCTCGACAAGGGTCTGATCTCGCCGGCCGACTATGACGGCGCCAAGGCTGAACTGCTGAAAAAACTGATCGGCTGATTAGAGCGAAATACGACTGCATGCAAACTGTTTCCTGTCCCAGCTGCGGCGCGGAAGTCCGTTTCCGCTCGCACGCTTCCGTGCTCGCCGTGTGCGAGTACTGCCACAGCACCATCCTCAAGGACGCCGATGCCGTCAGGGACGTGGGCAAGATGTCGGCCGTCCTGGAAGACTATTCGCCAATCCAGATCGGCACGGCCGGCATCTATGACGGCCTGCACTTCACGGTCGTCGGGCGCATCCAGCAGCGCTACAGCGCCGGCACGTGGAACGAGTGGTATCTGCTGTTCGACGACGCCAGCACCGCGTGGCTGGGCGACTCGTCCGGCCTGTACACGCTGACGCGCGAGCGCGGCACGCAGGATGCCCTGCCCGCCTTTGGCGAGCTGGCGCCGGGCAGGCGCTACACGATCTGCGGCGAACCGTACACGGCGGCCGAGATCCGCAATGCCGAATGCATCGCCGGCCAGGGCGAGCTGCCCTTCAAGGTGGGCGCCGGCTGGCGCATCCAGGTGGCGGACTTCCGCAACTACGCCAGCTTCGTCACGCTCGACTACACGGATGGCCCGCAACCCGTCGTCTACCAGGGCGTCGCCGTCACCCTGGACAGTTTGAAGTGCCAGCTGCTGCGCGACGACGAGGCCATCGCCAAGAGCGCCGGCAAGTACCGCGGCAAGCTCGATGCGCTCGACTGCCCCTCCTGCGGCAGCGGCATTCAATATGTGCCGGGTGCGGCGGCGCAGCTCGTGTGTCCCGCCTGCCACGCGCAGCTCGACGCCAGCGGCCCGGAAGCGCAGGTGCTGGCCATCGGCAAGCAGGTGCACGAGAACGCCGACATCACGCTGGAACTGGGCGCCAGCGCGAAGATCAGCAATGTGGATTTCACGGTGATCGGCATGATGCGCCGCGCCGACGACGAGGGCAGCGAGTGGAACGAATACCTGCTGTACAACGCGCGCGCCGGCTTCTTCTGGCTGGTGGAGACGGACGAGGGCTGGTCGCGCTCGAACGTGCTGCCGAACTGGCCCAGCTGGGCCTCGCTGGACGCCGCCAGCTGCACGCTCGATGGCGCCACCTACCGCAAACTGTATGACTACGGCTCGCAGGTCGTGTACGCAGCGGGCGCCTTCAACTGGAAGGTGGCCGTCGGCGACAGCACGCGTGTGTTTGAATTCGAGCAGGGACAGACCAAGCTGGCGGCGGAGCTCACGGGCGAGGAAATGACCTGGTCGCGCTCCGTGCCCGTCGCCTATGACCAGATGGCCGCCTGGTTCGGCGCCGCCTTCCATGGCGGCGCCAAGGTACAGAATATCCAGCTGAGCCACCGCGGCATCGCCAAGGTCTTCATGGTCATCGTGCTGGTCCTGAATGCGATTCCCATGTTCGTCTCGTTCTCCAGCACCTTGATGTGGAGTTTGCTGGGCTGTCTGGCGCTGTTCCTGCCCGCCGCTTTTCTCGACAAGAATGCAAAGAATCCCCCATGAGTAAATACGTGATCTATGCCCTGATGGTGACGTTTTCCGTCACGGCCGCCAACTGGGTGCGCATGTTCAAGGTGGCCGGCAGCGGCAGCAGCGGCAGCAGCTGGAGTTCGCGCACGGGCAGCGGCGGCGGCAGCTATGGCGGCGGCTCCAGTGGCGGCAGCCACAAATAAGCATGACAGCCACACCGCATCTGCCCCTGGGCATCCATCTGCTGGCCGACTTGTCCGGCATCGCGCCGGAACGCCTGCGCAATGGCGCCGCGCTTGAAGGCCTGCTGCGCGCGGCGGCCACTACGGCCGGCGCGCAGGTGCTGCACAGCCATTTCCACAGCTTTGGCGCCGGCCAGGGCGTCACGGGCGTGGTGCTGCTGGCCGAATCGCACATTTCCATCCACACCTGGCCGGAATGCAGCTTTGCCGCCGTCGACATCTTCATGTGTGGCGCGGCCCGGCCGCAACTGGCGCTCGACGTCATCAAGGATGCACTGCAGGCGGCGCACTGCCAGCTGCAATCCGTGCGGCGCGCCCCGCCCGGGTAGGCCTGGCGTCGCTGGTGGATCGCGCGGGGATCGCTTACACTGTCGGCTGACCCTCCAACCGTGACTCCCATGCGCCGTTCCGCCCTCCTTGCCCTGCCCCTGCTGCTGGTTTCCGCCTGTGACGACTACACGGCGCCCAGCCTGTACCAGGCCACCACGCCCGAGTGCAAGACGTGGACGGAGGGTTCGCGTTTCGAACTGCCGCGCGGTATCAGCATCTACGCCACGCCACCCGTCACCCTGCAGGAAGGCGGCACGGAGCTGGCGCTGATTTTTACTCTTCCCATCGGCACGCAAGCCAGTTTTACGCGCCTGTCTTTCCTGCTGGAAGAACCGCACAAGGAACCGTTCGCCGAAGCGAAGGTGCTGACCATCTATCAGCGCGGCATGAACCGCAAGGCGGAAATCGTCGACGTCATCGAAACGCTGCCCATCATGTTTTCCGCCGTGGGTTCGAGCGCCGAGACGCAGTGGCGACTGCGCCTGCAACTGCCGCGCCAGCTGCCGCAGCGCTTTGATTTATCCATGCCCGACATGCTCATCGCCGGCAAGCGCTACCCGGTGCGCACGTTTACCTACCGCTATTTCCCCGAGCGCAAGGCTTACGGCATGTGCAGCTGAGGTTGACGCCGGCGCGTGCCGCTGGCACACTGGTATTTTCCATCACACAACAGGAGTAGACAACATGCGCCATTCGGATACTGCCGTGCTGTCGGCTGCCTGATCACTGTTTCCCCAGCTAAGCCTTTTTAGCCCGCCATTCCCCATACGCGTGATCGCGTAGCCGACTTCCCTTCTTTCGTGCCAGTCATTGCGACTGGCGGTGCCTGCACGCGCAGGCTACACGTCCGCACGCGGACGACAGAATCTGGAATCACGCTACCATGATCGCATTCGATTTTGCGCAACTACGCCTTATCGGGCTGCAGCAGGCCATCGCCGGCGCGGCCACCCAACTCGACGTATCTTCCCCGCTATCTTCTTCCCGCGCGCAGCTGCTGCGCGTGAGCGCCGTCCACCGCGACAGCATCATCGTGCACGACGGCAGCCTGGAACAGCCGGCGCAGATCCTGCCGCGGCTGCTGCACGCGCTGCTGGCGCAGGACACCATCCTCACGGTCGGCGACTGGATCGCCGCCGAACCCGATCTTCACGGCACGCTGTGGATAACGGCGCACTTATCCCCAGCCACGCAGATCGCCCGGCGCGGCAATGACGGCCGGCGCCAGGTACTGGCCAGCAATGTCGACACGGCCCTGCTGGTGATGGGACTCGATGGGGATTTCAATCCGCGCCGCCTGGAGCGTTATCTCGCCATCGTGCTGGCGGCGCAAGTGACGCCCGTGGTGGTGCTGAGCAAGGCCGACGTGGCCGACGACGTTGCGGGCAAGCTGGCGCTGCTGAAACAGCGCCTGCCGCCCCACGTGCCGTTGTTTGCCATCGATACGCGCCATGCGTATGACGTGGCCATCCTGGAGCCCTGGCTGGGCGCCGGCCAGACCCTGGTGCTGCTCGGCTCATCGGGCGCGGGCAAGTCCAGCCTGACCAATACCTTGTGCGCGGCGGATCAAGCGACCAATGGCGTGCGCCATGGCGACGGCCGCGGCCGGCATACGACGACGGCCCGTTCGCTGCACCTGTGCGCCGGCGGCGCCTGCATCATTGACACGCCGGGCTTGCGCAGCTGGCGCGCCGATGCCGATGCGCAGACCCTGGCCGCCACGTTTGACGATATCGCGGCGCTAGCAGCGACGTGCCAGTTCCGCGATTGCCAGCATGCCAGCGAGCCCGGTTGCGCCGTGCGCGGCGCCGTCGACGGCGACCGCCTGCGCAATTATCACAAGCTGCTGCGCGACGCCCACCGCAGCGAGGAGACGCCGCTCGAGCGCATCGCCGCGCGCGCCAAGTGGAAGACGATCTTGAAGGCGGGACTGGAAAGGGGAAAGAACAAGCGCCGCTAGTTTTTACTGAAATCCGTTTGCTGAAAAAAAAGGCAGCCCGCAGGCTGCCTTTTTGTATTACTGCATGCGAGCAAATTAATGCTTGCGCAGCTTCTGGATCGCTGCCAGCTGCGCAATCGCGCTGGCCAGCTCGGCTTGCGCTTGCGCGTAGTCGATGCCCGAATCCTTGTTGTGGATATTTTCTTCCGCCAACTTCTTCGCTTCCAGCGCTTTCGCTTCGTCGAGGTCGTGACCGCGGATTGCGGTATCGGCCAGGACGGTCACGGTATCCGGTTGCACTTCCAGCAGGCCGCCGGCAACGAAGACGAACTCTTCTTCAGCCTGGCCGACTACCTTGATGCGGACCGCGCCCGGACGGATGCGGGTAATCAAAGGCGTGTGGCGTGGGTAGATACCCAGCTCGCCCTGTTCACCCGGCAACGCGACGAATTCTGCTTCGCCTGAAAAAATCAGTTCTTCAGCGGAAACCACGTCAACGTGAATTGTGTGTGCCATGTGTGTCCTATCGGGTTGAAGAACCCCGCCTTCTAAGGGGCGGGGTTAGGCCCAGACTTAACTTAGTTAAGTTTCTTGGCTTTTTCGATTGCTTCTTCGATCGTGCCGACCATGTAGAACGCTTGTTCCGGCAGGTGATCGAGTTCGCCCGAAGCGATCATTTTGAAGCCCTTGATCGTGTCTTTGAGCGAAACGTATTTACCAGGCGCGCCGGTAAAGACTTCAGCGACGTGGAAAGGCTGCGACAGGAAACGCTGCATCTTACGTGCACGGGCGACCAGCAGTTTGTCTTCCGGTGCCAGCTCGTCCATACCCAGAATCGCGATAATGTCGCGCAATTCCTTGTAGCGTTGCAGGGTCGTTTGCACGGCACGCGCGGTGTCATAGTGCTCTTGACCAACGATCAACGGATCGAGCTGACGCGAGGTCGAATCCAGCGGGTCCACGGCTGGGTAGATACCCAGGGAAGCGATGTCACGCGACAGCGCAACGGTCGAATCCAAGTGAGCAAACGTGGTAGCAGGCGACGGATCGGTGTAATCATCGGCTGGAACGTAGACGGCCTGGATCGAGGTGATCGAACCGGTCTTGGTCGACGTGATACGCTCTTGCAGACGGCCCATTTCTTCCGCCAGGGTCGGTTGGTAACCCACAGCCGACGGCATACGGCCCAGCAGTGCCGACACTTCGGTACCAGCCAGCGTAAAGCGGTAGATGTTGTCGACGAAGAACAGAACGTCCTTGCCTTCATCACGGAACGATTCAGCGATCGTCAGGCCGGTCAGCGCGACGCGCAGACGGTTACCTGGCGGTTCATTCATCTGACCGTAGACCATCGCGACTTTGGAGTTCTCTGGATTTTCCAGATCGACCACTTTCGCATCAGCCATCTCGTGGTAGAAGTCGTTACCTTCACGGGTACGCTCACCGACGCCGGCGAACACGGACACGCCGCTGTGCGCCTTGGCGATGTTGTTAATCAGTTCCATCATGTTCACGGTCTTGCCTACGCCAGCGCCGCCGAACAGACCAACTTTACCGCCTTTTGCAAACGGGCATACCAGGTCGATCACCTTGATGCCGGTTTCCAGCAGTTCTTGCGATGGCGACAGTTCGTCGTATGCAGGAGCGGTGCGGTGGATCGACGCGATCTGCTCGTGCGACACGGGGCCGCATTCGTCGATCGGGTTGCCCAGCACGTCCATGATGCGACCCAGGGTTGCTTTACCGACTGGCACCATGATAGGTTTGCCGGTATTTTGAATCATCATGCCGCGACGCAGGCCATCGGACGAGCCGAGTGCAATGGTACGGACAATGCCGTCGCCCAACTGCTGTTGTACTTCCAGGGTCAGTTCCGAGCCTGCCATCTTCAAGGCATCAAATACCTTAGGCATCGCGTTGCGGGGAAACTCAACGTCCACCACAGCGCCGATACACTGAACGATTTTGCCATCAGCCATGTTCGTTCCTTCAATATAGTTAAATTCGTTTAAACCGCAGCCGCACCGGCAACGATTTCGGAGAGTTCTTTGGTAATCGCAGCTTGGCGGGTCTTGTTGTAGATCAGCTTCAATTCGCCGATCACACTACCCGCGTTGTCGCTTGCAGCTTTCATCGCGACCATCCGTGCCGATTGCTCGGACGCCAGATTCTCCGCGACTGCCTGGTACACCAGCGCTTCTACATAGCGCTCCAGCAATTCGTCGATCACGCTTTGCGCGTCCGGCTCGTAGATGTAATCCCACGAGTGGGCACCCTTGTCGGCGACCATCTTGTCGGCCGTCAGGGGCAGCAACTGCTCCACGACTGGTTCCTGTTTCATCGTGTTGATGAATTTGGTGTAGCACAGGTAGACTGCATCGATCTTGCCTGCCTGGAACTCTTCGAGCATGACCTTGACAGGTCCGATCAATTTGTCCAGGTGGGGCGTATCACCGGTTTGAATGGCGTGCGCAATGATCTTGACACCGATGCGATTCAAAAAACCCAAACCCTTGTTACCGATGGCAACTGCTTCAATCCGGTTGCCAGCTGCTTCCAGCTCGCGCGACTTCGACGTCACTTGGCGCAGGATGTTGGTGTTCATGCCGCCGCACAGCCCCTTGTCGGTCGTGACAACGATGAAACCCACTGCCTTCGCTTGCGTACCCTGGGCAGCTGCCAGGAACGGGTGCGTGTATTCCGGATTGGCGGTCGCCAGATTGGCGGCGATATTCCGAATCTTGTCACTGTAGGGACGGGCGGCGCGCATACGGTCCTGCGCTTTGCGCATTTTCGATGCGGCAACCATTTCCATCGCCTTGGTGATCTTCTTCGTATTCTCTACGCTTTTGATCTTGCCACGTATCTCTTTGCTTGATGCCATGAGTCCTTACTCCTTCTGCGCGTAGGGCGGCGCCTCACTCGAGGCGGGCGCCGCCTGGCCGCTTAATATGCGCCGGATTTCTTGAAATCAGCAATGGCCGCCGACAGAGTTGCTTCGCTGTCTTTGTCGAGTTGCTTGGTTTCTTCGATCTTGGCCAGCAGAGCAGCTTGCTTGGTCTTCATGTAAGCGTGGACACCAGCTTCGAACGACAGCACTTGCTTGACTGGCACGTCGTCCATGAAGCCTTTGTTCACCGAGAACAGCGATACGGCCATCAGCGAGATCGACAGTGGCGAGTACTGGGCTTGCTTGAGCAATTCCGTCACGCGGGCACCACGGTCCAGCTGCTTGCGGGTCGATTCATCCAGGTCCGAAGCGAACTGCGCAAACGCGGCCAGTTCACGGTATTGCGCCAAGTCGGTACGGATACCGCCGGACAGGTTTTTGATGACCTTGGTCTGGGCGGCGCCACCGACGCGCGATACGGAAATACCGGCGTTAATCGCAGGACGGATACCGGCGTTGAACAGCGAGGTTTCCAGGAAGATCTGACCGTCGGTAATCGAAATCACGTTGGTTGGCACGAATGCGGATACGTCGCCAGCTTGCGTTTCAATGATCGGCAGAGCCGTCAGGGAACCGGTCTTGCCTTTAACGGCGCCGTCGGTGAACTTCTCGACGTAGTCGGCATTCACGCGTGCTGCGCGTTCCAGCAGGCGGCTGTGCAGGTAGAACACGTCGCCTGGGTACGCTTCGCGACCTGGTGGACGGCGCAGCAGCAGCGAGATTTGACGGTATGCAACAGCTTGTTTGGACAGATCATCGTAGACGATCAGTGCATCTTCACCGCGGTCACGGAAGTATTCGCCCATGGCGCAACCGGAGTACGGCGAGATGTATTGCATGGCGGCCGATTCCGAAGCGGAAGCGGCGACAACGATGGTGTATTCCATCGCGCCGTGCTGTTCCAGCGAGCGCACGATGTTCTTGATCGACGAGGCTTTTTGGCCGATCGCGACGTAGATACATTTCATGCCCTGGCCTTTTTGATTGATGATCGCATCAATCGCCACAGCCGACTTGCCGGTTTGACGGTCGCCGATGATCAGTTCGCGCTGGCCGCGGCCAACTGGAACCATCGCATCGATCGACTTCAGGCCGGTTTGCATCGGTTGCGAAACGGATTCACGGGCGATCACGCCCGGCGCGATTTTTTCAATCGCGGCCGTCAATTTGGTCTCGATGGCGCCTTTGCCGTCGATCGGCTGACCCAGCGCGTTGACAACGCGGCCGAGCAGCTCAGGACCGACTGGCACTTCCAGAATGCGGCCGGTGCATTTCACCGTGTCGCCTTCGGAGATGTGCTCGTAGGCACCCAAAATCACGGAACCGACGGAATCGCGTTCCAGATTCATTGCCAGGCCAAACGTATTGCCTGGGAATTCCAGCATCTCGCCTTGCATCACGTCCGACAAACCGTGGATGCGGCAGATACCGTCGGCGACGGAAATAACCGTGCCTTGATTACGCACTTCAGCGCCGCCGTCAAGACCTTGGATCCGGCTCTTGATCAACTCGCTGATTTCAGATGGGTTGAGTTGCATACTAACTCCTAAAAGTGTTTCTCTCAGCTTGCGCGAGGGGTAAGGGTCTGTCTAAGCTGGCCTGCCGAAGCGCGTGTCTTACGACACCAGTGCAGCGTGCAGTTGCTGCAGCTTGGCGCGCACCGAGGTATCGAGCACTTGGTCGCCAACGACCACGCGCACGCCGCCGAGCAGCGATGGATCCACTGTGACGGCAGGGTTGAGCTTACGACTGAATTTCTTTTCCAGCGTTGCGACCAGCTCGGCCGTTTGGCCTTCGCTCAGATCGAAAGCGCTCGTGATCTCGGCGTCAGCCGCACCTTCCAGACCGTTTTTCAACGTATGGAATTGCGCGCCGATTTCCGGCAGCAGGCTGATGCGGCCATTTTCGATCAACATGGTGACGAAGTTTTTCACTTCCTCATTGAGCGGCGATTTCAACAACGACAGGATGGTGGCGGCGACGTCGCTTTCCGAGACTTTCGGATTGCGCGCGTACGCCTGTACCTCGGGGTGGCTACCGATCTGTGCCAGTTCGGACACCAGCTCGGACCACGCCGCGAGGTTGCTTGACTCCTTACCAGCTTGGGCTACGCGGAACAAAGCTTCCGCGTAGGGACGGGCGACGGTTGCGAGTTCTGCCATGATTACAGCTCGACAGCAAGACGCTGCAACATTTCGGCGTGAGCCGTAGCGTTAACTTCACGCTTCAAGATCTGCTCGGCACCCTTGACAGCCAGGTCAGCCACCTGAGCGCGCAATTGTTCGCGTGCTTTCGACAGTTGCTGTTCGGCGTCCGACTGGGCTTGCGCAATGATACGCGCAGCTTCAGCTTGTGCATTTTGCTTGATCTCTTCAGCAACCAGCTGCGCGCGCTTTTCAGCGTCCGCAACGCGTTGCGACGCTTCTTCACGTGCACTGTTCAATGCCTCTTGCGCACGCTTTTCAGCGACAGCCATCGAAGCCTGACCTTGATCGGCCGCAGCCAATCCATCCGCGATTCGTTTGGCACGCTCATCCAGCGCTGTGTTCAGCGCTGGAAATACGAACTTCATCGAGAACCAGACCAACACCGCGAAGGTGATCATCTGGCCGATGAGCGACATATTGATGTCCATACCTTTGCTCCTAACTAAAAGTTTCTCCTAGGGTTGGAGCGAATTACTGAGCAACAGCCGTCAGAGCGGACAGGAACGGGTTAGCGAACGTGTACAGCAGAGCAACACCAACGCCGATCATCGAGATAGCATCCAGCAGACCAGCGATAACGAACAGTTTGGTTTGCAGTTGTGGCATCAGTTCTGGTTGACGTGCCGAAGCTTCCAGGAATTTGCCACCCAAGATAGCGAAGCCCAGAGCGGTGCCGATTGCGGCCAGGCCGATGATGATTGCTGCTGCCAGAACGGTCATGCTTTGTACTTGTGCGATCAGAGCTTGCATAAAATTCTCCTAAATTTAAAAACGAAAGATACTAAAAAAACAAAATATAAAGTTAATGATTAATGTTTCTCAACCGCGAGGCTCAGATACACAACCGTCAACGCCATAAACACAAAAGCTTGCAAAGTTACAATCAAGATATGGAAAATTGCCCATGGACCACCCAACGCCCACTGTGCCCACCAAGGCAACAACGCGATCAAGATGAAAATCAGTTCGCCGGCATACATATTGCCGAACAGTCGCAGCGACAGGGAGATCAGTTTTGCAACCAGCTCAACCATTTGCAGCAGGAAATTGACGGGTGCCAGGGCGATCGTGCCGATCAGACCGCTTGCATGGAATGGTGCCGTGAACAGTTCCTTGATCCAGCCGCCCAGGCCCTTGGCCTTGATCGAGAAGGCGATCACGCACAGCACCACCGACAGCGACATGGCGAAGGTGTGGTTGACGTCGGCGGTCGGCACGGCGCGCAGCTTATGCACGCCAAACCAGCTCAAGATCTTCGGCAACAGGTCAACCGGCAGGAAGTCCATCGCGTTCAACAACCAGACCCACACAAAAATAGTGATGGCCAGCGGCGCGATGACCTTGCTTTTCGCGTGGAAGGCCCCATTAATAGTGTCATTGACGATTTCCATGACCATTTCGACGAAGTTTTGCAACTTGCCAGGGACACCAGCCGTCGCGCGGCGCGACGCCATATAGAAAACAGCCAGGAAAACAAAGCCCAAAATGGCCGAAATCCAGAACGTATCCAGATTGATCATGCCGTCGGCACTTCTCAGGTGGGCCAGATGGTGACTGATGTATTCTGTGGCGTTGGCCGGGGCAGCATGGCCCGCTTCAATAGCGTGTTCTGTGGTCATAATGAATTTAGATTTGTCGTTTCAGAGCTCAACAGGCCCCAAAACCAATGATTAAACAGCGAGCAATGAAAACCAGTATGCTAAGGTTGCCACCGCGAAACCCAAGATCAGCCATAACCAGGCGGCCGACTGAAACAACACCAGTGCCAATATAAACAGCACCGCTGTGATAAATATTTTCATCACTTCTGCGCGCAAATGCGCCCGGAATGCCTTGTTGGCGTCGCTAGAACCGCGAACGACCAGCATGGCATACACCAGGCTACCGATGACTGCGATAGCACCGCCGTATGCGGCGGACCAGCCTCTGACACTACCACCGAAAAACAGGGTGACTGTGGCAAAGCTGATAGCGATTGCTAGCTGCAATGCAACTACTTTGTAGACTGGCTTGGCAATATTTTGTTGTGAATCACTCAATTGCCAGGTTCCCAGAAAAATCTACACACGCAAAGACACGGGATTATAGTTGGCTTTGTTCTATAGAGTCAAACGTTGCTGCACCGCAGCAGGGCAATTGCTGCGTGAAACTGACGCTTTACCGACTATTCGCCGCCTTTTGCACCACTATATGGCAAAGTCGCTTGTCTGGCCGCTTCCAGCCGTGTTATCAAGGAATCACGTGGTGCATCTGGAAAGCATGGCCGGATTGTCCACCCCGCGTTCCCCCTGTCTTTGCAGCTTGCTATTTAACCACGCAAGCGGGTCAACAAACCATCGAGCACGTCAAGATCGGCAAAATCGATGACCAATTGGCCACGGCCTTTATTGCCCATCTTGAACACCACGGGCGTGGCCAGCGCATCGGACAGCTCTTCTTCCAGGCGCGCGATGTCGCCGGACTTTTCCTTTTGCCGCGGCTCGACCGGGTTGGCCGCTTCCTCGACCGTGCGGGTGACGAGCTTTTCCGTTTCGCGCACGGACAGGCGCTTGGCCACGACCTGGTTCGCCAGGGTAATCTGGCTGGCGGCATCGACGGCCAGCAGCGCGCGCGCATGGCCCATGTCGATATCGCCGGCCATCAGCATGGTCTGCACGGGGTTGGCCAGGTTCATCAAACGCAACAGGTTCGACACGGCGCTGCGCGAGCGTCCCAGCGCAGTGGCCGCTTGCTCATGCGTAAAACTGAAGTCGGCGATCAGGCGGTGGATGCCTTGCGCCTCTTCCAGCGGGTTCAGGTCTTCGCGCTGGATGTTCTCGATCAGCGCCATGGCGGCCGCAGCCAGGTCGTCCACATCGCGCACCAGCACCGGCACTTCCGTCAAACCGGCCAGCTGCGAGGCGCGGAAGCGGCGCTCGCCCGCGATAATTTCATATTTAATAAGTCCGCTCAGGGTGTCTTGCCCGATTGGCCGCACCAGGATCGGCTGCATCAAGCCCTGCGCCTTGATCGAGGCGGCCAGTTCATTGAGTGCGCCCTCGTCCATGCGCGTGCGCGGCTGGTACTTGCCGGCTTGCATTTGTGATACGGGCAAGTTCGACGGTTGAGTCGTGTCCGGACTGGCGAAGTCGCCGCCGCCGCCCAACAGGGCGTCGAGTCCGCGACCCAGTCCTTTTAGTTTTTTCGTAGCCATGCTGTCCTAATCGTGTTTTCAGAGTAAGCGCTTACATCAAATTGTGCAGGCGCCCGCCCCTTGTTTACATATGTTTGATGCGCTCGACCATTTCGGCGCCGAAGGCGATATACGCCTGGGCACCTTTCGAGCTGGGGTCGAAGGTCACGCCGGGCAAGCCGTACGACGGCGCTTCGGCCAGGCGCACGTTGCGCGGGATGATGGTATTGAAGACCTTGTCGCCGAAGTGCTGTTCCAGCTGCGCCGACACTTGTTGCGATAATGTCATGCGCGGATCGAACATCACGCGCAGCAAGCCGATGATCTTCAAATCCGGGTTCAGGTTCGCATGCACCTTCTTGATGGTGTTGACCAGGTCGGACAAGCCTTCCAGCGCGTAGTACTCGCACTGCATCGGGATGATCACGCCATGCGCGGCGCACAGGCCGTTCAGGGTCAGCATCGACAATGCCGGTGGGCAATCCACCAGGATGAAGTCATATTCACTGTCGACTTCGGCCAGCGCATCCTTCAGGCGGCGTTCGCGGTTGTCGAGCTCGACCATCTCCACTTCGGCGCCGGCCAGCTCGCGGTTCGACGGCAGCACATCGAAGCGCCCCGCCTCCGAACGCTGGCGTGCCGTTTTGACATCGGACTCGCCCAGCATCACTTCATACGTGGACGCCTTCAGGCCGGCCTTGTTGATGCCGGCGCCCATGGTCGCATTGCCCTGCGGGTCGAGGTCGACCAGCAGCACGCGCTGGTTCAACTTGGCCAGACCGGCGGAGAGGTTGACGCTTGTTGTGGTTTTACCAACACCACCCTTTTGATTTGCTACACAAAAAATTTTGGCCATGTATCTTCTAGTTGTAAAGAGATGCAAACTTCATCGTGCGCCCCGGCATCTGGCCGAAACGATTTATACTATTTATTTCATTTATACGATATAAATCGTTTATATGGTTTATATTATTTATACCGTATAAACTGTTTATATTATTTATACCGTTAATTCCGCGGCCTTTAAATTCTTGCCATAAAGACCAGATGACGCTCTGCATTTAGCCCTGGCACCTGGATTGCCCGTAATTCCGTCACTTTCCAGTCTGCCGGCAGTCTCTCTCTCTCGTCTGGCGGTGCCACCCCTTTCAAGGCGATGAATTGCCCGCCCTCGGCCAGCACGTGGTGCGACCAATTGACGAAGTCGGACAGGTCGGCAAAGGCGCGCGAGGTGATCACGTCGAATTTCTGCGCCACTTCCAGCTGTTCCACGCGTTTCGTGTACACGGTGACGTTGGCCAGGCCCAGTTCCGCCTTCACTTGCGTCAGAAATGCCGTCTTTTTATGCACGGTGTCGATCATCGACACCTTCACGTCGGGCCGCGCGATGGCCAGGACCATGCCCGGCAAGCCGCCGCCGGCGCCCACATCGAGCACATTCTTTGCCTCCGCGAACGCCGGCACGGCGGCCAGCGAGTCGAGCACGTGCAGGGTCAGCATCTGCATCGGATCGCGCACCGACGTCAGGTTGTACACGCTGTTCCATTTGGCCAGCAAGGCCAGGTAATCGAGCAGTTTTTCCGTCTGATCCGCGCTCAGGTCCAGCCCCAGCGCGGCGACGCCTTCATCCAAAATCTGGGCCAATGCGGCCCGGTCAAACTGCTTCATTCAACAACCTCGTCCTTTAAAGTGGTGGTCTGTATTTCGGCTTGCCCTGCGCCAAAGCCGCGCTTTTTCAGGTGCACCAGCAGCAGCGAAATCGCCGCCGGCGTCACGCCGGAAATGCGCGAGGCCTGGCCCAGGGTTTCAGGGCGCTGCTTGTCGAGTTTTTGCCGCACTTCGACGGACAACGCGCCGATATCCAGGTAATTGAAACCTTCCGGCAAGGCCAGGTTTTCATAGTGTTCGTGGCGCTCGATTTCCTTGCTCTGGCGCTCGATGTAGCCCGCATATTTGAGCTGGATTTCCACCTGTTCGCGCACGGCGGGGTCTTCCACGCCCGGGCCGGCCAGGGCCTGGCCTTCGATGCCCGTCATGCTCATCAGGGTGTCGTAGGCGACGTTCGGGCGGCGCAGCAAGTCCGCCAGCGAGTACTCGCGTTCGAGGGCCTGGCCGACGATGCGTTCCGATTCGGCGGCCGCCAGGATGCGCGGATTGACCCACGTGGAACGCAGGCGCTCGAGCTCGCGCGCCACAGCTTCGCGCTTGGTCTCGAACGCCTGCCACTGGACGTCGCCCACGCAGCCCAAGGCGCGGCCGATTTCCGTCAGGCGCATGTCGGCATTGTCTTCGCGCAGGCTCAAACGGTACTCGGCGCGGCTGGTGAACATGCGGTACGGCTCCTGCACGCCCTGGGTGATCAGATCGTCGACCAGCACGCCCAGATAAGCCTCGGAGCGGCCCGGCACCCAGGCTTCCTTGTCCTGCGTCAGCAAGGCCGCATTCAGGCCCGCCAGCATGCCTTGCGCGGCCGCTTCCTCGTAGCCCGTGGTGCCGTTGATCTGGCCGGCGAAGAACAGGCCGGCGACGGCCTTCGTTTCCAGCGAGGCCTTCAAGCCGCGCGGGTCGAAATAGTCGTATTCGATGGCGTAGCCGGGGCGCAGGATGTGGGCGTTTTCCATGCCCTTCATCGATTGCACCAGGGCGATCTGCACGTCGAACGGCAGGCTGGTGGAGATGCCGTTCGGATAGAACTCGTGCGTCGTCAAGCCTTCCGGCTCGAGGAAGATCTGGTGCGATTCCTTGCCCGAGAAACGGTGGATCTTGTCTTCGATCGAGGGGCAGTAACGCGGGCCCACGCCTTCGATGACGCCCGTATACATGGGGCTGCGATCCAGGCCGGCGCGGATGATGTCGTGCGTCTGGCTATTCGTGTGCGTGACCCAGCACGGCACCTGGCGCGGGTGCATGGCCGTGTTGCCCATGACGGAAAACACGGGCACGGGATCGAGGTCGCCCGGCTGTTCTTGCATCACGGAAAAGTCGATCGTGCGGCCATCGATGCGCGGCGGCGTGCCCGTTTTCAGGCGGCCTTGCGGCAGTTTCAGTTCTTTCAGGCGGGCGGACAGGGAGATGGCGGGCGGATCGCCGGCGCGGCCGGCCGAGTAATTATTCAGGCCCACGTGGATCTTGCCGTCGAGGAAAGTACCGGCCGTCAGCACCACGGCACGCGCGAGAAACTTCAAGCCGATCTGCGTCACGGCGCCGACGACCCGGTCGCCTTCGACGATCAAGTCGTCGACCGCTTGCTGGAACAGCCACAGGTTGGTTTGGTTTTCCAGCCGTGTACGGATGGCGGCCTTGTACAAAATACGGTCGGCCTGGGCGCGCGTGGCGCGCACTGCCGGGCCTTTCGAGGAATTCAGGATGCGGAACTGGATGCCGGACTCGTCGGTGGCAATCGCCATCGCGCCGCCCATGGCATCGACCTCCTTGACCAGGTGGCCCTTGCCGATGCCGCCGATGGAAGGGTTGCACGACATCTGGCCCAGTGTCTCAATATTATGCGTGAGCAATAGCGTCTTCTGCCCCATGCGGGCGGAAGCGAGGGCCGCCTCGGTACCGGCGTGACCACCACCGACAACGATGACGTCGAATTCTGTAGGAAATAACATGATAAATAGGTAACAGTGCAAGTAAAAATGCGGGAAGAGAGCTCCGATTATAGAGTCTTTTTGCAAGCGCAACCTTCCACGGGCCAATTTTTGCTTAATTTTTACTCAGCAAGGGCAAGTCAACGGCGATTTTTGTTTCACGTGGAACACGCAGCGGTGCCTGGACAGGGTCCGCGAGGGGGCTGCGGCGGCCGCCAATGTTTGCTACAATTGCCGCATCGTCCGCATCCATGGTCACGCCAGTGACTATTGCGACGATCATCCAGGAGGACGGCCTCCCCCATCATGGGAACACACCGGGACGGCCCGCTCTGTATAAGGAGCCGCCATGGCCTGGATACTGTTACTCATTGCCGGCATGCTTGAAGTCGTGTGGGCATATTCGATGAAACTCTCCGCGGGTTTCACCAGACTCACCCCCTCCGTGATTACCATCGTCATGATGATCGCCAGCTTCGGCTTGCTGTCGCTGGCCATGCGCACCCTGCCCTTGGGCACGGCCTACACCATCTGGACGGGCATCGGCGCCGTCGGCGCCTTCATCGTCGGCATCGTCTTTCTGGGCGAGCAAGTCAACACCATGCGCGTATGCGCCGCCGTCCTCATCGTGTGCGGCATCGTGCTGATGAAACTGTCGTCCAGCCACTGAGAGGAATCCCCATGCTCCTCGAAAACTATTTTCCCGTCCTGCTGTTCATTCTGATCGGCATCCTGGTCGGCATCGTGCCCATGCTGCTGGGACGCGTACTCGGGCCGCACAAACCCGATGCGCAAAAACTGTCCCCGTATGAATGCGGCTTCGAAGCGTTCGGCGATGCGCGCATGAAGTTCGACATCCGCTTCTACCTGGTCGCCATCCTGTTCATCCTGTTCGATATCGAGGTGATCTTCCTGATGCCATGGGCGGCCAACGTCAATGCACTGGGACTAGCCGGATTCTGGGCCGTCATGGGGTTTCTGGCCGTGCTGGCCATCGGCCTGGCGTATGAATGGAAACGCGGCGCGCTGGAGTGGGAGTAAGCGCCGCTTCTGGTTCCACGTGAAACAGGCACGGGGGCGAAAAGCGGAGTAAGCTGGGCTTCTGTCCTTCCTGTCAGGAGTACGCATGCCCGCCTTCCAGTTTCGCACCGTGCCGCATCTGATCGTTGAACCAGGCGCCGCCGCCCAACTGGGCGCGCATATCGCCCATCACTTCCCCACCGTGCGCCGCGCCCTGCTCGTCACCGACGCGGGCTTTTTGCGCACGGGCCTGGCCGATGCCTCGCTGCACAGTTTGCAAGCGACGGGCATCGAGGCGCATGTCTTTTCCGATGTGCAAGCCGATCCGCCCGAAGCCGTCGTGCTGGCCGGCGTGGCCCAGGCCCAGATGTTTCACGTGGAACTGATTATCGGCCTCGGGGGCGGCAGTTCGCTGGACGTGGCCAAGCTGATCGCCGTGCTGGCACCGGGCCGCCAGGAACTGGCCCAGCTGTATGGCATCGGCAATGTCCACGGCCAGCGCCTGCCCCTGGTGCAATTGCCGACGACGGCGGGCACGGGCTCGGAAGTGACGCATATCGCCATTGTCACCACGGGTGCCACCAGCAAGATGGGCGTGGTCGCGCCGCAACTGTATGCGGACCTGGCCATCCTCGATGCCAGCCTGACCCTGGGCTTGCCGCCCGCAGTGACGGCCGCCACCGGCATCGATGCCATGGTGCATGCGATCGAAGCGTACACCAGCCGCCTGCTGAAAAATCCTCTGTCCGACATGCTGGCTACCCACGCGCTGTCGCTGCTGCACGCGAATCTCGTCACCGCCTGCCGCGATGGCAGCAACTTGCCGGCGCGGCAAGCCATGCTGCTCGGTGCCATGCTGGCTGGCCAGGCATTTGCCAATGCGCCCGTGGCCGCCGTGCACGCGCTCGCCTATCCGATCGGCGGCCTGTTTCACGTGCCACATGGCCTGTCGAATGCGCTGGTGCTGCCGCACGTGCTGCGTTTTAATTTGTCCCATGCGGCGCCACTGTACGCGCAACTGGGCACCGTTCTCCAGCCCGGTATCGCGGGCAGCGACGAAGCGCGGGCCGTGTCCCTGATCGACGCCATGCAGGAGATTGCCCAGGCCACGGGCATCGCGCGCACCTTGCGCGAGGTGGGCATCGCAGCCGGAGACCTGGACAGGCTGGCCGATGAAGCCATGCTGCAGACGCGCTTGCTGGGCAACAATCCCCGGCCCGTCACGCGCGCCGATGCGCGCGCCATCTATGCTGCCGCACTATGAGCCAGCAGACGGAATCTGCCAACCCGCCCTGCTACACTGAAGCCATGACGCCTCCCGATATCGCCATTCACGTTAACCCAACCAGCTTTCCGCATGGCGCCTGCGCGGGCTGCCACGACAGCGCGCCGCTGCCGTTTGCCTTCGAGTATGCCTATCAGCCCATCGTCGACCTGGCCACGCGCAGCATCTATGCGCACGAGGCGCTGGTGCGCGGCCCGAACGGCGAAAGCGCGGCCAGCGTGCTGGCGCAAGTCAACGACGCCAACCGCTACCGCTTCGACCAGGCGTGCCGCGTCAAGGCCGTGGCCGGCGCAGCGCGCCTCGGCATGCAAGGCTTCCTGTCAATCAACTTCCTGCCCAACGCCGTCTACCGCCCGGAAGTGTGCATCCGCAGCACCCTGGAAGCGGCAAAACTGCATCGCTTCCCTACCGATAAAATCATCTTTGAAGTGACGGAAGGCGAACGGGTGCAGGATCGTCCCCACCTGGTCGAGATCTTCCGCGCCTACCACCGCTTCGGTTTCCAGACGGCCATCGATGATTTCGGCGCCGGCCATGCGGGCTTGAACCTGCTGGCCGAATACCAGCCCGACATCATCAAGATCGACATGGACCTGGTGCGCGGCATCGATACGCTGGCGCCGCGCCAGGCGATCGTGCGCGCCATCGCTGGCCTGTGCCGCGAGCTCGGCATCCGCGTGCTGGCCGAGGGCATCGAGACACGCGCCGAGCGCGACTTCCTAGCCGGCTGCGGCATTTCACTGATGCAGGGCTACTGGTTTTCCAAGCCCATCTTCCAGGGATTGGGCCGGATCGCCGACACGGCCTGGGAGTAATAAAAAAGGCCACGTGAAACGTGGCCGCAGGTTCCACAAATGATACTGCCTAGTTGGGAATATCGACGACAGTCCCCGTCACGCTGATGGCATTGCCGGGCGCCGGCGTTGCCGCAATCGCCGGCACGTTGACATTCGTGATCAGGGTCGACGCATCGGCGCGCGTCACCGTGCGAACCACCTGCGATGGCGGCAAGGCTTGCTTGGCGTTCAAGTGCGCATACATGGCGTCGAGTGCCCGGTTCAGGTACACGTGCAGCGGTACGATCAGGGTCGGCAAGGCGCTGCTGAAGGAATCGAAGTGGTTGGCGTTGGTCACCTCGATATAACGCAACTTGCTATTGCCCCCTTCCACGGCGGCGTTCAGGCCCAGGTAGGCGCGCGCAGCGTGGTTGACGGGAATCAGCGTATCGCTGCGGCCGTGCACGATGAGGGCCGGCTTGCCATTGAGCTTGCCAGTTGCCTGCACCTCAGCCATGCCGGCACGCACGCGCACGCTTTGCCCCGCCAGGGTGCCCTGCAAATTGGCGCCGCTGACGGCGTCGCGCCCCGTCGCCAGACTGCGCAGGCACAGGAAGCCATCGAGCGACTGGTCCGCCAGGCTGGTCGAAGGCGACACGCCGGCCGTGTAGACCCTGGCGCCGCCCACGCTGTTCTCGTACACGACACTGCCGGGGATGCCGTTTTGCGCGGCAAAGCTGGCCGCCTTTTGCGCCGAGGTGAACGCGATCGGATTGCCGCTGCCATCCGTCTGCGCAAACGTGAAACCGCACACTTTATCGGTCACGGAGAATTTTCCGTAGGCATACACGTACGTGACGGCCACCAGGATGTTCGTGCCCGCGTGCGCCGCCTGCAGCGGATCGGAGTCCACTAACCAGCCATACGCGCGCAAGCGCTGCTTCGCGTCCGCCTGCTGCACCGCCAGGTCGGCACCGTTCAATAAGCCCTTGGCCACGAGCGCCGTACAGCGTCCCGCATTGCCGGCCGCGGAAGCGATGCACGGCTGATACAGGGCGGCATAGGTGGCGTAGTCGAACAGCGCGCGGCCGGGATTGGCCACCACCGCCCCGCCCTGGCGCACGCTGTAAGCCGTGGACAGCTGCGGTTGTACCTGCGGCTCGCTGGCCGCCACGCCGCTGATCAAACCTTTCGTATCCTGTTCCGCCGCCAGCAGGGCCGAACCGGCGCCGTTGGAAATGCTCGAGGCGATCGTGATGGTGTTTTTCGGCGTCAGCCGTACGATGCGCGAACTGCCATCGCGGGCCAGCACGCCGTAGCGTTCATTCAAGACGTAATACGCCATCTCGACCGCCTGCAAAGTGACCTTGCCCCAGTCCTTCTCCGGGTTCTGCTGCGAGTGCGCATGCTTGAAGGCGACGCGGTTCGGGTAGGCGCCAGCCCAGGCCAGCCGGTCGGCGTCGTTCAAGTCCGGCGCGAAGAGCGCGTTCTTGCCCGCGGCCACCCTGCCCGCGCGCAGGCCGTTCTGCAAGTTGACGCTGTCGTCCTCGAACACATACAGGCCCGTGCCGGAACCCTTGTCGGCATACGCCACGGCGCAACCTTTTTTCAGGCCCCATTCGCCCGAGCTGCCGATGGCGCCGTAGATGCCGCGCGAACCGCTCGACGTGCCCGTGACGATGCAGGCGCGATCCGGGTCGAAGCTGGCCGGCACCTGCACCATCAAGGTGACATTCTTCTTGCCCGTGCCATCGTCGGCATAGGCGATGTATTCGCTGCCCGCGACCAGGCCCTCGCCACTGCCCACGTTGCCGGCGGCATCCACGTTCGGTCCGTACAGGGTGCCATAGCCGCTGTTGGCGGCGATGTCGAGCACGGCGCGGTAGTTGGCGTAAATCGCATTGCGGCGCAGTTCGACCGGCGTCGGCTGTTCGGCATTCGCATACAAGGGCGTGGCGCCCGCCAGCCCCGTCTTGCCCAGGCCGGCCGTCAGCAAATCGTTCGTCTTGCCGTCGTAGTCGGCGCGCGCAATCGTCCCCAGGTAGCCGGGCATCTGGTTCAGTTCTTCCGGCGCATGGTTGCTGCCGCAGCCTGCCAATGCCAGCAGGGTGCACAGGCTCATGCCGGTGCCCGCGCGCGTGATCGTCATTTGCATGGTGGTTCTCTCCGTTGAAGTAACAGTGGACGCACAATGAAAAACGCCGGACGATCCGTCCGGCGTTGCTTGAAAATCAGACAGCTGCTTTGGCCGCCCTGCCGCCGAAGCGCGCGATGGCTTCGCCGACGATGCCGCGCCGGAACAGCAGCACGCAGATGACGAAGATCACGCCCGTGACCATGCCCACCGATTCGCCCAGGGTGCCGAACCACTCGATGCCCGTGTGCGTGGCCAGGTAGGTGCCGACATCGCCCAGCTTGTTTTCCAGCGCGATGATCAGCACGGCGCCGAGGATGGGGCCGGACAAGGTACCCATGCCGCCCACCAGGGTCATCAGCACGACCAGGCCCGACATGCCCCAGTACACGTCGGTCAAGGTCTCAAAGCCCAGCACCAGGGTCTTGGTGGCGCCGGCCAGGGCGGCGAGCGAAGCCGACAGGACGATGGCCATCAGCTTGTACTTGTTGACGTCGTAGCCCAGCGAGATGGCGCGCGGTTCGTTTTCCTTGATCGCCTTGAGCACCTGGCCGAACGGCGAATGGATGGTGCGCACGATCAGGGCGAAGCCGGCGACAAAAATGGCCAGCACGACGTAATACAGCACCGTGTCATTGCCCAGGTCTATCGTGCCCAGCAAGGTTCCACGTGGAACACCCTGCAAGCCATCCTCGCCGCCCGTGAACGGCAAACGCAAGGCCAGAAAGTACACCATCTGCGCCAGCGCCAGCGTGATCATCGTAAAGTAGATGCCCTGGCGGCGGATCGCCAGCCCGCCGATCACCAGGCCCAGCAAGGCGCCCGTGGCGACGCCGGCCAGCAAGCCCAGTTCCGTCGGCCAGCCCCAGGTGCGCAGCGCGTAGCCGGTGACATAGCCAGCGCCGCCGAAAAAGGCCGCATGGCCGAACGACAGCAAACCGGTGTAGCCGATCAGCAAATTAAAAGCACAGGCAAACAGGGCAAAGCACAGCAACTTCATCAGGAAGACGGGATAGCCGTAAAACGGGGCCGCCAGTGCCAGCAGCAGGGCAATGGCGTAGCCTACATTCTTATTCATCGTGGTAGCTCCAATACATGACTGATGAGGATTACTTTTCTTTGCCGAACAGGCCGGCGGGACGCAGCAGCAGCACGATGACCATCACCACGAACACCACTGTGGCCGAGCCTTCCGGGTAGAACACGCGGGTCAGGCCCTCGATCACGCCCAGGCCCAGGCCCGTCAGGATGGAGCCCATGATGGAACCCATGCCGCCGATTACCACCACGGCAAACACGACGATGATCAGGTTCGAGCCCATCAGCGGCGAGACCTGGATGATCGGCGCCGCCAGCACGCCGGCAAAACCGGCCAGCGCCACGCCGAAGCCGAAGGTCAAGGTCACCATCAGCGGCACGTTGATGCCGAACGCTTCCACCAGTTTCGGGTTTTCCGTGCCGGCCCGCAGGTAGGCGCCCAGCTTGGTTTTTTCGATGACGAACCAGGTGGCCAGGCAGACGGAGAGCGAAGCGATCACCACCCAGGCGCGGTAGTTCGGCAAGATCATGAAACCCAGATCCGTCGCGCCGGCCAGCGCTTCGGGCACGGCATACGGCTGGCCCGAGACGCCATAAAAGGAGCGAAACACGCCTTCCATGATCAGGGTAATGCCAAAGGTCAGCAGCAAGCCATACAGGTGGTCGAGTTTATACAGCCAGCGCAGCATGGTCTTTTCGATCAGGATGCCGACCAGGCCGACGAGGATCGGGGCGATGACCAGCATGGCCCAGTAACTGATGTCGAAATAGCTGAGGCCCATCCAGGCCAGGAAGGCGCCCATCATGTACATGGCGCCGTGCGAGAAATTAATAACGTTGAGCAAGCCGAAGATGACGGCCAGACCGAGGGACAACATGGCATAGAACGAGCCGTTGACAAGACCCAGCAGCAACTGGCTCATCATCGCTTGTATTGGAACGCCGAAAATTTCCATGGCATCACAGTATAAAAAGCACCGCCGGATAGCGGTGTGGTATCAAGGGAAACGCGCCACCGCAAACAAGTGCGGCGGCGCAAGGCGAACCCTGCGGGCGAAGCGTGCAGGACGAACCGCCCGCGCACAAGCGGGCGTTTCGCGGGTGTGGCTACAGCATTACTTCCACAACGAACACTTCGATTCAGCCTTGGTCACATACGCTTGCGCACCGGGCACGGTGGCGACCACCTTGTAGTAATCCCATGGATATTTCGATTCGGACGGCTTCTTGACTTCCATCAGATACATATCGTGCACCATGCGGCCATCGGGACGCACTTCGCCATTCTGGGTGAACATGTCGTTGATCTTGGTCTTCTTCAGATACGCCATGACTTTCTCGGTGTCATCCGTGCCGATCGCCTTGACGGCTTTCAGGTAGTTCGCCGCGGCCGAGTAATCGGCTGCCTGCAGCATCGACGGTTCCTTCTTCATCTTGGCGAAATAGCGTTTCGACCAGGCGCGCGTGTCCGCATTCAAGTCCCAGTACCAGCCGTCCGTCAGGTACATGCCCTGCGTCAGGTTCAAGCCCAGCGAATGGATGTCGTTGATGAAGATCAACAAGCCGGCCAGTTTCATCGACTTCGTCAGGCCGAACTCATTGGCCGCCTTGATGCTGTTGATGGCGTCGCCACCCGCATTGGCCAGGCCCAGGATCTGCGGCTTTGCCGCTTGCGCCTGCAGCAGGAAGGACGAGAAATCCGAGGCGCCCAGCGGATGCTTGACGCTGCCCAGCACCTTGCCGCCGGCCGCCTTGACGACTTCGGCCGTGTCCTTTTCCAGCGAGTGGCCAAATGCATAGTCGGCCGTCATGAAATACCAGTTCTTGCCGCCCTGCTTGACGATGGTGCCGCCCGTACCGCGCGCCAGCGCCACCGTATCGTAGGCGTAATGCACGGTGTACGGCGTGCACTCTTCATTCGTCAGGCGCGAGGAGCCTGCGCCGATGGCAATGAAGATTTTCTTCTTTTCCGCCGCGACCTTGGCCATGGCCAGGCTGGCGCCGGAATTGGTGCCGCCGATCAGCATGTCGACGCCCTGCTGGTCGAACCATTCGCGCGCCTTCGAGGCGGCGATGTCGGCCTTGTTTTGATGGTCGGCGGAAATGAATTCCACCTTCTTGCCGGCCAGTACCACGCCGGCATCGGCGATCGCCATCTTGATGGCTTCCGCGCCCCCTAAGCCGTCGACGTCGGAATACACGCCCGACATGTCGGAAATAAAGCCGATCTTGATGGTGTCGCCCGATACCTGGGCATGCGCGGCAGCGGAAAAGCCCAGTGCGCAAAGAGTGGCGGTGGCAATGGCGATAGCGTTACGTTTCATAGTGTCTCCGTTGGGATTATTGTTTGCTATTTAAACGATTGCTCGACGACGATACGGAACTACATGGGCATTACACGCCAAGCAGCTCGGTCAATACCGGCATCTTGGCTTCCAGTTCGGATGCAGCAAAGGTCTCGACGATCTGACCGTGCTCCATCACATAAAACCGGTCCGCCAGCGGCGCGGCAAACCGGAAATTCTGTTCCACCATGACGATGGTGTATCCCTTCGCTTTCAAGGTGGTGATCATGCGCGCCAGGCCCTGCACGATGACGGGCGCCAGGCCTTCGGAAATTTCATCGAGCAGCAGCAGTCGCGCGCCCGTGCGCAGGATGCGCGCCACGGCCAGCATCTGCTGCTCCCCGCCCGACAATCGCGTGCCCTGGCTGTGGCGGCGCTCCTGCAAATTCGGGAACATGGCGTAGATTTCCTCCACCGACATGCCCTTCTCGCCGCTGGCCAGGGTCGGCGGCAGCAGCAGGTTTTCCTCGGTCGACAGCGACGAGAAAATACCGCGCTCTTCAGGACAATAGCCGATGCCCAGGTGGGCGATTTTGTGCGTGGCCAAACCTATCGCTTCGGCGCCGTTGACTTTGATGGAACCCGTGCGCGCGCCCGTCAGCCCCATGATGGCGCGCAAGGTGGTCGTGCGGCCGGCGCCGTTGCGGCCCAGCAAAGTCACCACTTCGCCCTGCTCCACTTTCAGGTTCACGTCGTGCAGGATGTGCGATTCGCCATACCAGGTGTGCAGTTGCGTAATTTCCAGCGCGGGTGCCTTGTTGCTAGCGGTCATCAATGTGCCCCTTCCAGTTCGGCGTGGGTGGTGCCCATATACGCTTCCATCACTTGCGGATTGCGCGACACTTCCGCGTAACTGCCCTCGGCCAGCATGGCGCCGCGCTGCAGGACGGAAATCTTGTCGCAGATGCCGGAAACCACGCTCATATTGTGTTCCACCATCAAAATCGTGCGGCCAGCCGACACTTTTTTGATCAGCTCGGTGACGCGGTGCACGTCTTCGTGGCCCATGCCTTGCGTCGGTTCGTCGAGCAGCATCATTTCCGGTTCCATCGCCAGGGTGGTGGCAATTTCCAGCGCCCGCTTGCGTCCGTAGGGCATGTCGACCGTGATGGTGTCGGCAAATTCCGTCAGGTCGACCTCGGCCAGCAAGGCCATGGCGCGGTCGTTGAGCTGGTTCAAGGCGCGTTCGCTTTGCCAGAAGTGGAACGAGGTGCCGAGCTGGCGCTGCAAGCCGATGCGTACATTCTGCAGCACGGACAAATGCGGGAAGACGGCGGAAATCTGGAAAGAACGGATCACGCCCATGCGCGCGATCTGGGCCGGTTTGGCGGCCGTAATATCTTTCCCATTGAACAGGATCTGTCCGGATGTGGGGACCAGGAATTTGGTGAGCAAGTTGAAACACGTGGTCTTGCCGGCGCCGTTAGGACCGATCAAGGCGTGGATATGGCCCCGCTCTACCTTCAGGTTCACTTCGCTCACGGCGGTGAAACCCTTGAATTCCTTGGTCAAATTTCTTGTTTCCAAGATTACGTTTGACATCGTGTCTCCTAGTTGTACTTTTTGTACTACTTAGTCATTTTTATAATACACAACTTAAATTTAACGCACAATACAGTATAACTACGGGGATTTTTCGCCAGTCCGAATGGCGCAAACTCGCACGCTTGCCCGGCTATTTCCAGGCCGCGTGTATCATTTGCGCCGCTTTTTCCGCGATCATCACGGTGGGCGAGTTCGTATTACCAGAAGTAATGTAGGGCATGATGGAGGCATCGACGACGCGCAAACCGGCCACGCCGATCACGCGCAGCTGGCTGTCGACCACGCTCGCCGCATCGCCTGCCACGCCCATGCGGCAGGTGCCCACGGGATGAAAGATGGTGGTGCCGATCTGGCTGGCCGCCTGCGCCAGCTCTTCCTGGCTCTGGAATTGCACGCCAGGCTTGTATTCCTGCGGCGCAAATTTTTTCAGGGCCGGCGCGGCGGCGATGGCCCGCGTCAGGCGCAAGGCATCGGCCGCCACCTTGCGGTCCTGTTCGGTACTCAGGTAATTGGGCACGATCTTTGGCGCCGCATAACTGTCGGCCGACGCGATCTGCACGTGGCCGCGCGACGTCGGGCGCAGATTGCAGACGCTGGCCGTAAACGCGGGAAACGCGTGCAAGGGTTCGCCGAATTTGTCCAAGGACAAGGGCTGCACGTGATATTGCAGGTTTGGCGTGGCTTGCTGCGGGTCGGACTTGGCAAACGCCCCCAGCTGGGACGGCGCCATCGACATGGGCCCGCTCTGGAATAGCGCATATTGCAAGCCGATCTGCATTTTTCCCACGATATTGCTGGCCATCACGTTCAAGGTCTTCACGCCCTGGACTTTAAAGACCATGCGCAGCTGCAGGTGGTCCTGCAAATTGCCGCCCACGCCAGGAGAATCCAGCACGGGCGTGATACCGTGTTCGCGCAGCAAGGCGGCCGGGCCGATGCCGGACAATTGCAGCAATTGGGGTGAACCGATGGCGCCCGCCGTCAATAAAGTTTCACGCCGGGCCGTCGCCTGCCACTGCGTGCCGCCGCCCGTCAACACGATGCCCGTGCAGCGCGGCCCCGTTTCCGTCGTTTCCAGTAATAAGCGTTCCACGTGGCAACCCGTCATGATGGTCAGATTCGGGCGCCGCGATGCCGGTTTCAAAAACGCTTTCGAGGTATTCCAGCGGATGCCGCGGCGCTGGTTGACGTCGAAATACGCGCTGCCGCTATTATCTCCGCCATTAAAATCGCTGGTTTTCGGGATGCCGACCTGCTGCGCCGCATCGCGGAAAGCATTCAAAATATCCCACGACAGCCGCTGTTTTTCCACGCGCCATTCGCCGCCCGCGCCATGGTTTTCCGAGGCGCCGCCGTAATAATCCTCGCTTTGTTTAAATAGCGGCAAGACTTTGTCCCAGCGCCAGGAAGCGTCATCCGTCAGGTCGGCCCAGTGATCGTAATCGCCGGCCTGGCCGCGCATATAGATCATGCCGTTGATGGACGAGCTGCCGCCCAGCACTTTGCCGCGCGGATACATCAGGCTGCGTCCGCCCAGGCCCTCGTCCGCCTGCGTGGAATACAGCCAGTCCGTGCGCGGATTACCGATGCAATGCAGATAGCCGACGGGGATGTGGATCCACACGTAATCGTCCTTGCCGCCCGCTTCCACGAGTAAAACATTGGCGTCCTTGTCGCGCGTGAGCCGGTTGGCCAGCACGCAACCTGCCGTGCCGCCGCCCACGATGATGTAGTCGTATTCGCCTGCCGATTCCAATGAAGCTCCTTTCGGTATGCCATCAAGCTGTCGCGCGGCGTGTCTCCCCGCCCCGTTCCGCTACCAGAGTCTGTCTTTCTTCATGCATGCATGGCTGCTGAGCCGTATTGAGATTACCACCAGTGCCGGGCCAGGGCGACATTAATCGTGGCAAGCGATAGGAAAAAGCATCCAGGCAAGCCCAAAAAACCGGGCAAAACAGGGGCAGCGAGCTGTGGATAACCGTATGGATATCCACAGGTACGATATGTGAGTAAACGAAATTTTTTTTGGATGACTTTTTTTTATCCCAAAACCATCCCGGGCAGATACAACGCTTACTCAGCGCTTATCCGCACGCCAAGCAATTGTTTACAAGGATAAATCGGGACTTATCCACAGAAGATGCCGCCGTTAACTACTATTACTATTCTTGTATACGAACTTGTTAAGGTAAACCCGACAACGCCCGCTTTGCCTGCCCTTCGCCTTCGGGAAGGTTCGCAAGCCTGTCTTCAAAAAAAACCGCCGAACTGCTTTGGCTGACAAAAAAAAAATCCAGCCAACAACTGAGCAACGAAAACCGGCGCGGCCGGCATCACGCGCACAGCACTGCCAAACCGTTTTGCAAAATAGAAACGTCAACCGGCTTGAGCAGACACAGTGCCAGCAAGCCATTCGATGTCGAAAAGAGGGGGGATTTGAAGCGATTGTGGATAAGTCACTTGATATCCACAGGATGACTTGTGAGTAAACACGAAGTTATGCGCAGGACCGCATTTTATACAATTTTGCTCCTCGCGTGATACAGCGATTATTCACGCTTTATTTTGCACGTAAACGGTTGATCCTGTTGAAAAAAAGTGACTTATCCACAGAAAAAAACGCGTTTACTATTACTACTATTTTTATATATAGATCTATTGTAAACCGACAAAAAAAGCGGAAGTCCGGGGATATTTCCAAAAAGCATGCAAAAAGCATCAAAAAAAAAGCCAACGGCGACAGCGCGACCCACTGCCAAACCGTCTACCAGGAATCACCTGGACGCCAATGTTCGCGAAAGAACAGCGTTCGTGATCGCTCAACATGCATTGCCAGACAGGGATCCGTACACGCAAATCCCGTCAAACATGTCACTGCAGCAAGAAAACCCGTGATTTTTGCTTGCCACTGTGGATAAGTGCCTGCATATCCACAGGATGAGATGTGGGAAAAGTCGATCTTTGTCCACAAGCCAATTTTTATCCCAAACAAGTCCTCCGTAGATACAATGCTTGTGCGCCTACTTTTTTGTGCGCTAAGTCGATGATTTTTAGACGGTATACCGACTTATCCACAAAAAAATGGCCGTTTACTATCACTACTATTTTTATGTATACATCTTTATTTAAAACACAGAGACAAACGCGCACGGTGGAAAAGTCGCCTGAACGGCTGTTTTCACCCTGTAAACCGTCTTGCAATGCAAAAAACCTGTAAAAACAGCATGAATTCACACAAAAAAATGCGTTTAGGCATCATCAGTGCCTTGCACGAAGAACAGCAGGGGCTGGTAGAAGCCATGCAAGGCCCCCAGAGGCGTTCGCACGGCATGCGCGACTACACCCTGGGAACCCTGTGGAATATCGACGCTGTGTGCGTCCTGTCGCGTCTGGGCAAGGTTGCCGCTGCCATGACAGCTTCTATCCTTGTGGAAAAGTACGGAGTTACCCACATCGTCTTCACCGGCGTGGCCGGCAGTGGGGATAAACACGTGAAAGTCGGCGATATCGTCGTGGCGGAATCGTTGCTGCAACACGATATGGACGCCCGCCCTCTGTTTCCCCGCTTCGAAGTGCCGCTGACGGGCTTGCAGCGCTTCGCCACGGATCTGGAACTGAGCACGCAACTGGCTGGCGCCGCGGAAGATTTCCTGCGCGACGATGTTTCCAGCGTGCTCAAGGCGGCCGATATCGTGGAATTCGGCTTGCAGCACGCGCAGGTGCACCGCGGCCTGATCGCCAGCGGCGACCAGTTCATCAGCAGCGCCGCGCATATCAAGCAGCTGAAAGCGGATATCCCGGACTTGCTGGCCGTCGAAATGGAAGGCGCCGCCGTGGCGCAAGTGTGTTTTGAACTCGGTGTGCCGTTTACGGTCATGCGCACCATTTCCGACAACGCGAATGAGGAGGCCGCCGTCGACTTCATGCGTTTCGTGCAATCCGTCGCCTCGCCGTACGCGTTGACGGTGATTCAGCAATTGTGCCAGCGCCTGGCCGGCTGATTTTTCAGCTAGCGTGCATAAAAAAAGGGCAGAACCACTGGTTCTGCCCTTTGTATTTAAAAACAAAGGAGCCTGAAAAATGTTCAGGGCTAGGCGCCTTGCTGCAGGCAGTACGAATGTACGGCCAGGCAAGGCAACAACGCCATGGACTTTTTCTCAGGTTCCTTTAGACACTGAGCATCATTAAACTCGCGTTACCACCCGCTGCCGTCGTATTCACGCACAGCGCCCGCTCAGCGACGAGGCGCCACAGGGGGATGGCACCGTCCTGCGTGGTGGCAATGGTGCTCACCAGGGCCCCTTCCCGCGCCGCCAGCAGCGGTTTGAGCTGGCCATCGAGACTCGGCTCGATCATGGCGATCTGGAAATCCTGCTTGACCGACTCCAGGCTGCTGACGATCTGAATGCGGTCTTTCAGCGCCGCCGGCAAGTCGGCCGGGATCAACTCCGGCGTTTGCGCCAGCACCAGGGCCTGGTTACCGGTGGCCAGCACGGCCGCCAACTGGTTCATCAGGGTGCCGGAGGTGGCCGCCGCGCACAGGATCGTGCCCCGTGCGGCAAAGCTCAGGGTGTTGCGCTCGCCCGTCGGGCCTGGCAAGACGGTGGTGCTGCCCAGCAAGGTGGTGCGCGCGTATTCCTGCGCCAGTTGCTCGACCTTGTCGTGGCCATGCATCTTGGCCCACACGGTCAGCGCATCAAGCGCCGGCGGCGCCTGGCGCTGGTGCTGCGCGCCGGCCGGCGCATTGCGCTGCAGGCGTTTCAGGTACAGGGGCCCGCCCGCCTTCGGACCGGTGCCCGATTTGCCTTCGCCGCCGAACGGCTGCACGCCGACGACGGCGCCGACGATGTTGCGGTTGACATAAATATTGCCCACATGCGCGCGCTGGGTGATGAAATCGATGGTTTCATCGATGCGCGTATGGATGCCCAGGGTCAAGCCGTAACCGCTGTCGTTGATCGATTGCACCAGTTGCGGCAGTTCGGCCCGCTTGTAGCGGATCACGTGCAGCACGGGGCCGAAGACTTCCTGCGTCAATTGCGCCAGCGACTTGATTTCCAGCACGGTCGGGGCGACGAACGTGCCTTTGACGGTCGGCAAATCGAGCGAATAATGGTCGATGGCCATGGTTTTCATCTTGTTGATGTGGGCCAGCAAGTTACTTTGCGCTTCCGCATCGATGACGGGACCGATATCGGTGGCCAGGCGGTCAGGATTGCCAACGCGCAATTCCTGCATGGCACCTTTCAGCATGTGGATAGTCTTGTCGGCGATTTCCGCTTGCAGGAACAGCACGCGCAAGGCCGAGCAGCGCTGGCCGGCGCTGTCGAAAGCGGATGACATCACGTCCTGCACCACTTGCTCCGGCAAGGCGGACGAATCGACGATCAGGGCATTCTGGCCACCCGTTTCGGCGATCAGGGGAAGGTCGATGCCTTCGGCTACGGCGCGCGCGGCCAGGTTGCGGTTGATCAATTGCGCCACTTCCGTCGAACCCGTGAAAATCACGCCTTTGACGCGCGCGTCATTGCACAGGCCGGCGCCGACGACTTCTCCGCTGCCGGGCAAGAATTGCAGCGCACCGCGCGGCACGCCAGCCGCATGCAGCAATTGCACGGCGCGGTGGGCGATCAGCGGCGTTTGCTCGGCCGGCTTGGCCAGCACCACGTTGCCGGCGGCCAGGGCGGCGGCCAGTTGGCCCGTAAAGATGGCCAGCGGGAAATTCCACGGGCTGATGCAGGTGACGGGACCGAGCGCCAGGGTGTTCGGCGCGTGTTCCACCTGCGCCGCGTAGTAGCGCAGGAAGTCGACGGCTTCGCGGATTTCCGCGATCGCGTTCGGCAGCGACTTGCCCGCTTCGCGCACGGCCAGGGCCATCAGCTCGATATGGTGTTCTTCGAACAGGTCGGCCGCGCGTTGCAACGCTTGCGCGCGCAGCGATGGTTCCGTGGTTTGCCAATCCATGGCATACGCGCTGGCGCTGGCCAGCGCCGTTTCCACGTCGGCCGGACCGGCTTCCATGACCTTGCCCACGACATCGTCGTGCTGGGCCGGGTTGTGCAGCATGTGCGTGGGGCCGTTCAGGCTGACGGCGCCATCGATCAGCGGCGCTGCCTGCCATTGTTGCTGCTGGGCCAGGCCGGTGGCCAGGGTGCGCAAGGTGTCTTCATTCGACAGGTCCAGGCCGGCCGAGTTCCTGCGCTCGCTGCCAAACATGTCCAGCGGCAACGGAATCGACGGGTGCGGCAAGCCGCCCTGCAAGCGCGCCTGCTCGAGGGGATCGCGGATCAGGCTATCGATGGCCACGCTTTCGTCGACGATCTGGTTGACGAACGACGAGTTGGCGCCGTTTTCCAGCAGGCGGCGCACCAGGTAGGCCAGCAGGGTTTCATGCGAGCCGACGGGGGCGTAGATACGGCACGGCTTGTCGAGGTTGTCGGGGCCGACGACCTGGTCGTACAGGGTCTCGCCCATGCCGTGCAGGCACTGGAATTCGTAGTCGGTGATGCCGTCGCGTTTCGCCCAGGTGTAGATGGTCGACAGGGTTTGCGCGTTGTGCGTGGCAAATTGCGGGTAGATCAGGCTGCTCGCCGCCAGCAGTTTTTGCGCACACACGAGGTAAGACACGTCCGTGTAGACCTTGCGCGTGTAGACGGGATAGCCTTCCTGGCCATCGACTTGCGCGCGTTTGACTTCCGCATCCCAATACGCGCCCTTCACCAGGCGCACCATGAACTTGCGGCCGCTGCGGCGCGCCAGGTCGATCAGGTAATCGATGGCAAACGGGCAGCGCTTCTGATACGCCTGCACCACATAGCCGATGCCGTCGAAGCCGGCCAAATCTGTATCGAAAGCCAGTGCTTCCATCAGGTCGAGCGACAGTTCCAGGCGGTCCGTTTCTTCCGCATCGATGTTGAAGCCGATGTTGTACTGTTTTGCCAGCAACAGCAGCGCTTTGACCTTTGGCAACAATTCTTCCATGACGCGGGCGCGCTGGGCGCGGCTGTAGCGAGCGTGCAGGGCCGACAGTTTCACGGAAATGCCGGGGCCGTTGCGGATGCCGCGCCCGTTCGAGGCCTTGCCGATCGCGTGGATCGCCGTTTCGTACGAGGCGTAGTAATTGGCCGCGTCGGCTTGCGTCAGGGCCGCCTCGCCCAGCATGTCGTACGAGTAGCGGTAGCCGCGGGTTTCATTCTCGCGGCTGTTTTTCAGCGCTTCTTCGATGGTCTGGCCCGTGACGAACTGGTTGCCCAGCATGCGCATGGCCAGGTCGACGCCCTTGCGGATCAGCGGTTCGCCGCCTTTGGCGATGAGCTTGGTCATCGCCGAACCGAGGCCCGATTCGCTGCTGGTACTGACCAGTTTGCCCGTAATCAGCAAACCCCAGGTGGCCGCGTTGACGAACAGCGACGGCGATTCACCCAGGTGCTTCTTCCAGTCGCCCTTGCTGATTTTGTCGGCGATCAGACGGTCGGCCGTTTGACTGTCGGGTATACGCAACAGCGCTTCAGCCAGACACATCAATGCAACACCCTCTTCCGACGATAGCGAGAACTCGTGCATCAGTGCATCGACGCCGGACGCGCGTGTGCGTTTTTGGCGCACGTTCGACACCAGGCGGTGCGCCAGCGCTTGTCCTTCGGCCGTCGTTTCGGTGCTGCTGGGGCGTACCTGTTGCAACAGCCACTGCACGGCGGAAACCTCGTCGCGCCTATAGGCGGCAGTGATGGCGGCGCGTTGGGGTGTCGCTTCGGGCAGGATTTCTGCCTGGAACGCAGCAAAAGGAATCGGGGTAAAAGCCGAGGGGCCTGCAGGGTGCATAAGTGCTCTTTACAAGGAAAAAGGGGACGAAAACTGACGTAATTCTTGCTCTTTTTTGGTGCAAAAAAATACAGAAAGTCGGACGTTAAGATGATTCGATTGTAAAGGGGATTCTTATGGATTAATTCTGGTAATACAGGGGACTAGCAATAGATAGTTTTTGATGCGACAATTTAACCAAATAATATTAATTTGGGGGTGATGGTAATGCTGGACAAGATCAGTAAGAAAATCTTGATGGAATTGCAGAGCGATGGACGCATCAGCAATGTGGAGCTGGCCGCGCGCGTGAACCTGTCGCCGGCCGCCTGCCTGGAGCGCGTGCGCAAGTTGCACGAATCCGGTTACATCATGGGCTATACGGCCCAGTTGAACCCGCAGCTGCTCGACGTGTCGCTGCTGGTGTTCATCGAAGTGGTGCTCGATCGCACGACGCCGGAAGTGTTCGACGCCTTCAAGCATAGCGTACAAATCATTCCAGAGGTACTGGAATGTCATATGGTCGCCGGCGGTTTCGATTACCTGGTCAAGGCGCGCGTCAAGGACATGGCTGCCTACCGCGAATTCCTGGGCAAGACGCTGTTGCAGAAAGGTGTGCGGGAAACCCACACTTATGCCGTCATGGAAGAGGTCAAAAACACCACCAAATTGCCGATTAAGTGACCTCGGTGTAGCCGCCCCACTTTTCTGATTGAGCTATCGGAACAAATGTTGTAGGGTAGAACTACAATTCTGCTATCCGGTAGCCGCCTGAAACGCCGCGCAGACGGTAACTTCAGGGTGCACAGTGGGCAATCGTGCCCATCCGCATACGGTTACAGCACGTCCCCTCGGCGGGGACGTGACGGGTTCGCGCAGCGGGGGACAAATGAAGCAGTTGCAGCATCAGCTGGTGCGTTTCTTTGTATTCACGATCCTGGCCATGGCCGTCGCCTGTTGCCTGGCCTATCTGCTGCTGCTGTCGGGCGGCGACCATCCGTATCTGATTGCCTGCGTGGCGGCCGCCATCGGCGCCGCGCTGCTGGCGTTTGCCGGCCGTCCGCGCGGCGAGCCGGGCTTGCACCAGTTTGCCGACACGGTGGGCAACGCCATCGATGCCATCATGATCGGCGCGGCGGAAACCTCGTATTTTGTCGATTCCGTCAAACAGAAGGTGGAACTCGACGTGCGCACGGCCAGCGACATCGCCGACAGTTCCGGACAGAACGCCGCGATGACGGAAAAGATCGCCGCCAATGCGGAACGGGCCGCCAAGGTGGCCGCCGGCGTGCGCGTGGAAAGCGTGGCGGCGCGCGCCGAAGTGGACCAGGGCTTGCGCCGCATCAATAGCGCGCGCGAGGAAGCGCAAGGCGCGTCCAGCAACATGCTGAGCCTGCAGGAAAAATCCAAACGCATCACGGGCTTTACGGAAGCCATTTCCGATATTTCCGCGCGCACCAATTTGCTGGCGCTGAACGCCGCCATCGAAGCGGCGCGCGCCGGCGAACACGGGCGCGGTTTTGCCGTGGTGGCCGGCGAAGTGCGGCAATTGGCGCAGCGTACCAAGGAAGCCTCCGATGAAATCAGCGTGATGGTGCGCGAAATCAATGAACAGGCGGAAAAAGCCGCGCGCGGCATGAGTTCGCTCGCGACCGGTGTCACGGAAGCGGCGCGCAATGTGGAAAGCGTGCATGCCTCACTCAGCCATATCGAGCAGTCATCGGGCGAATCCGAGGACGAGATCGGGCAGATCGCCCGCGCCTCGCGCGAACACGTCGATACGACGCAGCTGATTGCCGATGCCATCCTGCAAATCCGCGACAGCATGCTGTCGACGAATGCCGAATTGCCGCGCGCCACGCAGTCGGCCATGGCCCTGGCCGAGCGGGCCGAAGCGATCGCCGGCGCCCTGGGCGAATCGAGCGTGGCCACGCCGCACGACGAGATCCGCGAGGCGGCCCAGCGCGCCGCGCGCGAGGTGGGCAAACTGTTCGAGCAAGCGATCGCGTCGGGCCGCATCACGCGCGAAGCCCTGTTCGACCGCCATTACCGGCCCATCCCGAATACCAATCCGCCCAAGCACAACACGAAGTTCGATGCATTTACGGACAAGGTGCTGCCGGACCTGCAGGAAGGCGTGCTGGCCGCATTACCTCACCTGGCGTATGCGGGCGCCGTCGACAACAATGGATATTTTCCAACGCACAACAAGAAGTTTTCCCAGCCGCTGACGGGAGATTACGCCACCGATATGGTGAATAACCGCACCAAGCGCATCTTCAGTGACCGTACGGGCAAGCGCTGCGGCAGCAACACCAAGCCCTTCCTGTTGCAAACCTATAAACGCGATACGGGCGAAGTCATGCACGATTTATCCGTGCCCATCCACGTCGAGGGCAAGCACTGGGGCGGTTTTAGAATTGGTTATCGCTCCAGCAGCCATGCATGATGAACATCTGATTAAATCTACTGCGCGTCGTCATTTGCGGCCTGCGATGCTCACTGTGCTAGAGCACAGTTCCGCTTCTCGGCCACAACTTACTTCCGCTCGCTACGATTTTCTCAGACGTTCGTGCCGCTAATTTTTTCACTCGATATGGGGCTTCGGCGCCACGCCGCCGCCGGCCGCCGTGGCCGTCCGTAACGTGGGCGTGTTCATGCTTTCCAGGTGGTTGCGCAGCCACTTGTGGGCGGGGCTGCGGGCGTCGCGCTCGTGCCACAGCATGTCCAGGTGGACGGCCGGCAAGGTCAACGGCAAATCCTTGTACAGCAGGGATTCCGTCATGCCCGTCGAGGCGATCAGATGGCGCGGCAAGACGGTGATCAGGTCGGAATTGGCGACGACTCGCCCGGCCGTGAAGAACTGGTTGACCGTCAGCAAGATGCGCCGTTCGCGGTGGATCTGCGACAGCGCTTCGTCGATCAAGCCATGCGCGCGGCCGGAAAAGCTCACCAATAAATGGTTCGCCGCGCAATAGTTATCCAGGGTCAATTCCTTGTCGGCCAACGGATGGCCGCGCCGCATCACGCATACATATTTGCCGGAATACAGGCGCTCGTGGCGGATGGGCGAACCCGTTTCGCTCGACAATTGCGCCGCCACGCCGGGAAAGAAGCCCACGGCCAGGTCGATGTCGCCGCGCAGCAACATCGGACGCGGTTCGCGCGTGGTCAGCGGCATCATGCGCACGTTGACGCCCGGCGCTTCCCGTTCGATCGAGCGCATCAGGGAGGGCAGCCAGAAGGCGGCCGTCGCATCGGCCATGGCCATGCGGAAGGTGGCGTGGGTTTTCGACACGTCGAAGGTTTCCGGCGTGACGGCCGCTTCCAGGCTGGCCAGGGCTGAGCGCACGGACGGCCACAGCGCTTCGGCACGGGGCGTGGGTTTCACGCCATATGCCGTGCGGATCAGCAATTCGTCACCGAGGCTTTCGCGCAGGCGTTTGATGGCGTTCGATACCGCCGGCTGCGTCATCGCCAGGTGGCCCGCTGCGCGCGTCAGGTTTTGTTCCGTCATGACGGCGTCGAAAACACGCAGCAAGTTCAGATCCAGCGTCAGAAAACTCATGGAAAGCCCAAGATAAAAGTTGAATTCAGATATTTAGTTAAGAGTGTAAACCGCGCCGGGCACGAATATTTTCACTCGTCAAAAAATATTACAGTTTTCCATTCACGATTCATATAATTGGTATCAAGAAATGGAATTAGATTTATATGTTGCACTGCACTATAGTACTGGCAAATTCTATAATGCACTGGAACAGTATGTCTACCTTCGCCTCCGCCCTGTACGCAGTATCCGCACCCGTGCTGGAGATTTCCCTGCTGAACGCCCTGCAACTCGTGCTGGTGATCGTCGCCGTGGGCGCCTTCGCCCTGCTGTTCAAGCCTTTGCTGGTGGGCATCGCCCGCGCCATGGTGCTGGTGGTGCGTCCCAAGCTGAGCCGCGAAGAGCGTTTGGCGCGCCAGCAGATGCGTGAAGCGCAAGCCTTGCAACGCACTCTGGGCAAGATGGATGGCGTGTCGCCAAGCAATGCCGCCGAATTGCGCGCCCTGTCGACGCGTGCCTGAGCGAGCAACTGTTGCAAAATGACAAGCCGGCCTGCGCCGGCTTTTTTTACGCCTGCCGCCAGCCGATTACGCCATGTCGCCCAGCAAATGCGCGCGCAATAGCGTGTCGGCCGGATGGGCGCCGATCCAGATTTTCAGCAGTGCATTATAAAAAGCCAGGTCCAGCACCGTGTCGCCCACCTGTTTGCCGTTCAGCTTGCACAAGGTGCCCTCTTCCGGCAGCCAGTCCACGGTGAGAATGTCGCCCTTCTTCAGGCCGGGCACCATGGCGAACATGGCGCCGAATTGCATCGTTTGGCTCAGCAGGCGCGTGCGGTCGGCCTGGTCGGAACTGCGCTTCAAGCCCTGCATGAACGCCTGTCCCAGCTCGTCGGAGGTGATATTGCGCAGCATGACGATTTCCAGACGGCGCGGCCCGGGCAGCGCCAGGATATCTTCCAGCTGGGTTTTCTTTTCCGGCAGGTACAGCGCGATCGTGTAGACCTTGAAGATGACCTTGTAGCGCACGCCGGCACCGTTGAGTTTCAACTCGCGGCTGGCCAGCTGCACCGTCTCGTCCAGCTTGACGCCGCCCACCTCGACGGCCAGCGCCGGTTGTGCCAAGACGGCGCACAGGCAGGCACAAGCCAGGGAGCGGCCCAAACGGGATGTGCTTATTTGCATCTTCTGCCTCCGTGGAGAAACATGGGCTGTGGATAAGTCAGCACACAGTGTAGAACAGTTGGCAGAAGCTGGCGCCACGCAGACGTGGCCCGGAAGTGGCGCGGAAGAAAAGCTTAAGTCTTGGCGGGAAGTTCCGCCTGCAGGCGTTCGTACTTGGCCATCAATTGCTCCGGGCTTTCGCGCCAGGCGGGATTGAAGGGGATGCAGCTGACGGGGCACACTTGCTGGCATTGCGGCTCGTCAAAGTGGCCCACGCATTCGGTGCACTTGTTGGGATCGATTTCGTAGATTTCCGCGCCCATGTAGATCGCGTCATTCGGGCACTCGGGCTCGCAAATGTCGCAATTGATGCATTCGTCGGTGATCAGTAATGCCATGATTTCACTCTTACTTATTGCGATGAGGCAGCGTTGGCGGCAATCTTGTTTTGCAGCCAGCGGTTCACCGAGGGGAAGACAAACTTGGAGACGTCGCCGCCCAGCGCCGCGATTTCGCGCACGATGGTGCCCGAAATGAATTGGTACTGGTCGGACGGCGTCAGGAACATGGTTTCGACATCGGGCAGCAGGTAGCGGTTCATGCCCGCCATCTGGAATTCGTATTCGAAGTCGGAAACGGCGCGCAGGCCGCGCACGATGACGCGCGCCTCGTGCTTGCGCACGAAATCCTTGAGCAGGCCGGAAAAGCTTTCCACTTGCACGTTCGGATAGTGGCCGAGCACTTCGTTGGCGATTTCCAGGCGTTCGTCGAGCGAGAAAAACGGTTGCTTGTTCTTGCTGTCGGCCACACCGACGATCAGCTTGTCAAACAGGCCCGATGCGCGGCGCACCAAATCTTCATGACCGCGCGTGAGCGGATCGAATGTTCCTGGATAAACGGCTACAACCATTGCGGCTCCCTGATGATGCACCAATATAGACGCGCATTATGCCTGAAATTGGTGACCACCTTGGTGCCGCGCCTCGGGCCAGGGAGCTTTTTTGCCTCATTTATAGGCAGATTCAGGCAGTTGCCAGCACTTTGTTGTAAGTTAGCAAATGATAATAAACGGTGCCCGCCTTGTCGGCGCGGATGACTTCCCATGGCGCCATCCACTCGGGTTTTTCGAGTGCGCTGGTGTCATCGAAGACGAGCGGCAAGCCCGATTCCGCATACACCATGCCGCCTTCCCTGAGCAGGTTGGCGCACAAGGGCAACACTTTCGCCAGGAAATCCTGCTGGTAGGGCGGGTCGAGGAAGATCAGGTCGAAACGCTGGCCGCGCGACGCCAGGCCTTGCGCCGTCAGCAAGGCGTCGCCGCGCAGCAGTTGCACATTGTCGGCGCGCAATTTTGTCTTGTTTTCTTCCAGCTGGCGGATCACGGGCGTGTGCGTATCGACCATGGTGACGGACGCCGCGCCGCGGCTGGCCGCTTCGAAGCCCAGCGCGCCGCTGCCGGCGAACAGGTCCAGCACCTGGGCGTTGGCCCAGTCGCCGTCGCGCAAGTGATTGATCCAGTTAAAGACGGTTTCGCGCACGCGGTCCGGCGTCGGGCGCAAGCCCAGTGCCTGCAAAACAGGCAGCACGGAGCGCTTCCACTGGCCGCCGATGATGCGCACCTGGTTCGGTGGCGGCGCGTGGTGGACGGGGACTTTGGCGGGTTTTTTAATTTTCTTTTGCATGGGCATTTCTTCAATTCGGTGGCGGCCACTATAGCATATGGCCCCCTCCCCCCTGCTGGCGCTGCCTGGCTATTTGGCTTGCGTGGCCAGGGAATTGAAATCGTCGATCCAGCCCTGCATGCGCTTGACGGCGTGGGCTTTTTGCGCCGGCGTGGCGATCTTGATCACCGTCAAGACCATCTGCGCCGTGCTGCTTTCGTAGGCATCAAAAAAGGCCTTGCGCTCGGAGTGTTCGAGGCGCTCGAAACTGTCCTTGATCAGGGTGTTGATCAGGCTCACGGTGGCGTCCTTGCCGAGCTTTTCCTGGTGGACTTTCTTGACCAGGTTCAATACGTTCTGCTGGCGCCGCATGCGTTCGTCGAGCCAGATCTCATTGTTCAGCGGACGCGCGTCGGACGCCTTGCGGATGAGGGCTTCCTGCTCGCTGCTGAAGCTGCCGAACCACAGTTCGAATTGCTCCATGGCTTTCTTGTAGCGCAGTTTCTGGCGCTTCTCCTGGTCGCCGCTCAGGTATTTCTTGCGATAATCATCATTGTTCGATTTGAACTTCTTTTCCATCTGCGCAATTTGCTCGGGCTTGAGCGAACGGGCCAGGTCGGCCAGTTCCGGCGCCGCCTTCAGCAGCAGCGTCTGGGTGCGCTGCTTGATTTCGCCGTAGTCGGCCATCAGGTCCGCCTGCGTGATATTGCCCTGTAACTGTTTCTGGCCCGTGCGCAGGATATCCACGTAATCCTTCAACTGCGTCTTGCGGTGCCAGTCGAACAGCTTGTCGATATCCTCGCGCACCCAGCCCTTCTGGTCGCGGTCCAGGTCGACATACGCGTTCAGCCACCAGTACAGCACGGTATCGCCATTGTTGTAGGCCAGGCGCAAGCCGCTGCAGCCGGCCATGACGACCAGCATGAGGGCCAGCACGGCATAAGTAAACCGCTGGAAGGGCGTGGAAGACGGGGCCTGCGTGTTAAACTTTTTCATATTCTTAACTTATAAAAATTACGGTCTATGAACGTTGTCATTCTCGCCGCCGGTATGGGGAAACGCATGCAGTCGGCGCTGCCAAAAGTACTGCACCCGCTGGCTGGCAAGCCGCTGCTGTCGCATGTGATCGATACGGCGCGCAGTCTGGCGCCGTCCCGATTATGCGTGATTTACGGGCATGGGGGCGCTGCGGTGCTGAAGTTGCTTGACGGCTACAAGACCAGCCAAGGCCTGGCGGTCGACGCGGCCGAGCAAACGCAGCAGCTGGGCACCGGCCATGCGGTGCAGCAAGCCGTGGCTTTGCTCGATGACAGCGTACCGACCCTGATCCTGTACGGCGACGTGCCGCTGACCAGCGCCGCTTCCCTGCAGCAGCTGGTGCAGGCGGCCGGCAAGGACAAGCTGGCTATTTTGACCGTGGAACAGGACGATCCCTTCGGCCTGGGCCGCATCGTGCGCGAGCATGGCGCCATCGTGCGCATCGTCGAGGAAAAGGATGCCACGCCAGAAGAGCGCGCCATCCGCGAAATCAACAGCGGCATCATGGTCGCGCCCACCGTGCCCCTGAAGCAATGGCTGTCGTCCCTGTCGAACAATAATGCTCAAGGGGAATACTATCTGACCGATATCGTTGCCCAGGCCGTCGCCGACGGCGTGGCCGTCACCTCGGCCCACCCGGCCGCCGTGTGGGAAGTGGCGGGCGTCAACAGCAAGGTGCAGCTGGCCCAGCTGGAGCGCATCCACCAGAACAATATCGCGCAAGCCCTGCTCGAGCGCGGCGTGACCCTGCTGGACCCGGCCCGCATCGACGTGCGCGGCGAACTCATTTGCGGCCGCGACGTCACCATCGACGTCGGCTGCGTGTTCGAAGGCCGCGTGGAACTGGGCGACGGCGTGCGCGTGGGCGCCAACAACGTCATCATCAATGCCACGGTGGCCGCCGGCGCGCACATCAAGCCCTTCTGCCATATCGAGGATGCCGTCGTCGGCGCCGCTTCCATCATCGGCCCCTACGCGCGCCTGCGTCCGGGCACGGTCCTGGCGGAAGATGTGCACGTCGGTAACTTCGTCGAAGTGAAAAACAGCCAGATCGCCGCGCACAGCAAGGCCAACCACCTGGCCTACATCGGCGACGCCACCATCGGTTCCAGGGTCAACATCGGCGCCGGCACGATCACCTGCAACTACGATGGCGTGAACAAGTTCCGCACGGTGATTGAAGACGATGCCTTTATCGGCAGCGACAGCCAGCTGATCGCCCCCGTCACCGTCGGCAAGGGCGCCACTCTGGGCGCCGGCACGACCTTGTCGAAGGATGCGCCGGCGGGCAAGCTGACGGTGTCGCGTGCGCGGCAAGTGACCATCGACGGCTGGACGCGTCCCGTCAAGATCAAGAAGTAAGGCTGGCGTCGGCGCTGGCACACGGGCAGGCCTTGCGGCCTGCCTTTTTTATTTGTGGATAACTATGTGGGTAAGCCCATCAGCAAGTATGGGATAAGCATGTGGGCAAGCCTGCGTACAAGCTGTGCGCAAGATGGGTGGCTTCGCCTGTCATGCGCCTGTCCTCCCCCTTCCCTCCGATTTCCGTCATTTTGCGGTCGTGTAAGCCGGTTTACCCGTCAATTGTGGATAAGTCTGTGTGTAAGCCTGCGGATAAGCACTGCATAGCCTTTGCATAAGTGGGGATAAGCAGTCGTGCCTGTCATCGGCCTGAGCTTGCTCTGTGGGTAAGCCTGTGGAAAAGCCGTGCATAGGCGGTGGAAAGCTGGTGGGTAAGTATTGCGTTGGATCAAGCAACAGCCGGAAGCCAGGCTTCCGGCTGTTGCTGCCGCATCAGAAACGGCGATTCAGCTCGACCCACAGGCGGGCGGAGTTGCGCGAAGCCAGCAGGACCGGCGTGCCGCCGATGGGCTTGGCGACATACGCGCGGGCATTCCACTGCTGTCCGTCCGCCCAGTTCACGCCCAGCCCGGCGCCGTGCAGGCGCGCGCTGTTCGGGCCTGCCGACCAGCGCTGCTGGTTGACCGTCACACGCGCGCTGTCGAGGAAGGCCACGGCTTGCCATTGCCCGGCGCTGCCGGTATCGAGGTCATGCCGCCATTCCGCGCTGCCGAAGTAGCCGAGGTCGCCAGCAGCCACGCCCACGTCATAGGCGCGCACCGTGTAGGGCCCGCCCACGCTCATCTTTTCGGACGAATCGAGGTTGCTATCGGCCCACTGCCCGGCGATGGCCAGGTACACGGCATTGCGCTGGTCCAGGTTTTGCAGGCGCGACAGGTTGACGTTCCATTTTGCGTAAGTGCCATGGCTGCGCGCGCTGTAGGCGTCGTTCAGGCGCGCCAGCGGGTCGCTGATGTCGAGCTTGCCAGCGGTGGCGGCCACGCTCCAACTGGTGATGGCGCCAGCCAGGGTCGCATCGCGCACGTCGCCGCCGAGGGTCGCGCCCAGGTTATCCAGGCGGCGGTCGCTGCGCATGGCACTGGTGTCGATGCGGTCGCGCAAGTGCACCTGGTCATATTGCAGCTGCAGATACATATTCGCATCGCGGCTGCGCAGCAGCGGATGGCGCAGCCAGCCACTGGCGACCTGGGCCGTGCCATGCGCTTCCAGCGGGCGCATGGCGCCTTCCAGGCGGTAGCGCAAGGCGGACATGGCCACCCCGGCGCGCGTGCCGGCGCCGTTCAGCAGCAAATCATAGCCGAGACGCGCATACGACATGCCCTTGCCCGAGCTGAGCACGCTGGCGCTGGCCACGTCGCCCTGGTGCAGCGGGTTGTACAGGTACACGGTGGCACCAAGGCGGGCGCGGCCCGTGTAACGGTTGCCATTGTTGTCGAGGAAAGCATTGCCGGCCACGCCAGGACCGGACCAGGCATCGACCAGCAGGTCGGAGCTGCCGACCTCGGCGCCGGGCTTGAGCGTGGCCGTGATGGCGACATTCGGGATGTCGGACAGCAACAGCAAGCTGCGGTCGAGTTCCGCCTGGCCGATGGTCTGGCCCGTTTGCAAGGGCGCCAGAGTGGCGTTCAGCAAGGCGTCGCTGACATCGCTGCGGTTGTCGATGCCGACCTGGCCATAGCGCGCCTCGAGTACTTCGATGCGCACGGTGCCCTGGCGGATGGTCTGGGCGGGCACGATGGCGCGCGCCAGCGGATAGCCGTTGACGCGGTAGTAGCTGGTGATGCGGGCGGCCAGTTCGCCCAGCTGCTCCAAGGTCAGCGTGGTGCCGCGGGCATCGGCCACCAGCGCTTGCAAGGTGGCCGTATCGAACGCGCCGTTGCCGGCGATGTCGATGCGCGTGACGAGAAATGGCGCGCTGGCGGGCAGCGGCGCGCCCTCTTTCTGTTCGATGCGCAGCGCTGGCGCACTGGCGGGCGCATTGGCGGGCGTGGCCGGCTGCATCTGGCGCAGGATGGCGCCCGCGTCGGGCACCACCGGGGTGGTTTGGGCGGCGGCGCATGGCGCAAAGGCCAGCAGCAGCAGGGACAGCAACGGTTGTTGCATCAGGTGTCGCGGAATCGATGAATAAGTCATGGTGTTATTGATTTACGTTAAGCATGTTGGCGGGCAGCTTGACGCCGCCCAGGACGACTTGCAGGGCCGGGCCGCGGCTGCCGATCTGCACGGTGGTGTTCGGCAAGGCATTGCTGGCGCCAGCATTGGCGGCCGGGGCATCCGTCTGCGTGATGGTGATGGTCGGCGCGGCGGCCAAGGTGCCGGGACGCGTGTCGGCAAAGCTGCCCAGCACTTGCGCCTGCAATTGCACCACGGCTGCCTGGGCCGGCGGCGGCAGGGTCGCCGACTGCAACGTCAGCGCGCTGGCATTGCCCCCGGCTTGCACGAAGGCATAGTCGGTCGAGCTCAGGCCGCTGGCGGTGATGGCGTAGTTGCCGGCCGGGCTGCTGGCCGTGGCCGGGCTGGTCCAGGCCAGGATGCCGCTGGTGGCATCCGCCAGGGTGTCGCTGCCCAGCAAGCCGCTGACCTTGCCGCTCAAGCCATCGGGCGTGCGGCCACCCGTCAAGGTCACGGGCGCGGCCGTGTAGAGCAAGCTGGCCTTGGCGATGTCGGCCGTGATATTGCCTGGCTGCACGAGTGCATAGTTGGCCGCGTCCGCGCCCTGCAAGGTGTAGCCGCCGACGAGCACGGTTTTACGGTTGCCGGCATGCTTGTCGGCAAACGCTGCCGTGCCGCCCGCCACGCGCAAGTCGTCGTCGCCCAGCACCTGTACCTTGGCCGTGCCCGTCAGGGTGGCGCCCGTCGTCGCGTCGTAGACTTTATTCGCCGCGCCCACGCCCGTCACCATCACGCTGGCCTTGGCGATATCGGCCGTGACGTTGCCTGGCTGCACGAGTGCATAGTTGGCTGCGTCCGCGCCTTGCAAACTGAAGCCGCTGACAGTGACCTTTTTACCGTTACCGGCGTGCTTGTCGGCAAACGCTGCGTTGCCGCCCGTCACGCCGAGCTGGTCGTCGCCCAGCGCCAGCACCGTGGCCGTGCCCGTCAGGGTGGCGCCCGTCGTCGCGTCGTAGACTTTATTCGCCGCGCCCACGCCCGTCACCATCACGCTGGCCTTGGCGATGTCGGCCGTGACATTGCCTGGCTGCACAAGTGCATAGTTGGCCGCGTCCGCGCCCTGCAGGCTGAAGCCGCCGAGGGTGACGGTTTTACGGTTACCGGCATGCTTGTCGGCAAAGTGGGCGTTGCCGCCCGCCACGCGCAAGTCGTCGTCGCCCAGCGCCAGCACCGTGGCCGTGCCCGTCAGGGTGGCTTGATTGGTCGCGTCGTAGACTTTGTTGGCCGCGCCCACGCCGGTGACGACCACGCTGGCCTTGGCGATATCGGCCGTGACCTTGCCCGGTTGCACGAGCTCATAGTTGGCTGCGTCCGCGCCCTGCAAACTGAAGCCGCTGACAGTGACCTTTTTACCGTTACCGGCGTGCTTGTCGGCAAACGCTGCGTTGCCGCCCGTCACGCCGAGCTGGTCGTCGCCCAGCGCCAGCACCGTGGCCGTGCCCGTCAGGGTGGCGCCCGTCGTCGCGTCATAGACTTTATTCGCCGCGCCCACGCCCGTGACGGCCACGCTGGCCTTGGCGATGTCGGCCGTGACGTTGCCTGGTTGCACGAGCTCATAGTTGTCCGCGTCCGCGCCCTGCAGGCTGAAGCCGCCGAGGGTGACGGTTTTCCCTGTGCCGGCGTGCTTGTCGGCAAAATGCGCATTGCCGCCCGTCAAGCTGAGCTGGTCGTCGCCCAGCGCCAGCACCTTGGCCGTGCCCGTCAGGGTGGCCTGGTTGGTGGCGTCATACACTTTATTTGCCACCCCCGCATCTTGCACATACAAGGTGGCGCGGGTGATGGTGGCGCGGTGCTGGCCACCTTCCAGCGTGTAATTGTCCGCCCGGCCACCCTGGCCGTCCGCCAGCATCAAGCTAGCGCTGTTGAGGTACTTGTCTACACCGACGTTTTTATTGTCGAGGCTGCCATTCCCGAACAGGAACAGACTTTCGCCGTTGACCAGCCCGTACATGGTCAACTGGCCCGCAGCCATGCCGTTGCCGCCGTCGTAGGTGCGCATGCCGTCGAGAGTAATGACGGCCCGGTTGATCGTCAGCGCCCCTGCCACCAGGTCGATGTCATAACCTTGCTGGCCGGAATACAGATAGCTGTCTATGGCGTGATAGCTGCCGGCATCGCGCATGGCGCCATACACGCCATTGTTGCTGTAGAGAATATTCCCGGATTCGGCGGCGCCGGCCAGCGAATAGCGGGCATTGACCAGGCCGCCAGAGTAGTTCCTGCCATCGTAGGTCTTGCTGGTGGCATCGGCATTGACGGTCAGGGCCGTCAGGAAGCTGCGCAGCAGCGGCGCCGTCTGGCCTGCGTAGATACGCCAGACGGCGTGGCTGCCGCCGCTGGTGGCCATGTCCCAGCCGGCGAAGCTCGATGGCGAGCGCAGCTCTGCATCGCTCAGGCCGCGCACATTGCTCAGTGTGCCTTCATTTCCAGCGATGCCAGGCGCTGTGGCCGCGCCGCTCCAGAAGCTGTCGCGCACGATGCCGAAGTTGTTGCCGACCAAGGCGCCGGTCGTCGCATTGCCGTGCACGGCGCCCGTTGCGTAGCTGTTGCTCACGCTGTCACCCGGGTTGCTGTTAAAACCGAGCAAGCCACCGACGTCATAGTCGCCACTGGCCACGCCAGTAGCGTAGCTGTCGGCAATGCTGCCTTCCAGGTTGTAGCCGACCAGGCCGCCCGCATTGTCCTTGACGGCGGTGGCGTTGCCTGTGGCGTAACTGCCGCGCACCGTGGCGCTGATGCCATCGTCGCCAGTATTGCTTCCGACCAGGCCGCCTACATTGCGAAATCCGCTGGCGTTACCGGTGGCATAACTGCCAGTGATGGTGCCTTTGTAGTTATCGCCCACCAGGCCACCCACGCGGTTATCCACGCCGACGACCGTCCCGCTGGCGTAGCTGCCGCTGACGGTGCCATGGTCAATTTCACCGATCAGGCCGCCGATCCTGCCGCTGCCGCTGACATTGCCGCTGGCGTGGCTGTCATTGACGGTGCCCTTGTAGTTCAGGCCCATCAGGCCGCCGATGCTGTCGTCACCGCTGACCGTCCCGGTGGCGTAGCTATCGGTAACCCGACCGCCATTCTCCCCTACCAGACCGCCAACATAGTCGTCGCCGCTGACCGTCCCGGTGGCGTAGCTATCGCTGACCAGGCCGCCATTCGACCCTACCAGGCCGCCAACACTGTCCTCTCCTTTGATGCTGCCGCCGAGCATGCCGACATGGCGGATGACGGAACCTGCCTCCGAGTAGCCGATCAGTCCGACATTCCTGGTATCAGGCAGGTCGATATACAGGCCGCTGATGGTATGGCCCTGGCCATCCAGGCTACCCGTGAATGCGTTGTCGCGCGTGCCGACGGGAATGAAGCCGGTCTCGCCCCAGACGCCCTTGCCGCCTGCCGTGCCGCTGGCGTCGATATTCGCGCCCAGCACATACGCGGCGCCCGGCGCCATGGCCATCAATTGCAGCTGGTGCGCATTGTGGATCGTCGTCGCATATTCGGACGCCAGCATCGGATAGGTGGCGCCCGCCGCTCCGCCGGCATTATTCAAACCGCCGTCCACGTTGACCAGCACCCAGTTGTTGCCCGGCGCGCCAGGCGTGGTGGTGAAGTTAAAGCCCGTGAAACTGCTGGCCGTGCGCATCTGCGCGTCCGTCAGCCCGGTGCCGCCCTTGGACGTGGCCTGGCCCGTGCCGTCGATGGACCAGAAACTGTTGATGATTTTTTGCGGTGCACCATTGCTGCCGATCAAACCGCCGAAGTTGCTGCCGCCGTCGGCGATGAGCAGGCGCCCCGTGGCGAAACTGGTATCGACCGATCCCGAGTTGGTGCCAATCAGGCCGCCAATGTCGCTCTTGCCCGCCACGCTGCCCGTGGCATAGCTGTTGCTGATCGTTCCCAGGTTGATGCCGGCCAGGCCACCGCTCAGGGAGTTGCCGCTGACGGCCCCCGAGGCGTAGCTGTTGATGATGCTGCCACTATTGCGCGCCACCAGGCCGCCGCTGATGAAGCCATCGGCGGTGACATCGAGCGCCGCATAGCTATTCCTGATCATGCCCTTGTTGTCACCCACCAGGCCGCCCGCGTAATAATGGGTCTTGATGTGGCCGCCATTCAAACCCACGTTCTGGATCAGGGCATCCTTGGTGGTGATGGAAAACAAGCCGCTGCCGCCGCCGGAACCCGACATCATGCTGAGCTGATTGATGGAATGACCGAGGCCGTCGAAGATGCCGCTAAAGCCCGTATCCCTGCCCAGCGGCATGAAGCCCGCATCCCACCAAACGGGGTTCCAGGCGGCCGAGGCGGTGGCCGAGGCGTCGATGTCGGCACCGAGCACAAAATTGCCGTTCAGCTTGCCATTAATGCCTTGCAAGTCGGTGCCCGTGACGCTGCGGTAAGCGCCCAGGGCGGTAATGACCGTATAGTCGGTGCGCACGCCGTCCGCGCCCAGTTTGGTGCTGAAGTTTTGCCCGGCGGGCAGATGCACCTGCGCGCCGCTGCCCAGCTGATACACGGCCGTATTGCCGGCGGCGGCGGCGGCCTGGCCATATTCCAGCGCCAGGCTGGCTGTGCCGGAACCGTTCAGGGTGGCGTTGATATTGATGTTGCGCTGGGCGTTCAGGGTCAGCCGGTTGGCCGACCAGTTCACCTTGTCGTTGACGTGCACGTCGCCGGCCGTGCCGGCGCTGCCTTGCGTGCTCTGGATCACCACATTGCCATTGCGCAGGTTGGCCGACAGGGCGGCGCCGCTGATGTCGCCGCCGCTGGCGGCGATGGTGAAGTCGACCGGGTCGATCAGCCAGGTGCCAGCGCGGCCCTGGGCGGCGGCCGTGCTGATGCGAACGTCGTTGGCGATTTTCACGTGGGCGGCGCTCGTTTCGATGAAGCCGCCATTGCCGCCGTTCGGGGCGCTGGCGTCCAGGGTGCCGGCCACATGGGTGGTGCCGGCGCTCATGCCGCCGAGCAAGACGATGCTGCCATCGCGCTGTTCCACGCTGCGCGCCTCGATGACGCCCGTGTTGTTGACGACGCTGGCCAGCAGCGAGTCGCGGGCGCCAGCGCTCATCAGCACCTGGCCGCCATCGGCGCGGATCAGGCCGCCGTTCTCGGCCAGGTTGTTCAGGGTGCTTTGCTCGATGCGCAGTTGCAGCAGGCGCGCACCGTCAAAGCTCAGGGTAGCGGCACTGCCGGCACCCAGCGCGACCGTGCCCAGACGGGCCGAGATGGCGCCCTGGTTGCCGACCTTGTTGCCCAGCAAGGCGACATAGCCGCCGTCGGCCGCGCGCAGCGTGCCTTCGTTGATGACGCTGCCGCTGCCCTTGCCGGCGAAGGCGTGCTTCGAGCCGCCCAGGCTGGCGTTGTCGACGTCGAGCGTCGAGGCCACCAGGCCGCCCACATTGACTTGCGCGCCGCGGCCGAACAGCACGCCGTTCGGGTTGATCAGGTATACCTGGCCATTCGCGTTGAGCCTGCCGAGGATCTGCGTGCCGTTGCTGTCGAAGATGCGGTTGAGGGCCAGCGCGCGGGCCGAGGGCTGGACGAAGGTGACGCTTTCATTGGCGCCCACGTTAAAACTGTTCCAGTTCAGCGCCGCCTGCTGGCTCGATTGCCTGATCGTCGTGCTGTTGCCCTGCTGGCTGATGCTGGCCGTGCCTGCCACCACCTGCCCGCCCGTGGGAGCGGCCAGCGCCGATCCTCCCAGCGCCAGCGCCGTCATGGCGGCCGCCGCTGCGGCCAGTTTGCGGCGGCTGCCCTTGCCGCGTCCGCGCGAGGTTTCCGCGACGGCGACCCAGGCGTTCAGGACGTGGCTCCAGACGAGGCGGTAGACGTGATTCAATGATCCATGACGATGCATAGGGTCGATCCTTGTTGATGTGAAAAAGGTATGCTCCAGCGCCAGGCTGGCGTGGGCAGAATGGGGATGAAAATCGCTCAGGAATGCGGCCGGGAATAGGCGTGGCCAAGACTGCGGATGAAGAATGAAGAGCGATGCATGTTTTTCCTGTGCGGTAGGTGTTGGCGCCGATGGCCGACAGGAAAGGCGTGCGCTTCCCCGAAGGCATCTATTTTGTTGCTTTTTTAAACAGTCTTGTTATAAAAAGCTACAAAGATTTCCGACGGGAAATATAGCAGAATGGAAGCATTTGAAATTGAGCAAACCTGAGCGATTCCCGACTGTTTCAGTCGGGAATGCGGGAGCGATCAGGCGGGCAGGTGCAGGGCGAAACTGATGGTGCCGTTGGCGCCGGCGCTGGCCAGCGTGACCTGGCCGCCGTGCAGTTCGGCGATGCGCTGCACCAGGTACAGGCCCAGTCCGGCGCCAGGCTTGTGCTGGGCGATGCGGCCACGGAAGTATTTCTGGAACAGGCGCGGGATTTCATCGGCGGGCAGCGGCTCGCCCTCGTTGCTGACGACGATCTGCACGCGGCCGTCCCCCAGCGTGGCGGCCTGCATGCGGATCGCCTGGGTCTGCGGCGCGTGCCGGTCGGCATTGCTGAGCAGGTTGCGCAGGGCCACGCGCAGCAGGCTGGCATCGGCCACGATGCTGTCGGGCAGCGCCTGCACGCTGGCATCGACGCGGCCGGGCGGCCACTCGGCCAGCACGGCCGTCAGCAGCGCGCGCAAGTCGCATGGCAGGGGCCGGAAGGTCGCCGCGCTCGTTTCCATGCGGTCGGCGCTCAGGTATTCATCCACCAGCGCCGTCATGCGGCCGCTGGCTTCGCGCAGGTTCTGGCAGCGCTGCAGGGTCTTTTCCCGCGGCGCCTCTGTGTTGCGGGCAATTTGCTGGGCCGTGGTATTGATGATGGCCAGTGGCGTGTGGAATTCATGCGACACCATGGCAACGAAATCCTGCTGCTCTTCGCGCGTGCGGGTTTCCACTTCCAGCGCGGCGCGCAATTCGCCTTCGAGCGCGGCGCGCCGGCCGATTTCCTGCCGCAATGCTGCCGTGCGCAGCGCCACCTGCTCTTCCAGGCGCTCGTTCAGGGCGCGCACGGCGCTGACGGCCTCGGCCTGCGCCCGATCCTTGGCGCGGCGCAATTCGGCGTAACGGCGGTTGAGGCGCAAACTCATCAGCATCATGTGCACGAAGGCGCCCAGGGTGGCCGCATGGTTGGTCCAGAAATTCGGCGGCACGATCGCCATGTTGCGCAGGAAGCTGACCACCACGCCCGCGTAAAAGATGCCGAAGATAAACAGGAAGGCGTGCGCCGGACGATGCCCGCGCAGCGCCAGCCAGCTGGCCAGGGTGATGAACAGCACGATCAAGGGCAAGGCCGTCATTTGCACGACGAGTACGCCAGCGGCATAGTTGCCACGCAGCACCAGCAGCGCACCGCACAGCGCGGCAGCGGCCGTCACGCCCACCACGGCGCGGCTGAAACGGGGAAACAGGGCGGGCAGTTCCAGTTGCAAAGTGGAAAAACGGGCACCGACGGCGATGGACATCGCCATCGATACGCCCAGCATGGGATCGGACAGCCAGTTCGGCATGACAAAAATTTGCTGGGGAATGGCGATCGTCAGCGCTTCCGTCGTGGCATTCGTCAGCACGTACAGCAGATACCAGCCGCTGTGGGCTTCGCGCGTCATGCGCCAGAAAAAGATGTGGAACAGGATCAATAGCAAATAGCTGCCGAACTGCAAGCCGTAATACAGGTATTCGCGGCGCGAAACGTCGTCGAAGCTGGCGCTGGGCAACAAGGTCAGTTCGGTGGACATGGCCTTTTTGCTGTGCAGGCGCACCAGCCAGCGCTGCGGCGTATCGGCTTGCAGGCGCAGCGGAAACACCACCTGGCGCGCATCGATGGGCCAGTTGCCGCGCGCCACGTCGGCGCCCGCCTCCTGCACGTTCCAGTGGCCCGCCGCGTCCCGGCGGTACAGCCGCACATCGTCGAGCACGGCGTTGCTGAAACGCAGGACCCATTCGTCGGGGGCGGCTGCCGCGCGCGTCACGTCCAGGCACAGCCAGACGGCGTCCTGCGTGTAGCCGGCGCTGACGGCACCGGGCAAGGTGCGCCAGCCGGGGGCCGCCAATGCTGCATCGGGCCCCAGCCGGCCGGTGGCGTCGCGCAGCATCCGCAGGTGGCCGCTGGCTGAGACGGGTTGCCCGCTGGCAGGCAGCAGCAGCGGCGCAGGGACGGGCGCCGCTGCCGCAGTCCGGCAGCACAGGGCGGTAAGCAACAGGCAAATGGCGAGCAGGATTTTCATGGCGCAGGAGCTTACCACGGCCATCTTGGCAGTCAAAAAGACAACTTCCCGGCCCCACGGCGATCGGTTATCCTTGCGCCATGTTGAACCTCATCCTGCTTGAAGACGAAGCCGTGCTGCGCCACGAGCTGACGGAGTTTCTCGGCGATTGCGGCTACCGCGTCAGCGCCGTGGCCGACCTGGCCGCCTTCCACGCCTGCTACACGCCGGCACTGCACCGCATTGCCATCATCGACCTCGGCTTGCCCGATGGCGAAGGCATGGTGCTGGTGCGCGCCTTGCGCGCGCAGGGGCATCCCATCGGCATCGTCGTGTTTACGGCGCGCGGGGCCACGCAGGACAAGGTCAACGGACTGGGCGGTGGTGCCGATTACTACCTGCCCAAGAGCGCCGACCTGGACGAGCTGGCCGCCACCTTGGGCGCGCTGGCCCGGCGCCTCGGCGCGCCGCTGGCCGCCGCCGCCGCGCCGCCGCCCGCCACGGCCTGGGTGCTGGAACTGGGACCGCGCCGCCTGTTGCCGCCCGGCTGCGGCGCCATTGCGCTGTCGCAACAGGACGTCACCGTGCTGCACGTACTGATGGCCGAGCCGGAACGCATCGTCAGCCGCCAGCAGATCGTGCAATCGCTGGGCGAGGATTTTCTCAGCTACGACCAGCGCCGCCTGGACACCCAGATCAGCCGCTTGCGCCGCAAGGCCGAACAGGCCGCGGGCCTGGCCTTGCCCATCAATACCGCCCGCAACGCGGGCTACCGCTTCTATGCCGACGCCGAAGTGCGCCCCTGAGTATGCCGCCTGCCATCGCACAATGGCTGTGGATAAGCCTGTCGATAAGTGGGCTGCTAACTTGTTGGCAAGCTGTGCGCAGCCGGTGTACAAGTTGACCTGGCAGTAGCTTGTACACTTTTTCCATGCCGGTGCGGCGCCGTCGCGGGCCGCCTGGCACTGCTTCCCCGCGCATCCCTTGCTCTGCTGCCATGGCTTGCCCGCGTCATGCTTGTGCATAAGCCTGTGGGCAAGTGCAGCATAAGCGGTGGAAAAGCGCCGTATAAGTCTGTGGGCAAGCGGTGGGCAAGCCGTGGACAAATGAGGCCAAGGAAATCAAACGGCGATACGGGTCTCGAACTTGCTGCGAAACGTGGAAAAATAGCTTTTCACGTTGCGCACGTTCGCGTGCGCGGCAAACAGGCGGTGCGCCAGTGCGTGGTAGGCGGGCATGTCGGCCACTTGCACCATCAGCACGAAGTCGGGCCCGGGCGAGACGCGGTAGCACTGCAGCACGGCGGGCTCGTCCGCCACGAGCTGCTCGAATTCCGCCATGCGTTCCGCCGCCTGCACGTCGAGCGTGATTTCCACGATGGCCGTCAGGCGCGCGCCCACCAGTTGCGGCGCGACGATGGCCACTTGCCGTTCGATGACGCCGCTTTCCCTTAAATGCTTGACCCTGCGCAAACAGGTGGGCGCCGAGACGTGCACCGCTTGTGCCAGCTCGCTGTTGGTTTGCGATGCATCAAGTTGCAATGCGTTCAGAATGCGACGATCGATTTCGTCGAGGGCAATATTGTGTTCGCTCATGATTTTGATGAATTGTGAAATATATTGAGTTTAAATGAAATAATATTTCATCGTAAAATGGTCATGAAATATTTAGTCAAAAACATACAGATTTAGAAAGCATATTTCGCGCACTCTGCATTAGCATGCTTGCATTGATTAAATTTTAGACAGAGGTTTCCATGTGCGGCATCGTCGGCGCGGTAGCGCAGCGTAATATCACTCCCATCCTGCTCGAAGGCTTGAAGCGCCTGGAATACCGCGGCTACGATTCCTGCGGCATCGCCCTGCACGCGGATGGCCGCTTGCAGCGTTCGCGCTCCACCTCGCGCGTGGCTGAGCTGGAAAAGCAGATCGGCGAAGAAGGCTTGAGCGGTTTTACGGGCATCGCCCACACGCGCTGGGCCACGCATGGCGCCCCTGTTTCCTTCAATGCCCACCCGCACTTTTCTCCAACGGAAGAAAACGCCCGCGTGGCGCTGGTGCACAACGGCATCATCGAAAACCACGATGAACTGCGCGCCGAACTGACGGCCTTGGGTTACGTCTTCCAGAGCCAGACGGACACGGAAGTGATCGCCCACCTGGTCGAGCACATGTACAACGGCGATCTATTTGAAACCGTGCAGCAGGCCGTCAAACGCCTGGACGGCGCGTACGCGATCGCCGTCTTCTGCCGCGACGAACCGCACCGCGTGGTGGCCGCGCGCCAGGGCTCGCCCCTGATCGTCGGCCTGGGCAATGGTGAAAACTTTGTCGCGTCGGACGCCATGGCGCTGGCCGGCACGACCGACCAGATCATCTACCTGGAAGAAGGCGACGTGGTCGACCTGCAACTGTCGCGCTGCTGGATCGTCGACGTCGATGGCAAGCCGGTCGAGCGCGAAGTCAAAACCGTGCACGCGCACACGGGCGCGGCCGAGCTGGGCCCGTACCGCCACTACATGCAGAAGGAAATTTTTGAACAGCCACGCGCCATCGGCGACACGCTCGAAGGCGTGACGGCCATCATGCCGGAACTGTTCGGCGACGGCGCGTATAAAATCTTCAAGCAGATCGACCGCGTGCTGATCCTCGCCTGCGGCACCAGCTCGTATGCGGGCATGACGGCCAAGTACTGGATCGAAGCGATTGCCAAGGTGCCCGTCAGCGTGGAAGTGGCCAGCGAATACCGCTACCGCGACAGCGTGCCGCACCCGAACACGCTGGTGGTGACCATTTCGCAAAGCGGCGAGACGGCCGACACCCTGGCCGCCCTGAAACATGCGCGCAGCCTGGGCATGCAGCACACCCTGACCATCTGCAACGTGGCCACCAGCGCCATGGTGCGCGAATGCGCCTTGGCCTACATCACGCGCGCCGGCGTGGAAGTGGGCGTGGCGTCGACCAAGGCGTTCACGACGCAGCTGGCGGGTCTGTTCCTGCTGACCCTGTGCCTGGCGCAAGTCAACGGCCGCTTGAGCGAAGAGCAGGAAGCGGCGCACCTGAAAGCCATGCGCCACCTGCCCGTCGCCATCGCTTCCGTGCTGGCGCTGGAACCGCAGATCATCGCCTGGTCCGAGGAATTCGCGCGCAAGGAAAACGCCCTCTTCCTGGGCCGCGGCATGCACTATCCGATCGCCCTGGAAGGAGCCTTGAAACTGAAGGAAATCTCGTACATCCACGCCGAAGCGTATCCGGCCGGCGAACTGAAACACGGCCCGCTGGCTCTGGTGACGAATGAAATGCCGGTCGTCACCATCGCGCCGAACGACGCCCTGATCGAAAAGCTCAAATCGAACATGCAGGAAGTGCGCGCCCGCGGCGGCCAGCTGTACGTCTTTGCCGACGTCGATTCGCGCATCAGCTCCGGCGAAGGCCTGCACGTCATCCGCCTGCCCGAGCACTACGGCGATTTGTCGCCGATTCTGCACGTGGTCGCACTGCAATTGCTGGCGTACCACACGGCCCTGGCGCGCGGCACGGATGTGGACAAGCCGAGGAATCTGGCGAAGTCGGTGACGGTGGAGTAAGCCTGGCGGGGGCCGCCCCGGGCCTGAGTAGTTCAAATTATGTTTGTCACAGATTAAATTATGTCTGTCACACGCTAAATTATGTTTGTCACACGGCTTTTCTAGTTTAGTAAACGCACAGCTGCCGTCGATTCGTTAAGTGGCGCCGCCACTTCTTCATATTTAAAGTCGCTGAGAGCAGCTAAAATTCAAGGGGGGAACACAGGTTGTCCCCTTGACGGAGATGCGGCTTGCGTGGATGTGATCGTGCTTTACTGGTGTGCTCGTTGTTACCCGTAAGATGCTACGAGGTATTCTTGCTCATAAATCGTAAAAGAGCCATTAAAGCCCAAGTCGAAAATTGTGTGACTGTCAGTACGTTAGCGTGCGTCGACACTGATCATATTGTTTGCGCTTACGTTAAATTGACCTACAACGTCGATTTTTAGCTGAGCCACATTGGCCATAGGCTAGATGGCATGCAACAACGATTCTTAGGTTTTTAACTAGTTTAGCCAAGACTGGTCGTCTGGGGCAAAAAGTCATGCGCGCTAAATACCTAGTCCTCGCATTACATCTTGGCTGCCGCTTCATATTAAGAAGCAATTGCAGATAATAAAAATTGCTCATCTGGTATCATGCGATATTGATAGCCTCATAGGCTGCAGATTAGGGGGCATATGCCGGCAGTTTTCGTTCACGTTTCTGATATCCATTTTGGCCAGGAAATGGATGATCGAGTTCACATCCATGCTGACGTAAAAAAACAGTTGATCTCCGATGCTAAGGAGGTCGTTTCGAGTATAGCTGGCGGGGTTGCTCACGGCATATTGGTCACTGGCGATATCGCCCAGTCTGGAACATGGGCGGAATATGAGGACGCAGGCAAATGGCTTGATGAACTAGCGGCGAGTATCGATGTGGAGATCCACCGTGTTCAGATGGTGCCGGGCAACCATGATCTTGACCGATCAAAGCTGTCGTTTTCTGGAAAGCAGATTCTCGACCATATTCGTGTGGGCGGCACCAAAGAATACGAGGATATCCTTAACAATTCAACGGACCGTGCAGCGCTCTTCGCTCGGTTCGAGGACTATGGCCGCTTCAGCTTCGGCTACAACTGTCCCCTCAACAACGAAGGTGCCTTTGCGTCCGAGATGGAGGTGAACCTTGCGCCTGGGCGGGCGATACGCTTCATTAGGTTCAATTCTTCCTTGCTTTGCCATGGTAAAGAGCGAGATGAGCACCCCGAGTTAATGATAGGTGCGCGTCAGTTCATCATCCCTCGCACAAATGGTGTGGAAAATATTGTCCTTGTTCATCACCCCTTGAACTGGTACAAAGATCAAGATCAAGTGCGGGAATACATTCGTAGTCGTGCTCGGGTTTTTATATCGGGCCATGAACACGACCCAAAGGTGTCGGTCGACAATGTCGAGGCGGGCTGTGACTTGATGATGCTCTCCGCCGGCGCTACTGTCCCCTATAAGTCCGACGCAATCTTCACCTTCACCTATAACATTATCGAATTCGACTGGGATGAAGAACTCGATGGATTGTCAGTGACCATGCACCCTAGGGCGTGGAATGCACAGCGAACCTGTTTTGAGGCAGATGAAAAACGTCTGGGCGGGAAGGATCCCAACTTCCGGTTGGCATCCCCGTTCTTTCGTAAGGCGGGCCGTCCAGATGCGTCAACTAACGACCAGCCTGCAGATGCACCAATTGCCGAAGGGAGTACATCGTCCATGGCGCCGACCATCGAGATGGTCCCGGTGGAGTCTTTGGAAGGAGGGCCGCAGCCTATGCAACCGAAGGTGGAAGGTTATGAGACTGCTCGACTCCGGTTCTTCCGTGACCTGTTCGAAGGGGAGCGCCTCCGTATTCTCGTTGAGCTGGATGCGCTTCCGGAGAACTTTAATGAGCGGATGTCGCAAGGACTGGAGCGTAAGTTGTTTGACATGCTTGTCCGGAATGAAAAGTTGCATGAGATTGAAAAAATGATCGATCAATTAATTGGCGAGCGGAAGGACGAGACAAGGTAATGAACAATATTGCGGTTCACATGCGGATTTGCGCCGTCGCTATAAACGATAGCGATGTGGAGTCCCGACGCGCGGCGGCGACTAGCCTCGCAACCAGTTTTGGGAAGGAAAAAACTGTTACGAGCATCGTTACTAAGGCCGCTGATATTGCTGCGGCTCTTGGTGGTGAAGGTATTCCTTCTCAAGAGTTAGGTGATAAGGTTCAGGCAGCCATTCAGAAGAAGTCGCCCTCATTTCTGTATGAAGAGCGTCCTCTAGACGTTGGCGTTTGTGCTGGCATGGCGATGGTTTCCATCCTAAGCGCCGTTCCGGGTGTTACGGGATGGGGTAATGCCGATGTATATGCGGCTGCACTTTGGTCTGCACTCGCGTATCAACCGGTACTGGAGACCGAAAGGCGTGAGAATCTGCGTCGTGAAGTTCTTAGCGCGGCGGCCGGCAGGAGCGCCACATCGGCCGATAAAGCAAGAACGCGGATGGCTGTCCCCGATCCATCCGATGTAGAGATTATTATTGACGCCGAGAATATGGCGACCAATGACTTCAAGGAAGTGATAGCCAATACGGTTGACGCGCTGCGTAGCAACGCCGCACTTGATCGTGAGGAGCTTGACTTCCTGTGGTGGGTACAGTTGGGACGCAGCCGGTTGCTCAAAAAACAGCTATCCGAGATTGCCGAGCCGACACGGATCATTGCCGCCGGTATCGAAGGTGCAAGCATGCTTCGCCGCCTTCCCTGCGATGTGCATCGCGAGATCGTTCTTCGTACGTTAGACCAGAATCCAGAACTCAATCTGGCGGAGCTACTTGCCATCATCGGTGAAGACCGTGCCGTACTCAGCACGGCATTTATCAACGCCAATGTCCTTGCTCATCCCACCGTATTTCCGCTCCTCCATGCGTTGGCCACTGGCGAATTGGACGAATCTGGGGCGTCTTTGAAGCGAAGTGTTTCGGAGTGGGGGGAACGGGCGTTACTGGAAGCAACATTCACCAGATTGATGTCGCAGGGCGCGGGCAAGATATGAGCGGATCTTGCCGATTCGAAGGATGTACAGTTGATGAAACCAGGAGTTGCGCACTCGAGCGCGATCCGTTAACCTGCGCTAACCGTGTTCCCTCTAACGCAGTATCTGCAGATGCCTCCGAATATAGCGAAGTAACATCACAGTCCTCCGATCGGCTGGGTTCCCCTGTACTTGTTCAGCCAGTGCGTATGAGCGCGTTTGCTTCTAGCCGATCACTCGGATTAGAGGATCTAAATAGCTTGATGAGTACCAGATACGTCAATGTGGTTGGTATCCTGGGCGATCCCGAATCGGGAAAAACGGCATGTTTGGCCAGTCTCTACCTGCTCGTATCGCATGCGATGTTGGACGGGTGGTCCTTCGCGGACAGCAGGAGCCTCGCAGCTTTTGAGGAGATCGCGGGTGGTGCTCGCGATTGGAACGACGGTCAAGCGCCGGAACAGATGACCGTCCACACTGAGTTGGCGGACGATCGTAGCCCGGGTTTCCTTCACCTCAGGCTTATCAGGCTTTCGGATGGGAGGCGTGTCGATCTGGCGCTACCTGACGTGCCGGGAGAATGGACACAGGAGCTTGTTACTACTGCGCGATCTGATAGGTTAGATTTTATAAAGTCAGCTGAGGTAATTTGGATTGTGCTTGATGGCCGCACTCTTGCCGACATCGAGAAGCGTCAAGGACTCATCGCTCGTGTGGGGCAGCTTGTAGGACGTTTGAATACTATGTTGGACGGTCGCGTACCACGATTGCTGATTGTGGTGACCCATCGTGATTTGCATATTGTTGGAGACGACGTGTCAAGTCGCCTGCAGAAGGAATTTATCCGACGCGGTGCGAAGGCTGAGATAGTGGGTATCGCCCCGTTCTCTGACCAACAAGACTTAGTACCGGCAGGATTCGGTATCGCCGAATTGATTGATATGACCGTAGGGAAACCGACGGAGCGACCAACCTTCTGGCAATCGACCGAGCCAACTGAGAGCGACCGCGCTTATCTGAGCTACAGGAGAGACCGATGAGCCGATCAATCATACTACTTGGCGGGCCTGACTCGGGAAAGACCAACTATATCGGTCGTCTATGGCGTGCCTTGGAGGATGGGACGGGGGCACTGCATGCGGCAGAACAGCCTGAAGACATCAAATTTGTACTCGAGGTCACTGATCACCTCTTCCAAGGAGGATTCGCACCTCGCTCTGAACACAGCGACACGCGTCGCGACTTCGAAGTCGTTGTCGCAGCGAAGAGGGACGGACCTCGATCACGGGTTATCGTGCCCGACATGTCGGGGGAGCTTTGGCGCAATGCCGTCATCGACAACGAAATTGCCCCAGACTGGATGGACGAACTGCGACGGGCGGACGCGGCGCTACTCTTCGTACGCGTTGATTCTGACCAAGACGTCCGGCCTCTCGACTGGGTGACGTCACGCAATATGCTGGAGAAGATCGGTGACGAGGAAGATCAGGGTCTTCCAACGCAGGTGATGTTGTGTGAGCTGATACGCTATCTCGAAGACTCACTTGCCGACCGGGAGGACGGTGGGCTTCCACGCCTCTCAGTTGTAGTCGCCGCATGGGATAGGGTCGATGCGGGCAAGTTCGAGCAAGGTCCCGTGGCCTATCTCGAGCGCGAATATCCACTCGTCGCTGGCAAGTTGGCCAACCTGGAGGATCTAGACGTTCAGATATTCGGCCTTAGTATCGTCGGTGGCGATCTGAAGCATGATCTTGCATATCGACAGGCTTTTCTAGAGGTGGGTCTTGACGGTCAAGGATGGGTTGCCGTGTGTGATGGAGATAAGTGGCGGAAGGATGCCGACGTCACCCTCCCGATTGCCTGGGCAGTGGGGCTTTGAAACTATGATCACCGCCGATGTACAGATCCACGGCTATCGCAAGGGGCACCAGCTTCTTGCGTCCTCCATCGTACTACCCAAGGACGATCAGGCGGTTGTGGATCGCCTCTCCGATGTGGCTGGCCCTTTACGTCCAAAGGAGCAATTCGTCCCCTACCTGTCTGCGTATCCACTGCCGAGTGGAACTCACTACGTCGTTGCCAGGACATGGCAGGATCTAGGCGTTCCTCGGGCCGGCTGTGTCCGGACCAAGAGCGTGCTGATCAATACTCTAGCCTGGTCCCGCAGTCCTCCGCTTATCTCCATCCTCCGTTTACTCAGTTCGGTCGAACTGCCGACTGAATCGGAGGCGATTTCAATGGAATTGGAGGAGACGCGTGACGAACCACTGCCTTCTGTTCCCCACTTCAGAGCAAGCGAGCTGCTTGAGGCGCTTTTTCTCGAAGAGCCGAGGCCAGTGGTGGTGTTTGACGCACCTGATCCCGAGCTGATCGCCTTGCGTCTACTTACCGCGTTGTGGCCAGACATCCGGCGGCGGTTCGCACTTTCGACATTCGCCCTGTCACCTCGAAAGGTCGGAGGCCGCGACCTTGATCTCGTCTTCGCGCCGTCAAATGCCAAGGCCAAGTTCTCTGACTGGCCAGGGCGGCGTGTAGACGGTCGCTCGTCGCAGAGTGATCGGCATAGGTGGACAGGGACGATCATGCGTCGTGTTTTCGAGGATACTGTACCGAAGCTGCTATCTGATCGTGAGATCGACCTGCTGGGCGAGCGTGACGCAGACAGCGCTGCTGCCCTTCGCGTAGCGCTGTTGTGGGACGAGCTACTTGAGAAGCTGAATCGAATGCCAACCGCTGCCTTGGGGCTGTTGGACATTGCAAACTCGGGGATGGTGAGCAACGCGGTGGCGGTGAAATCACTGGAACCTCGATTGGCCCAAGCTACACGCGAGGCAGCGAGCAGTCTTTCCCTTGATGACGCGTGGGACTTTGTTGGCGCAATTGCGCGGAAGATGCAGGGATATGACATGCCAGAGGGCCGGAAGGCGGTCGAGCAGTTGGCAGAACGTCTCGCTGAGCGTTCGCCAGATAGCGCGGTTACCCTGTTGCGACAGCCCGACCCCAAAGGAGCGATCGACGGCTTGATTCAGAGCATCGCAATAGGTCTCGGCAACGGATCGGCGCCGTACGTCGAGCAAATGCTTGCGCGGGCGCCGATGGACATCGTTGCTCGCCTTGTTTCACAAGGTGGAGCATTGACTCGTCGTGTCGCTGTGGATGACGGGCTCATCGAAAGGATGGGAATTGTCCTAGTTGAAGTCGACCGAGACCTTGCAGACAGGGCCGGGTTGATGCTGCTTCCCTTTCTAATCGATGATCATCAGCTGTCCGCCGCACTGCCAATCTTCGGCAGGCTCGATCAACAGGGCATCGCTGCAGAACTGCGTAGGCTGGGGGACGCCAACGACTTCCAGGCGAAACAACTTAGCGCCGTGCTCATTGACCGGGCGCGCGGAATCGGGAGCTTGCCGGCTGTTCGGGATGTCCTACTTTCGTTTGGCGCCTCGGCACGAAGAGATGGTTTGCTAGCACGAACAGTTGAGCCCATCGAAGAGGACATGCTTTGGATTCTGGACGAAAAGCGCCTTTCCAAAACGGAATCCAGTACGATGCTTGCAAGTACGCTTCAGCGCGCTGACAATGCGCAGTTCTCGGCTCTACTTTCCAACCGGGTGATCGGAGAGTGTGTGGTTGAGCGCTTGCCAGCAGACGCCATCGACCTGCTGGTGCGAGCATTGGAACAAGACAGTCTCTCCTTGAGCGTGTATATCCATGTTATCCGATCTGTAATCCCGAAGGTCGACGATGCGCTGAAGTTCGATATCGCGGGACGGGTGATAGGAAGGTGCCTGCGCCACCGGTTCGATGATCACGAAGTATCGCTTCTGTCCATGCTGCTCGGTATTCTCGGTGCTAGACTTGACGGAGGATGGGCAGCCAGGACGGGGTTGGAGCGTGGCATTGATGACGAGATTGCGAGTCGGAACCTTATCGCCTTTGATAAGGCTCCACCGGCCGCCCGTAGACGTATCGTTGAGGCTGTTGATGAAATTGCCCGCGCTCTGCATGGGCGACGCGCTATCGATCTGACTGAGATCGCTAGCAACGCCTGCGCTTCTCTTATGTTCGATGCGGAGAAGACATCGCGCAAAGCTTTAGTCGACGCAGCTGGCTGGCTCACACCATCACTGCTTCGTGCTCGTCATAAACCAGTCTCGCTTATGATCGCGGCCTTGTTTCCTATAGTCTATCTAGAATTGGCCAAGGCCAATGACGTATCTGATTTTTTGAGGTTCGTACCCCTTCTCGATTGGGATCGCAGCAAGATTGCGCGTCATGAGCTGGTCGAAGCATTCATGTCGTCTTCTTGGAGGCCAGGTGATCTAGCTCTGACTGCATGTCGATGTGATGATGTTGCCAAGGTCCTCAAACGGGTGGCGTGGTCTTATGGTGGCAAGGAGTACCTTGAGCGGATAGCGAATGACCTGGGACGTCTGGGCGAGAACAGTCAACGTTTGGTCAAACGTACGATTGCTGAAATCCGCTAAGGCAGATCCTACCAGTTTGATCTTTGAACCGCAGCTTCTCATCGGTCGAACTTCGGATCCAACTCAACTAACTGGAAAATCTCATTGGCAAGTATCCAGAGGATGACGATGCAAAATAAGGCTGATGACTTGGATACGCGATCATAAAATGCGCTTGGTGACGCCTTACGCGAGTGCCACTTTCCAGACTTACGGAGCTATAGGACCTAGTAATCGACATACATAGATTCGTCGGATGTTAGAGCGTGGCCGTCTCATGTCCAAATCGTCCTCGCTGGCATGCCGTGATTTGGAAAAGACGAGATGTGAGCTTCTTCAAAGCAGCAGAGGACTTCAGGACTGACACGTTGTCAGTCGGTGTCTTGGGAAACTCTCTGCCCCGCGGGGAGCGGGGCTTCTCAGTCTGAGAAGCGTGCGCGGATAGGCTAAGTTAGTTTATCCGCAGCCACCTTTAAGCTACCAACCTAGCATCTTAGCTTGCCCAGCCAAAATGCGAGTAATCTCAACCGAATCAGGAGAAAGGCGGGAACCGTTAGTGCGGTTGTTTACAACCAACTCTAAATGCGAACGGGCCGACATCACTGTAGGGACCGAGATTGTCTGTGCCGACGACGCTTCCGCTTGACTGAATTCGAAGTTCAGTGATAGTTGCTTGCTGTCTTGAATGCTGTTGAACATGTAAGCTCCGTTGTGTAAGCACACTTACCTGCACAAATTTATAAAAGTCATAAATTATACATGACTTAGGCACTGAACTTCAGTTTAGCAGAATGCTAAATTCATGCTCGTTCGTTACGAAAAAAATTACAAACTACGCAACAAGGTTGTCCAGAGTCAGCTTCTTTAAGACTCGTTCGCAGCACCAGAAGTTGTTCCACCAACGCTTGACGCCACGACAGGTGCGGCTACTGCGACAACAACTGGGCCGGGCGTCGTTGCCGGAAATTCCTCGTCGAAAAGCGTAGCGACCTTTACTTCGAAAACGCGATGTGGGTCGATGTATTCGTGAATAATTTTAATAGGATATTCGCCACTGATTGTCCTGTTCGGCACGAAGTCACCGTAGTCATTTTTCCGCGTCTCTCGTTGAAAAAAATCAGTGTACATGCGCGGTCCTACGCCAGAAAAATGAACAAATCTTAGTCTTGTATGCTGGACCGGTGGATTCGTGGCGGAGTCATTGTCGTGATCTAAAACCTCAATTGCATCTTTATGCGCTTCGGGAGCGAGGCTTTTTTCGTAAGGTTCGATATAGAAAACTTTATCTATTCCAGCAGCGATGATATGTCGAGCGCAGTTATGACAAGGAAACGTTGTTGCGTACAGACTTCCCCCTACCGTCGAGCCGCCACCGCCCCGGGTCAACGATATAAGTGCATCCATCTCGGCGTGCACTGCGCGCGAGAACTCGATTAGATCGGGAATGCCAGATTGCTCGTAGACGAAGTTAGCAATGGCCTCGACGTTCGCATCTGCAATCGTTGCCATCTCCGGGTCTTTGAAAACCTCAGCAAACTTAGTTTCAATCCCGAGCCTTATTTTTGCGAATCTACGCTTTTTTTCCGCGTTGTTTTCGCAAATCTTGTGTGTCTTGAAACACCGATCATCCGTAGGATTTTCAGAACTATAAAGCCCACCTTTGTACTGCGGAACGTCATTGGTACCCACCGCGATCAGCCTGCCGGCAATATCTGTAATCGAAGCACCAACCTGCCGAGATAGACAACTGGATTTCATGGCTGTTGAGTAGGCGACGTACATGGCATGCTCATGCTTAGTAGGGGTAATCGCGTTGTCGCCATGTGTCAAATGTATGAAACGTTCGACCTGATCTGGAACCGCTTTTTCCACTCCTAATGGGTGGTGAATAAAGTAATCGGCAAGCTTAAACGCCTTCTCCAGTTGTTGGCCAAATTTGTGTCCCTCCTTACGGTCACGATTGACGACGTGTTCGATCAACTCAGGAGTCAGACCTTCGTCCTCTAGACGCGTCTTCCGGTTGGCCTCCAAACTCATAACCCCAACCAAGTAAAAATTATTCCGGTAGACCGTACGGAGTAATACAACCTCATCGGGATGTTTAATTTGATCGATAATGTAGGCAATCCTTGGCGGCTCTTTTGTTAAATCTTTCAAATCTGGGTCAATCGCAAGGCGATTTCGACCAATCTGATTGATAGCGTACTTGGCCATAATTTCATGTCCGTAGAGTCTGCGCAATTCGTTTCCGCCACTCTGGTACTTGAGATACCGATTTTCCATGTCCGATGCAGGTACTGTCACCGTCTGATTTTGGATCTGAGAGGCTATGAAAGTACTCATCTTTACACGGACGACTTGGTATCCGAGCTTGATCAGCTGTACTTCGAACTCAGTGACAATGCGCGCTAAGCCACAACCTACAGCGCCCATCACTCCAATCACAAACTCCTTTGACGCACGGCTTTCCAGAAGACCCACAATGGATCCGCTCGCCTTGCCGCTCGTTTTCATAGGGGGTTCTTTAATCTGTGCGCTCATCAATTTCTCAAGAAAATTCTACGATGACAATTATGTCGGGATTTTATTAATTATTAGAAAATAAAATTATTTTACCGTAATTTCTAATTATTAGTAATTGCAGCGTTTTCGTGGCATTGATTGTATAAAATCGTTTTTTCAGACCGCGTATTTTTCTATGGCCCAGCTCGTACGACTTATGTGATCACCGATCTTTGAGCAGTCAGGAGCGATCAAACGCTGACCTACCGCTTGCTAGAAAATTCGGACTATCTGCGTTGCTTTTGCTCGACTAGAGCCGTGCGGCGTTGTCCGGCAGAGGTTAGAGCATTCTAAGGTGAGCATGCCTTACTGGTCTTTACACTGAACGTAACGAGCGCTAGAGGAAATTCATCAGCGAACTATTCAAAATATAAGGCAGTCACAAGTCGTTTTTTTCGGTATTGTGCTTCAGCTTGACGAGCCAGTTTTCGCAACTAGACTGTTAGATCAATACAGGATATTGACTGAGGCGGCACTATCCAAGTAGGACTGGAACGATGAGGCGCGCACCAATTACAGTCGATGATATTTGTCGATGGAAGAGTCAAGGCTTGGGACTAGGAGAGGGTGCAGCCTACAAGCCTTGGATTGATGTTCGATGCTTTTCGTCCAAGGGACGCATGTGTCGTCCTCCAAGTGTGACAACTAGCCGGGTTCATCATCTATTTTCCGATAACGAAAGTTACTTTTTTCTGATGGCGGATTACGCCATTCCGGTTGTGGATATCCGCGAGCAATTTCCGTTGCTCCCCGAAAGGCGTACTCAAGCAATAGCGTCGGCTCTAGGAATTCAGCATCCAAAGTATCCACACAGCGCGACTCCAATTGTGATGACGACTGACTTTCTCCTTACTGTTGTCAGCTCTTCCGGCGTGCGTTCATACGTTGCATGGAGTATCAAGAGTCCAGAGGAGTTGCGCGGCAGAAATCGACGAAGTGTGCTGGCTAAGCTAGAGATTGAGAGGCGGTACTGGCTTGAGCGGGGTGTGCCGTGGAGACTATTTACCACCAATGAGTTCGATCAGATAGTGATCGACAATCTCGACTGGCTAAGTTATTTGAACGTTGAGGACGATATAGACGATGCAGTGATCATACGGTTACTGCCCTCATTTTTGAGCAGTTTCGCTAGTTTTTCATCGCAAGGCTTGATCCTTAAAGAGCTGTTGCATGCATGCGCTGGTGCCCTTGGAACCGATATGACTCAGAAGTTGGCCACCAAAATGTTTCGTCACGGTGTTTGGCATCATTTGATTGAACTGGATCTTCGCGTGCCGGTTGGATTGCAGAGGATTCCTTCGTTTTTTTCGGTAAAAACAGTCCCGACGGTAGCTTCGCGACGAGAGTGCAATGATGGAACTCCTTCAGCCAGTTGAGGTGTTCGAGCAAGTGCCTGAAGGTGCTCCGACGGGCTTCACCTGTCCGCAACGAGTGCTATGGGTCGCGCCTCAGGAGGACCTCCTGATTGTCATTGGCGTGGAGAAAAATCTGAAAAAGCCGATGACTTACTCCCTTCACGAAATCATGGAACTTCTTGAAAAAGGGAGGTTGCATCGGACTGAGATCAAACTCAGGCCGTATGTGTTTCAAGCTGAAAAATCAATCTTGCGCAGGAGTTTGGATATCCGAGATCATGCATGGAAAATCATCGCGCCACTTGTCAGCGATGAGCATATCCCAGACATCTACTTACCGCAGACTCGGGGAATATTAATTGCAAGACGTGCTGCGCAACTGGGGCTCCATCGAAAGCAGGTATATCGCCCTTTGTACCGATACTGGGCTCATGGAAGCTGCATCGATGCGCTGATTGGCTGCTACGACCTGAGCGGTGGTGCGGGAACGGTCCAGCAACCTCAGACACGAAAGCGCGGCCGCCTGCCCGACAGGGTCAAATTCAATAACCATGACACGTCGCTCCTTGGCCCATCGACTGCCGACGTGCGCAAGAAGATCGAGGCGGGTATTGCTGAGTTTCTCAAGCCTGGCGTGACGAAGAAAAAAGCATGGGAGGATACTAAGAAAAAATATTTCAAGAAGGGAGATATCGTCCAAGGAAAATTGTTGATTCCAGTGCCGCCGGAAGCGCATGAAGCTCCCTCGCTTTTTCAGTTTTGTAACGTCGTCAAAGCACTGGACTGGGACCTTTCGCTGACCCGAAAAAACATGAGCGCGTCAACGTGGTACCTGAAACATCGCGGCGTCCTGGGCACCTCTCGACACCGTGTATTCGGACCAGCAGCCCGATTTGAGATCGATGCAACAATTGTGGACGTATATCTGGTGTCTGTGTTCAATCGGGCATGGATTATTGGGCGCCCAGTTCTGTATGTGGTCATCGACACATTTTCCCGGATGGTGGTTGGATTTTATCTTGGACTGGAAGGGCCAAGCTGGGAGGGGGCACGGCTGGCGTTGTTCAATGCATTTTCAGATAAGGTTGAGTTTTGCCGCCAGTTCGGCCTCGACATTAGTGACCAACTGTGGCCTTGTCATCATCTGCCTCACAAGGTTCTTGGCGACAACGGTGAAATGAAGTCCAAAGCTTCTGATAACCTGCCCAAGAGCTTGGGGATCACCGTTCAAAATGCTGCAGTCCGGAGGGCAGATTGGAAATCCAACGTTGAGCAACAGTTCAACCTTGTGAACAATCATACGATCCATTTTGAACCAGGTGCCCTCAATCCACGGCTTGATGACGTTCAAAGGCGCCACTGCCTCCTTGACGCGTGCCTGACAATCCGAGACCTAACGCAAATATTGATTCGTCGCCTGATCAAGTACAACCTGTCTTCCTATCAAGCGCATGCGTTACCTCAGGAAATGCTCGGTGCAAATATGACGGACGCGACTCCGTTGTCTGTCTGGAACTGGGGAATGGAAAACTTGACAGGTAGTGGCAATGCTATCGAGAAGCAGAGAGTATGGACGAAGCTTTTACCCAGCGCCATGGCATCCATACGCCGCGATGGCATCTATTTTCAAGGCCGGCATTACGCCAGCGAGCGTGCGTTGCGCGAGGAATGGTTTGCGCGATCAAGAACTCGGGGGAAAGTTGTTCCAATCGAGATTCGCTTTGTTCCTTACTCGCCTGGATACATATGGATTCTCAATGAACAGTCGCGTGAGTGGGAGCCGTGTGAGTTGTTGGATCGGGATGAACAATATCGTTTGGCGCGTGTCGAAGAAATGCTTGATCGCGCAAAGTTACTGGGTATGGAGGCCGATCGCAAGGCATCTGAAGTAGGTCAGGCCTTTGCGGCGTTCGATGCGCAGTGCGATGCCATTACCAAGTCTGCGAAGAACGCGGCAGCCAATGCTAAGCGTGGTCTGACCAAGACCGAGAAGACCGCGAACATTGACGATAATCGAGCTTTTGAAAAAATTGCCGAGCGCGTGGAACATGCCCGCGAGGCGGCACAATCGTATTGCAGTGAGGCCGCACGTAGCAATGTGATCCCGCTACGACAAGACATGCTGAAGCATAATCCGCTCGATGACGTGTGGGACTTGTCGTGAGGTTAAAGGTTCGCATAGGCTAAAGCGCTTTGCCCGCTGCTGGAGATAGCAATGAGCTCAAATAGTTTTTCGCCATCGTATATCGATCAGAATATTGCAGAATACCGGGACAACCCTCTCATTGAGGCGCTTCCTCCGATTCTGAGCGAAAAGGCTGCGGCGAAAGCAATGTTACTGCGGCCGTCTTTTCAGCCGGAGGAACGCAATCTACCAACTGAAGAGCGCTGGCACCTCTTGGCACGTCTTAAACATGTCGTCGTGCCCCGGATGATTTTTTACGACGTAGAGCGCACCATCTCGCGTTTGATTCGCTCTGGATATGTCGTTCGCAGTCCCCTTGCAGCGGGAACGTGGCGCACAGTGTATGCCGCGCAAGATTCGGCCCAATTGATGAAAATAGATCCACAGCTCATCTCGTCTGAGTCCCAGATGTTGATGGTTGGTTTGAGCGGTTCAGGGAAGACAACCTGTGCCGACGCTATCCTGCGCACCTATCCGCAGCAGGTCATTCATCACAGCGTCTGGCACGGCCGGCAAGTGCCTATTACCCAACTGGTCTGGTTGAAAGTTACTTGTCCGAAAAATGGCTCAATATCGAGCTTCTGCCGGGAATTCGCTCGCCAGGTCGACCTAGCATTAAAGACGGATGGCAAGTATGAAAAACTGTTCTCCAAATCGAAGCTGACAGAAGACATGCTTGAGGGTTCAATGCGCCAGATCGCCGCAACCCACTTTCTGGGTATTCTGATCATTGACGAAATACAGCGTCTCAGCCTTGCCAAGACTGGTGGCACGGCACCGTTATTGCACTTTTTCCAGGACCTTCGGACTATGCTGCGTGTACCAGTGGTGGAAATTGGAACCAATAAGGCAGCGAAACTGTTTACCGCTGAGATGAAGGACGGTCGGCGTGCGTCCGAAAGCGGGCTCATCCAATTCGAACGTCCTTCAAAACGCGTCAAGGAGTGGGATGACTTTGTGCGTCGCATATGGACGTATCAGTGGATTCGTAATCCGCAAGAACCAGATGAAAAAATGCTCGACACAGTCTTCGATTTGAGTCAAAGCATTCCCGATTTTATCGTTTTGTTGTTTAAGCTAGCCCAGCAACGTGCCATGCTCGATGGTACCGAATCGCTGACGCCCGCGCTTTTGCGTCACACATACGACGAGAGCCTTACCTTGCTGCATCCACCGATTAACGCTCTTCGTGAAAACACAGTGAAGTCACTATCTCAGTATGAGGATTTGCTTCCGGTGGAAGAGGCCTTGCTTAAATTGCTGGAGCTGCCAAAACATATCACTGTTGTAGACAACTATATGGAAAAACTATTCCCTACGGCGATCCCATCGAATAGCCAGACAATGCCCCCTGACGGCGTCGTTGGTGATGCGGTGACAGTAGATGCTCACGATGATGGGCAGCCAGTTGCACCTGCTATTACGGTGCAGCCGCCTGATTACGTCGATATGCGGTCGGTTGCTAACGCAGATGACCCATATCAGGAACTGGTGGATAAGGAGGTGATTAGCAATGACCTGCTCAATTTTGAGAGCCGCGCGCGATAATTGTGATCCAGCGTTCATTGCGCTCCATAAACTGCCAGGAGTGCCCGGCGCGACTGCCGTACCCGAGGAGAGCGTTTTCGGGATCGCCTCCAGATACCACGTGCTTACCGGACACCAGGCCGCTGGAGCCACATTGATTGAACTATTGGGTAAACGAAACGTGAGCTTGAATACTGCGTTTCCAAGCGGCTTGCAGGTGATGTGCCGGCGTCTTGCGCTCCCAGGCGATTCAATCCAGGATATCATCGAGCATCATACGATTCTTCCCTATTTCCGGTCATTCACCCAGACGCTGCATTACCGTCAAATTACACAGAAAGTTGCTGATGGTTTTGCCGGAAATGCCAAGATTTCATTGGGGCTTCTGGCCAGCCGGGTTGGTGCACAGGACATACTTCGTTACTGCCCTGCGTGTGTGGAGGCGGACCTGGAAACAATCGGCGTAGCGACATGGTACCGCGTCCACCAGTTGCCCGGAGTGCTCATTTGTCCTTACCATGGAGAGCTACTGAACGAGAGCTTCTGCTTGGCCCAGAGGCTCATGCGTCAGCAATTATTTCTGCCGGCCCTGGGTGGGCAAGGATTTGCCCGTTGCTGTATTGGCGCAGCAGGTGTTGCGGCGATCCGTAGCCTTCAGTTGGTGGCAGGGCTCAGTGCACAAATTCTTTCACTTGACGACAGGCCTTTCAATGCTATTGGGCTGCGAAACGAATATGCTGCTCGGTTGGTTGATCGAGGCCTCGCCTCATCACCGTCGAGAATGCGCCGGGCGGAGTTAAGTAGGGAATTTGCTGCGTTCTGGAGCAGTTTGAAGGATATATCGCCGTTTTCTAGCCTTCTGGCCGGCTGCGACCAAGACGAGTCCTGGCTAGTGGGGCTTTGCAGAAAACCAAGGTGTACTCATCATCCTTTGAAACATATACTTTTGATCGGTTTCCTCGCCAAGGACGCAGCCTCATTCTTCGGAACATCTATGCGACGGCTACCTATTCTTGCCGGTACTTTGCGTATGAAAAAAACTGAGCTGAGCGATTGTAAAATTGTGGAACTGCTTGAGCATGGTACCTCGGTGAGGCAGGTAGCCAGCGTGTTGAACTGGTCTACGAATACACTACTCGTGAAAGCGGAAAAAGCAGGTGCACTGATAAAGCGTAGACCAAAGAAAATTGATGCCGGTCTTCGCGTACAGGTTCGACGCATGTTGGCAACAGGTGAGTCGATTACTGGAATCATGCATGCCGCGAATCTTTCGGCAGCCTCTGTCCATCGTCTGTTGGGTGGTGATCGGGCAACGCACCAGGAACGCGTGGTTCAATTGCGCAGACGCCGACAACAGCAGGCAAGGGAAAGCGTAAATGCGGTGCTGCTGGAGAACCCTGCTGCTGGCTTCAATGCGGTACGGGCAAGCGTTTCAGCGGATTTCTCTTGGCTGTATCGCAATGACCACGAATGGCTTGAGGATCGCTTGCAACCACACGCAAGAGCTAGGCCCAATAAAAAAAACCTCATTGATTGGCTGGAACGCGATCTGCGCACGAGCAGGCAGGTTGAGGAGGCTGCTGCTGAAATTTTGCATGCGCCAGGCAAGCCTATACGAGTGACGCGCAATGAAATTGGCCGGCGCACAGCCCAACCCTCTTGGCTCGATAAGCACTTGACTAAACTACCATCAACGAAAGCTGTTTTGCACGCCGTCATCGAATCGCCAGAGGCGTTCCGGGACCGACGACTTCGGTGGTGGTCACGTGAACTGGCAACTCGTAGTCCGTATGAGCCTGTGGCAGATTGGAAAATTGCTCGCGCTGCTGGTGTGCGCCACCTTTAGGATGGCGAACGGTGTTTGTAAAAACCGCGCCCGGCGGAAAAAAATTGTCGCTCAGGACACGGCCCTTGCCAGTTTCGATCGATACCATACCTCGCTAAAGTCGCCATGATCGTTCCTTCAGTAAGCACCGTGGACGCGTCGAGGGTCTGAAAAAAATTGTAGAGCTCTATTGAGCGATGGTATTCCACCCCAGATGCCGCCTTGATGACACTTGGCGACGCTTGTCTGTGATGAAGGATAGCCCACACCATGCGGCGTGCATAAAAATGCCAATTCGATTCAAGACACTCTTTCATCATTCGGCAGGTTGACGGATGGTTCGTAGCTTCGCCGCCTGGGCGCCATTCGATAGCCCGTTCCAGCCGGTTTCGGCTAACTCGGCTTGGCTTCTCGACTGAGGCATATAACCGTTGCGCTGCTTCGTCGACTCTTTTCGCGCGCTCTTCGTCTTTTGGATGAGGGGTCAATGCGGTTTTTTTGGGAGCGGTTTGACGAGGTTTAAGCTTTGCGAGACGGCTTTTTAGTTGAACTATTGCATCTGGATTGAGCTTGGTCAGCAGCTTCATTTTTCCATAATTGGTGCGCCATAATATTTCGAGTGAACATTCTGGCGTACCTTGAGCTGCGCGTAGCATTTCCCGCATCAATTCTTGCGTTCGTTTGGCATGCGTTTGCTCGGGCGGTTGGGATGTGTTTGCACGCCGACCTGTTTTTGAGCGAATCTTCTCATGACTGACATTGTCGCCCAACAACCCGGCACGAACTTGCATAGCGTTCTGAGCAAAAGACTCTGCATCACGAAATAGGAAATGAGCAACAAGAAGGTGGCGGCTTAACGGAACTTCGGTGACATATCTTTCATTGATCAGATTAAACCAACCTGTGAGGCGCTTCTTTTTATAAGCAGAGTCGATGCTGGAGAGGAAAATCGCGCCGTAGAATTTTTCAATTTCTTCGAAAAGTCGCACCCGATGAATATTCTCGCCCCGAGTGTAGCCCAGTTCGTGTGCGCGCTTCTTATAGCATGTGATGAGCATAATCGGTTGAAGCGGACCGATGCTTAAGTCCAGAAGACGAGCTGTAAATCTGGCATACGACAGCGCAACAGCATCATCCGTTTTTTCTTCAGCGGACGCGAAATCAATCAAATATCGACTGCATCTGCAAGGTTTCCACAAGCTGAGTACCAGTTCCTTTTGTCGGTTGAACGGGCATTCGCAATAGGGGCATTTATAAATCAACTCTGCCGCGTGCTTTGCGCAAACGCACACTCCCGGCACTTGGTGAGACAGATGGATGAACGGCACCCCGAAGCGTCGAATGTCTTCATGTACGCATTGCAAGCAAAGTCGTGTCTTGTCACCCACGTTTCGCTTTGGCGCCAACACTGGATCTCGTTGAGCTTGTCGCGGCCGTTGCGGCAAATTATCCGGATTGGCAACAGCCATTTTTCCCTTGCGTGGAGATTGCTTGAATTCCAGAGCGGTGAATGTTTCAAACAACGGAAATAGCGTCTTGGTCTGAAGAAAGTGTTTAGTATTGATTACTACATTCCCTTCGATCATGTTGGCGAGGATGGAAATATGAGAAGGAATGCTAGTATTAAGGTTGAACGGCATGCATTGAAATAGCTCTCGATAGATTTCCGTCGTAGTTCGGTTTGCGCTTGTGATGTGATAACGGCCGATTTCTGAAATTAAAACCTCGTCTGGAAGATATGGGGCACACAGGCATGCGTGCTTTATTGATGAGGAAGGAGGCCCGTAGGACTCGCCGGCTACCTCGCTGGCCGGTTTGCGGACAGTCGTGGAGGGCAATACCTCGCGGTGAGAGGCTTGTGTCATAGTTTACAGTCGAGTCAAACCACCCGTGGCATGGACTACATCAGTACACTTTAGGAAGTCTTGCTCGATCTAGCAAGCGCGGCAACCGTGTGACAAACACAATTTACGTCAAAGTTTTTTGCGAGCGTCAGATAAGCTCAATGTGACAAACATTGCCTATCGGCTATAGGTTGTAAGTACTTGATTTTACAAGGCTGCGTGTGACACACTCAATATTGATTATTCAGGGCCGCCGGGAATAGAAAGAAAACGCCACCTCCGGGTGGCGTTTTCTTTTAGTCTGGAAAAACCATGCGCGTGACTTTTTTCTGCCGCCGCCGAAGCCATTGTGCGAGAATGCCCGTCCCCCTTCGATGGTGCGCATGATGACCAAACTCGCCGCAATCATGACTGGAATGACACTCGTGCTGGCAGCTTGCAAGCCCGCAGCCACGGCACCTGCGCACGACATTCCTGCGGCCATGCGCCAGACCGCGACCACCCTGCTGCAGTCGCCATTGCTGCACGCGACCTCGATTGCCGTCGTGTATCGGGGCAAGCAATTCATGCTGCATCAAGGCGAGCTGGAGACCGGCAAAGCCAATCCGCCGGACGACACAACGCTGTATGAAATCGGTTCGGTCAGCAAGACTTTTGCTGGCCTGCTGCTGGCGAACGCCGTGCTCGATGGCAAGGCCGCGCTCGACGATCCCATACAAAAGTACCTGCCGGCCGCCTACCCGAACCTGCAGGCGCAGGGAGAGCCCATTCGCTTGCGCCATTTGATCACGCACACGAGCAATATGCCGGGCATGCTGCCATTGCAGGTGAACGCCGTCTTGCAGGATTTCACGGCACACGCCACGCCGGCAAAGCTCAATGCGGCCTACGCCGGCTACGGACAACGGCAATTCTGGCGGGACTTGCACACAGTTAGCATCAAGGGGCCGCTCGGCAAGGACTACGCCTATTCCAGCGCCGGTACGGAACTCGTTGCGCACACGCTCGAAACAATCTATGGCATGCCCTATGAAGTCCTGCTCACGCAATGGCTCGCGCGCGAAGCGAGCATGCAGGATACCAGGCTGAGCATCACCGCCCAGGATGCCGGCCGGCTGGCGCCCGGCTACCACAGCGACAATCCCGTCGTCACCACGCCGATGCCGCAACTGCCCTGGGGGGCGGCGGGCAACCTGAAGTCGACGATGCCGGACATGGCGAAATACCTGCGCCTGCAATTGGGCGCCCATCCCGCCGTCGTCGAATCGCACCAGCCGCTGGTCCGCTTTCAGGACGACTTCAGCATCGGCTATTTCTGGAACATCGGCAGCAATCGCCAGCTGGGCACGCATTATGTCCACCATGGCGGCGTGCCGCGTGCGCAAAGCTACGCCTACGTCGTTCCCAAATATCAGCTTGGGGTCTTCATCATCACCAACCAGAGCGGCGACACTACGGCCGGCGCCATGGAAAGCGCGCTGGCGCATATTTTCGACACCGTGGAAGCCATGGAAGGCCCGCGGTAGCCGGCCTCAGCGAACAGGCGTGCGTGCTTAGCTTCCTTGCGCAATCGCAATGGCCGGCTGGCGCGCCAGTGCGATGAAGGCGCGCACGTAGTCGATGGCGGTGTCCGTCTCGCGTGCGCCCAGGAAAATCTGCTTGGCGATGCCGCGCGCGCCCAGGCGCACCGGCACCACGTCCATCTTGGCCGCGTATTCCTCGACCAGCCAGCGCGGCAGGGCGGCCACGCCGCGGCCGCTGGCCACCATCTGCAGCATGATGTCGGTCGTTTCGATGGCTTTGTGGCGCTTCGGCGTGACACCGGCCGGCAAGAGGAATTGATTGTAAATATCCAGGCGCTCGATGTCCACGGGGTAGCTGATGAGCACTTCCCGGGTCAGTTGCTGCGGCTGCACATGGGCCGCCGACGCCAGGGCGTGGCCCTTGGCCACGACGAGCACCTGCTCGTAGTCGAACACGGGTTCGAAGGTCAGCCCCGGCTTGTACAGCGGATCGGGCGTGACCAGCAGGTCGATCTCGTAGCCGAACAGCGCGCCGATGCCGCCGAACTGGAACTTTTGCTTGACGTCCACATCCACGTCGGGCCATGCGGTCAGATACGGGGACACGATCTTGAGCAGCCACTGGTAGCAAGGGTGGCATTCCATGCCGATGCGCAGCGCGCCGCGCTCGCCCTGCGCAAACTGGCCCAGGCGCTCTTCGGCCAGGTCCAGCTGCGGCAGCACCCGGTTCGCCACCGCCAGCAGGTACTGGCCGGCCTGCGTCAGGCGCAAATTTCTCCCTTCGCGCAGCCAGACGTCGGTGCCCAGCTGCTGTTCCAGCTTCTTCATGCTGTGGCTCAGGGCCGACTGGGTCAGGTGCAGCACGCCTGCGGCGGCCGTCAACGACCCCTGTTTTTCGACTTGCTGGACGATGCTGAGGTGGATGCGTTCAAGCATTGGAATGAGCCATATTCATGGATGTATGAAATATGACCATTATACTTCATCGATTCCTCCCGCTATCATCCACTTCCCTGTTGCCGGCATTTACCGCCCCTCGCGCATCACTCCCTATGAAAGCAAACATGACACGTCCACTGCGTATAGTCGCCGTCTCCGGCGGCCTGCAACGCCCGTCCAAGGCGGCAGCCCTGGCCGAGCACCTGATGGACCTGATCGCGGATGAAGTGCTGTGCGAGCAACGCCTGGTCGAACTGGGCCAGCTCGCCCCGCAGCTGGCTGGCGCCGTCTGGCGCTCGCAGCTGCCCGAGACGGTGGAGCGCGAACTTGCGGCGGTCGAGCAAGCCGACATCGTGGTGGTGACCACACCGGTCTATCGCGGCTCGTACACGGGGCTGTTCAAGCACTTCTTCGACTTTATTCATCAGGACGCCTTGATCGACAAGCCCGTCCTGCTGGCGGCCACCGGCGGCAGCGAGCGCCATGCCCTGATGATCGACCACCAGTTGCGGCCGCTGTTCAGTTTCTTCCAGGCACGCACCTTGCCGCTGGGCGTCTACGCGACCGACAAGGATTTCCTCGACTACCGCCTGCAGGACGAGGCCCTGCTCCAGCGGGCCGCACTGGCGGTGCAACGGGCCTTGCCCTTGATCGGATTGACGCGCCATGCGAGACCGGCCACGACGCAAGAGCTGGCCGCCGCCTGAGACGCATGGCCACAGTCGCCAGGCAATCAACCCATTCACCTTTTCGCAGAAATCAGGACAGCAGATCACCATGAGCAACGACTTTGTATTCAGCATCAAGAGCATTGTTTTCGATGAAAACTATCATCCATCGGACAATACGCGCCTGACGACCAACTTTGCCAATCTGGCCAGGGGAAAGAGCCGCCAGGAGAACTTGCGCAACACCCTGAAAATGATCGACAGCCGCTTCAACAGCCTGGCGCATTGGGACAACCCGAAGGCAGACCGTTATTCTGTCGAGCTCGAAATCATTTCCGTCGAGTTGAATATCGATGTCAAAGGCGGCAACATCCCGCTGATCGAGATATTGAAGCCGAATATCATCGATAAAAAAACCGGACAACGCATCGATGGCATCGCGGGGAATAACTTCTCCTCTTACGTGCGCGATTACGACTTCAGCGTGCTGCTGCCAGAACACAACAATAATCAAGCCACATTCAGCGCACCAGAGGATTTCGGCGATTTTCATGGCAAGCTGTTCAAGCACTTTGTCAGATCCGATGCTTATCAAGAGCGCTTCAGCAAGCTGCCGGTCATTTGCCTCAGCGCTTCGAGCAGCAAGACCTATCAGCGCACGGAAAATCAGCATCCCATCCTGGGAGTCGAGTATCAGCAAAATGAGTTCTCCTCGACGGATGCCTATTTCGAGAAAATGGGCATGCAAGTGCGCTATTTCATGCCGCCAGACAGTGCCGCCCCGCTGGCGTTTTACTTTATCGGCGACCTGCTGGCCGACTACAGCAATCTGGAGCTGATCGCCACCATCAGCACGATGGAAACATTCCAGAAGATTTATCGGCCCGAGATTTACAACGCCAATGCCGCGGCAGGGAAATGCTATCAGCCCAGCCTGAAGAATCAGGATTATTCACTGACGCAAATTGTCTATGACCGGGAAGAGCGCAGCCAGCTGGCTGTCAAGCAGGGCAAATATACGGAAGAGCACTTCATCAAGCCCTACAAGCATATTCTTGAACAATGGGCTGCCGCCACGCTCGTTGATTAATCACAATACACGAAATCACCATCATGAAAAAATTGTTACCTACTTCCACCGCCGGCAGCTTGCCCAAACCTTCCTGGCTGGCGCAGCCTGAAAAACTCTGGTCGCCCTGGAAATTACAGGACGAGGAATTGATCGAGGGAAAACAGGATGCCTTGCGCTTGTCGCTGCAGGAACAGCAGCAGGCAGGCATCGATATCGTCAGCGATGGCGAGCAGACCCGCCAGCATTTTGTCACCACGTTTATCGAGCATCTGAGCGGCGTCGATTTCGACAAACGCGAGACCGTCCGGATTCGTGACCGCTACGATGCGAGCGTGCCGACCGTCGTGGGCGCCGTGAGCCGCCCGAAGCCGGTGTTTGTCGACGACGCCAGATTTTTACGCCAGCAAACCACGCAGCCGATCAAATGGGCGCTGCCAGGTCCGATGACGATGATCGATACGCTGTATGACAGCCACTATAAAAGCCGCGAAAAACTGGCCTGGGAATTTGCCAAGATCCTCAATCAGGAAGCGCGGGAACTGGAGGCGGCCGGCGTCGACATCATCCAGTTTGACGAACCCGCATTCAATGTGTTCTTCGATGAAGTCAATGACTGGGGCATCGCCACCCTGGAGCGGGCGATCGAAGGGCTCAAATGCGAAACGGCCGTGCATATCTGCTATGGTTACGGCATCAAGGCCAATACGGACTGGAAAAATACGCTGGGGTCCGAATGGCGTCAATATGAGGAATCGTTCCCCAAGCTGCAGCAATCGAATATCGACATCATCTCGCTGGAATGCCACAACTCGCGCGTGCCCATCGATCTGATTGAACTCATACGCGGCAAAAAAGTGATGGTCGGCGCCATCGACGTGGCCAGCAATACCATTGAAACGCCGGAGGAAGTGGCCGACACCCTGCGCAAGGCGCTGCGCTTTGTCGATGCCGACAAACTCTACCCGAGCACCAACTGCGGCATGGCGCCCTTGTCGCGTGGCGTGGCAAGAGGCAAATTGCAAGCGCTCAGTGCCGGCGCGGAGATCATCCGAAGAGAAATCTCGGCCTAGCCGCGCCGTGTCAAATTTAATTGTTTGACATGAATCAAGTCGTGTCACAGGAAGCAGCCGATGCTGCATGACACCACAGGCGCCGAGAGGCGCCTGTGGCGTTGCTGTCTTAGAACTCTTCCCAGTCGGATGACGCCGTTGCTGCCGGTGCAGCTTTTTTGGCGGCCGGCACGCGCAGGGTGACGGCTTGCTGGCGCGGTACGGTTGTCGCGGCGATTGCCGGCTTGCTTGCCGACGCGCCGGCTTCCAGTTTGAAGGCGCTCACCACCTGCGCCAGAGTAGCCGCCTGCTCCTGCATGGCGGCCGCGGCGGCGGCCGATTCTTCCACCAGGGCCGCGTTTTGCTGGGTGACGTTGTCCATCTCGCTGATGGCCTGGTTGATTTGCTCGATGCCGGCCGTCTGTTCCGCGCTGGCCGAGGTGATCTCTTCCATGATGTCGGTAACGCGGCGCACGCTGTCGACCAGGTCGTGCATGGTGCTGCCGGCCTGATGCACGAGCTCGCTGCCGGCCGCCACGCTTTGGGTCGAATCGTCGATCAGGGTCTTGATTTCCTTGGCCGCCGCCGCCGAGCGGTGCGCCAGGCTGCGCACTTCCGTGGCCACCACGGCAAAGCCGCGGCCCTGCTCGCCCGCGCGGGCCGCTTCCACGGCCGCGTTCAAGGCCAGAATGTTGGTCTGGAAGGCGATGCCGTCGATGACGCCGATGATGTCGGCAATCTTGTTTGACGCGGCGTCGATTTGGCGCATCGTCGCCACCACTTGCGCGATGACGGCGCCGCCGCGCTGCGCCACGCCGGAGGCCGTGTCGGCCAGCACGTGCGCCTGGCGCGCATTGTCGGCATTCTGCTTGACGGTCGAGGTCAGCTCTTCCATGGACGAGGCCGTCTCTTCCAGCGAACTGGCTTGCTGCTCCGTGCGCGCAGACAGGTCCAGGCTGCCCGCCGCCACTTCGGACGAGGCCGAGGCGATCGTTTCCGTGCCGGCACGCACCGTGCCCACCGTGTGCGCCAGGTTGTCGTTCATGCGCTTGAGCGCTTGCAATAGTTGCCCCATTTCATCGCTCGACTGCACGGTGATCCGGCTGCGCAAATCGCCCGCGGCCACCGTGTTGGCCACCTGCAGCGCCGTGGCGACGGGGCCGGTGATGGAGCGCGTGATGCCGTACGCCAATGCCGCCGCGATGGCCAGCGCCGCCAGCGACATGCCGATCAGCAAGGTGCGCGTATTGGCATAAGTGGCATTGGCGTTGTCGCCCGCCGTGGTGGCCAGGGTGTTTTGCAAGCTGATTTGTTCGGCAATCAATTGTTTGTAGATAAGTAATACGGGGCGCAGCTGGCCGTACAGGTAGGCGCTGCTGTCGTCCGGCGTACCGTTCCTGATCAGTTCAAGCAAGGCTTCCTGCCCCTGCGCGTAGCGGGTGTTGGCGTCGTTCATCTTCGCCAGCAAGGCCCGTTCGCGCTCGGAATCGAGCATGCTGGCGAGCTTGCCGAGATTGCCGGCCGCCGCCTGGCGCGCGGCCAGGATGGCGTCGGTCTGCTTGCGCTGGTCGGCCGGATCGGCGCTGAGCATCATGTTGCGCAGGGCAATGGCGATGTCGTTGATGTTGGCCGACACGCTGTTGGCGAGCGCGATCTTCGGCATGCTGTCATGCACGATATGGCCGGTGCCCTGGTTGATCTTGCCCAGCATGGCAATGCCCAGGCAAGAGATGATGATCAGCATGGCGCCGATGGCGCCAAAGCCCACGGCAAGGCGTGTGCCGATGGTCAGGTGGGATAAAAACTTCATGGCTGTCTCGATACGGAGGGAATGGTAAAAAGGTCGGCGGCGTGCAGATGGGTGCCGCGCCGCCAAGCGGACGACGATCCTAGACCTTTTTGTTCGATATTTCCATAGGGCAATATGCCTAGTTTCTCCCCGTGGCACACGCCAGTTCCGCTTATCCTGCGGCTTGCGCGTGTTTTCCGCTATATTGGCAGGCACCCGCCGGGCCGCACGCCATGACCGGCGCCGCTGCCAATCCGGCCGTTTTTCTCATTTTCTGCCATAGGTCCGCATGACTTCTTTCCGTCTCCGTTGTTTCCCCTTCCTGCTGCCGCTGCTATTGACCCTGCTGCTGGCGTGCTCGCTGGCTGCGCCGCCCGCCTGGTCGCAGCCCGTCGACGATGCCGCCACGGCCGACCAGCGCCTCGACGGCTTGCGCAAGCAGATCACGGCCATCCAGAAGGCGCTCGATGGCGAGGCGGAACTCGATGACGCGACCCTGTCGCAGATGCGCGCCGATGCGCTGGCGGCCAGCGCCGAGGCGGACAAGGTGGCCGAGGCGCTCACGCCTACGCTGTCGAGCGTGCAGGCGCGGCTGGCCGAGCTGGGCAAGCCGGCAGCGGGCACGAAAGACGCCCCCGACGTGGCAGCGCAGCGCAGCCAGCTGGACCGCACCAGCAGCGCCCTCGACGCGCAGGTGAAACTGGCGCGCCTGTTGGCCGTGGAAGCGACGCAAGCGTCGGAACAGGTGTCGACGGCGCGCCGCGCGCAGTTGCAGGCGCGCCTGGGCGAGCGTACGGCGTCGATTTTGGCTGGTTCTTTCTGGAAACAGCTGCATGCGGAATTGCCGCAGAATCTGCAGCGCCTGCGGGCGCTGGAGCTGGAATTGGCGAATGCGGCCAGCGCCACGCCGTGGTCGGCCTGGGGCGGCTTGCTGGCCGGCATCGTGGCCGTGATCGGCGCCAGCATCTGGGCGTCGCGCTATCTGCTGGTGATCACGGCCACGCGCGTGCCGCATGGCCGCTTGCGCCGCTCGCTGCATGCGCTGGCCGTGCTGGTGCTGGCGGCCGCCACGCCGGGGCTGGTGGCGGAATTGCTGGCCATGGGCTTGCGCTGGGAAGGCGGCCTGTCCGAAAAGACGTCGACTTTCCTCAGCAGCTTGATCGGCATCATCTGTTTTGCCGGTTTCACGGCGGGCCTCGGTCACGCGCTGCTGTCGCCGTGGCGCGTGTCGTGGCGTTTGCTGCCCTTGCCCGACGCGCTGGCGCACCGCTTGCGCCATTTTCCGTCGATGTTTTCCTTTATCGTCGTGCTCGTGTGGGCGACGGAGCGCGTCACCATCGTCATCAATGCGGGCCTGTCGACGGCCGTGGCCGTCAATTGCATCGTCGCCCTGGTGATGAGCACGACCATCGCCTATGGCTTGATGCGCGCCGAGCGCTGCTGGCGCCTGTTGCGCGAGGCCGACCCCGCCACCCTGCTCACGCCGTTCTGGCTGCGCTGCGTCACTGTGCTGCTGTGGCTGGCGCTGGCGTCGAGCGTCATCAGCTTGCTGGTCGGCTATGTGGCCTTCGGCAGTTTTGTTGCCAAGCAAATCGCCTGGGTCATCGTGGTGGTGGGCAGCACCTATTTGCTGACGGTGCTGGTCGACGATATCTGCATGCTGCTGGCTTCCACGCCGCCGCCGCCGGACGCCGTCAACCCCGTGCTGGCCACGCCCAAGGCGCGCGACCAGGCGGCCGTGTTGCTGTCGGGCATCGGCCGTGCCATCGTCGTACTGCTGGCCCTGATGCTGCTGCTGGCGCCGTTCGGTGAAGGGCCGGGCGAGCTGTTCCAGCGCGTCGGCAAGCTGCAGGATGGCCTGGCCATCGGCGAGGTGGCGATCCGCCCATCCGCCCTGATCCAGGCCCTGCTGGTGCTGGTCGTCGGCTTCGTTGCGCTGGGCCTGTTCAAGCGCTGGCTGCAAAACAGTTATTTGCCGACCACCAATCTCGATTCCGGCATGCAAGTGTCGTTCATTACCCTGTTCGGCTATATCGGCGGCGTGCTGGCCGTGGCGCTGGCCCTGTCGGCGGCCGGCATCGGCCTGGAACGCATCGCGTGGGTTGCGTCGGCCTTGTCGGTGGGTATCGGTTTCGGCTTGCAGGCCGTGGTGCAGAACTTCGTTTCCGGCCTGATTCTATTGGCCGAGCGCCCTGTGAAAGTGGGCGACTGGGTGTCCCTGGGCGGCGTGGAGGGGGACATTCGCCGCATCAATGTGCGCGCCACGGAAATCCAGTTGGGCGACCGTTCCACGGTGATCGTGCCGAACTCGGAATTCATCACCAAGACGGTGCGCAACGTCACCCTGGCCAATCCGCTGGGCCTGGTGCAAGTCAAGCTGCCGCTGCCGCTGGGCACGGATGCGCAGGCGGCGCGCGCGCTGATCCTGTCCGCATTTGTCGACAATCCCGACGTGCTCGACACGCCGGCGCCCAACGTGCAGCTCGACGGTATCGACAATGGCTTGTTGCTGTTCAACGCCACCGGCTATGCCTCGTCGCCGCGCCTGACGTCGGGCATCCGCAGCGCCCTGCTGTTCGAGCTGCTCAAGCGCCTGGACGAGGCGCATATCGCGATCGCCAAGCCCAGCACCATGGTGTTGAGCACCGTGCCGGCGCAGCCGGAGACGCCGGCCATGTCGGCCGCGGTACCGGCCCCTGTGGCCGCGCCCGTGCCGCCGCTGACGAGCTAGCCGGCAGAAGTCAGCGCACGGTCGACCACAGCAGCGCCGCCAGGTACAGGCCGATGCCGAACGCCGTGTGGGCCATCAGGCTGCGCAGGCGGGCGGCGTTCGGATGCGGCGTCTTGCTGGCGGCCAGGCCGGCGCCCATGCCCGGCTGCAAGATGCAAAACGGCGCGGCCACGCTCACCAGGCCCGCCAGCAGGGCCGGCGCGAACGTCGGCCCTTGCACCCAGTCCTGTCCCACCAGCGCCAGCAGCACGGCCGCAAACAGCACGCCGATGACGTAATGGGCCGTCCAGCCCAGGATCGCTTCATCGCGCACGGGTGCCGCCTGGGCGATGTTGACGTGGCGCAAAGTGCCGCGCGGCAGATGGCCGAGCCAGCGCCCCACCATGGCAAAGTTCAGCGAGGGTATGCACCAGAAACGTTTTAATGCCACCGCCCACACATCCATCACCGCCGTCGCGCCCACGCCGATCGCCAGCGCATCAAGCCAGAGTATTTGCATCGTGTCTCCCTTATAACATTCAATTGATTGCTTGAATGTTATAAGGGTGCTAGCATCGTGTCAATGAAAAATGCTGATATCGAATTGCTTGCCGGTTCCGCCGGATTTGCCCATATTTTAGGCAGCGCGCCGCGCTTGCGCCTGCTCGAACAGATCGCGCACGGCGAATATGCGGTGGAGCAGCTGGTGGAGTTGACGGGCCTGTCCGTGGCGAACACCTCGCAGCATTTGCAGCAGCTGCGGCGCGCCGGTTTCGTGCAGGCGCGGCGCGACGGCAAGCGCGTGCTGTACCGCCTGGGCAGCGGCCCTGTGATGCAGTTGCTCGATGCGCTGGAGCTGTATGCGCAGCACCAGCGCAGCGAATTGCAGGCGCTGGGCCGGGGCGACCACGTGGAAGCCATCACGGGCGATGAGTTGCTGGAACGCATGCAGGAAGCCAGCATCACCGTGCTCGACGTGCGGCCAGCGCAGGAATTTGCCGCCGGCCACTTGCCCGGGGCGATCAATATTCCGTTTGATGACTTGCAGCGCCGCCTGGGCGAGTTGCCCGCGAACGCGGAGATCGCCGCCTACTGCCGCGGCCCGTATTGCGTGCTGTCCGTGCAGGCGGTCGCGGCCCTGCGCCAGCACGGCTTGCCTGCGCGCCGCCTCGGCAGCGGCTACGACGACTGGCAGGCGGCCGGCTTGCCTGTCGTGAAGGCGGCGTGATGGCGATCCCGACCAGCAAGCAGGAACTGGTCGAGGCGATTACCACCACGTACGTGAAACTGGCGCAGGAGCTGGCGCGCGTGCCGCCGGCCTTGGCGCGCGATCCCGTGCTGGAGGGACAGGTGAAAGGCACGCGCATGAGCGTGTGCGATTTGCTCGCCTACCTGGTGGGCTGGAATGAGCTGGTTTTGCACTGGCATGCGCAGCTGCGTGAGGGCAAACGCATCGAGGATATCGCCTTTCCCGCCGAAGGTTTCACGTGGAACGCTCTCGGCGCTCTGGCGCAGCGCTTCTATGCCGACTATGCTGACCTCAGCATGGACGACTTGCTGCAGCGTCTGGCACAGGCGAAGAACCAGTTGCTGGCGCTGATTGAAAGCCATGACGACGCGCAATTGTATGGCCAGCCCTGGTACACGCATTACACGATGGGGCGCATGATCCAGTTCAATACGTCGTCGCCGTATGCGAATGCGCGCACCCGCTTGCGGGCCTGGCTCAAAACTTTGTAGCGGCAGGATCGGCAGGCTTGCACGATTGCATCAGTACGCTCTGAAAATTTTTCAGGCAGGATAGTGGTCTCAAGTGCCACAATTATGCGTAACCAATTGAAGGATCGCCATGCTGACCATCGCCCTTGCCCAGCTCAACCCCACCGTGGGCGACTTCGACGCCAATGTCGCCGCCATCACCGCGCGCATGGCCCGCGCCAGCAGCGATGGGGCCGACTTGCTCGTATGCCCGGAACTGTCGCTGTGCGCGTATTACCCGGGCGACCTGTTCGAGGATGCCGCCTTCCTGCGCGGCCTGCAGCAGGCACTGAATCAGCTGCTGGAAGCATCGACGCGCTGGCCGGAACTCGTCACCGTCATCGGCACGGCGCGCCCGAATCCCGGCGTCGGCAAGCCCCTGTACAACGCCTTGCTGGCCATCCGCGACGGGCATATCGTCGCCGAATACTACAAGCAGCTGCTGCCGACGTATGGCATCTTCGACGAGGGCCGCCATTTCGAGCCCGGTCCACCCGGCGCCTGCACCTTGACTATCGCCGGCTGCAAGGTGGGCTTCATGATTTGCGAGGATGGCTGGAACGACGATGGCCGCGCCTACGCCGTCAACCCGTTTGAGGCCCTGCACGCGGCGCGTCCCGACCTGGTCGTCAGCATCAACGCCAGCCCGTCCGACATCGGCAAGCGCGCGCAGCGCCACGCCGTGTTTGGCGCCGCCTGCCAGCGCGTGAATCTGCCCCTGCTGTTCGTCAACCAGGTGGGCGGCCAGGACCAGCTCGTGTTCGACGGCGCCTCGTTCGCCATCTCGCCCGGCGACGGCCTGCAATTCGAGGCGGCCCGCTTCGTCGAGGCTTTCCAATTGCTGCGTTTTGCCGATGGGCGTTTCGCGCAATCCGATGGCCAGCCCTTCCCCGTGCCGGACCCGGACGGTATCCCCGCCGTGGAGTTTGCGCGGCGCCAGATCGTGCTCGGCTTGCGCGACTACGCGCGCCGCTGCCGTTTTAGCAAAGTCGTCGTCGGCTGCTCGGGCGGCATCGATTCGGCGCTGACCCTGGCCCTGGCCGTCGAGGCGCTCGGTGCCGACAATGTGGTGGCGATCACCATGCCGTCCGTATTTTCCAGCGCCGGCTCCGTCACCGATTCCGTCGCCCTGTGCGCCAACCTCGGCATCGCCCTGACTACGCATCCCATCCGCGACATCGTGGCGCAGTACGAAGCCGGCTATGCCCTGGCCTTCGACGGCAAGCTGCAGGGGCTGCCGCTGGAAAACCTGCAGGCGCGCGTGCGCGGCACGATCCTGATGGAGTACTCGAACGCGTTCGGCGCCCTGCTGCTCACCACCGGCAACAAGAGCGAAATCTCGGTGGGCTACTGCACCCTGTACGGCGACACGAACGGGGGGCTGGGCTTGATCGGCGACCTGTATAAAACCGAGGTCTTCGCCCTGTCGCGCCACCTCAACGCCAGCGCCGGGCGCGAACTGATCCCCGTCGCCGTGCTCGAGAAACCGCCGTCGGCGGAACTGGCGCCCGGCCAGCGCGACACGGACAGCTTGCCGCCATACCCGGTGCTCGATGAAATTTTAAAGTGGCATATCGAGGGACGGCGTTTGCCGGCGGCCGAAAGCGCGCAGGCGCTGACCCTGGTCGACCAGCTGCGCGAGACGGACGAGGGGCGGGTTCTCGTGACGCGCATCCTCGGCATGGTCGCCCGCAGCGAGTACAAACGGCGCCAGGCGGCGCCCATCATCCGCGTGCGTTCGCGCGCCTTTGGCAGCGGGCGTCAATTGCCGATCGCCGCCCACTACCCCACCGGAGACGACGCATGACCTTATCCTATTCCGCCGACGCGGCCATCCTGATCGGCCGCTTCCAGCCTTTTCACAATGGCCATGCGGGCTTGCTGCAGAAGGCGCTGGCGACGGCCGCGCAAGTGGTGGTGGTGCTCGGTTCCGCCTTCCATGCGCGCAGTCCCAAAAACCCGTTTACGTGGCAGGAGCGGGCCGCCATGATCGCCGCAACGTTACCCGAGGCGCAGCGCGCGCGCGTGCATTACGTGGCCGTGCGCGATTACTACGACGATGGCCTGTGGGCCGATGCCGTGCGGCGCGCCGTGGCGGGCGCCGTGCCCGCGGCGCAGCGCGTCACCCTGGTGGCCTGCTTCAAGGACGCCACCAGCTATTACCTGCACCACTTCCCGCATTGGCAGCTATTGAATCTGGAGATCGATCCCGGCGCACCGATCGGCGCGACGGCTATCCGCAACGTGCTGTTCGAGGCGGAAGACGTCGACGTGTCGCTGAGCGCCGTGGCGCAGCTGCTGCCGGGGGCCATCGGCCAGTATGTCAAAGCGTGGACCTTGCTGCCGTGGTACGCGCCGCTGGTGCAGGAATACCGCGCCATCGAAGCCTACAAGGCGCGCTGGCGCACGGCGCCGTATCCGCCCATCTTCACGACCGTGGACGCGCTGGTGCAGACGGGCGGCCACGTGCTGCTGGTGCGCCGTGGCGGCTATCCGGGCAAGGGCCTGTGGGCCTTGCCGGGCGGCTTCCTGGAGCCGCGCGAACGCCTGCTGCAGGGCGCCCTGCGCGAGCTGGCGGAAGAGACCCAGCTGGGCGTGCTGGCGCCCACCCTCGTCGAGGCGCTGGTCGGCGTGGCCGTGTTCGACCATCCGGACCGCAGCCAGCGCGGGCGCACCATCACGCATGCGCATTATTTCGACCTGAAGACGCGCCAGCTGCCGGCCGTGACGGCGGCCGACGATGCGGCGCTGGCGCAATGGGTACCCGTGGCCTCGCTGCCGGCCATGGAAGAGCAATTCTTCGAAGACCACTTCCACATCCTGAACCACTTCCTCAAGCTCACGCACGAGGGGCGCTGAGGGCAGCAACCTTATCGGCGCGCGTCAGGACGTCACGCGTTCCCAGCCATGCTTGATGGCCGCCTTGAAGTTGTCCCACGCCGACTGGGGATACGTGTGCTCCCACGTGGAACGCAGGTCCGCTTCCACCTCGTCCCATGGGCGGCCCCGGTAGCTGTCGCTGTTGGCCATCGAATGGCCATAGCGGTAGGCGGGATCGTAGTCCTCGAAGCGCGCGCCGGTGGCGACATAGGTGGTGCTCCAGTGGCTGCGGTAGTACTGCTCGTCGTCGTAGCTGGTGCCGGGCAGGTTCTCCGCGCCTGGATAGCGGCGCACGTTGGCGCCCGTGCCGGAAGGCGGCGGGGCCATGCCGCCCGCAAATTGCTGCGATACGGCCGCCGCTTCGTTCAGGTTGCCGCTGGGCGTGCCCTGCTGCGATGGGGCGCTTGACTGCATGCTGGCGCCCTGACGCCGCGCGCTGTCATCTTGCGGCGCGCCTTGCCAGCCGCCGGCGCGCCAGTGCTCGGCATGCGCATCGATGTCGAGCGGTGCGTAGCGTTCGACGAGGTCGGTGGCGCGCTGGAGATCGGCGTCGCTCGCTCCCTCCAGCGTCAGCACGACATGCCCGCGCCGCACGGCTTCCGCATAGATGTGGCGGTCGGCATGGCTGCCGAACAGGTCCGTAAAGAAATGCTTGATGCTGTCGAGCAGGCTGTCGCTGTCGTCGCGGCGGATATTTTCCGTGGCGGAAAAGTCGTCGCTCCCCGCATCGTGCAGGCGGATGCTGGCGCCGGGGAAGCCCGCCGTGATCAGGTCGTGCCGGGCGCGCTCGGCCATGTCGCGCACGGCGAAAACTGCTGCCAATGTATGTGCCATGATGGTCTCCATTCGATGAACAACGTCCTTTCAGTGTAGGCCGCGCACACCGAAAGGGGCGCCCGTTTGCCCCTTGGAAATCGTTGTGTTTATCAAGTATTGACGAAGTGAAACCTCAGCCCGGCGTTCCCACGAACGCGCGCAAAAAGTCGATAAAGGCGCGCACCTTTTCCGCAATATGCTGGGTGTTCGGATACACGGCATACACGCCCTGCTCCGGGAAGACGACGCCGGGCAGCAGGCGGCGCAGGCGTCCCGCGCGCACCTCCCCTTCCACCAGCCACTGCGGCAGCAGGGCCACGCCGCAGCCGCCCAGCGCAAAGCCCAGCAGGGCCGAGGCGGAGTCGGAATGGATGGCGGCGTCGTCCTGCGCGGCAAAGGCGGCCGGGCCGTCGGGCGTGTGCACGTCCCAGCGCAGCGGCGAGGCCAGGCGGCTGTGCGCCAGCCAGCGCGCGCGCTGCAAGTCGTCCAAGGTGGCGATGTCCCTGCCGGGCAGGCTGGCCAGGTAGGCGGGCGAGGCGACGGGCCAGATGGCATACGGCTCGATCAGCGCGGCGCGGTAGCTCGAATCGTTGAGGGAACCCATGCGGATGGCCAGGTCGTAGCGGCCCGAGATCAGGTCTTCGTGCGAAGACGACGACGAATGCTGGATCTGCAGCTGCGGGTGGGCGGCGGCGAAGGCGATCAGCGCGGGAATCACCGTGCGGCTTCCGTATTCGACGGTGGTGGTCAGGCGCAGGGTGCCGCGCAAGCCTTGCTGGCCCTGGCGCGCCGTCTCGATGGCGCCGTGGGCTTCGCTGAGCACGCGCTGGCAATCCTCGTAAAAGCGCCGCCCCACGTCCGTCAGCGCCAGACTGCGCGTGCTGCGCGTGAGCAGCGACACGCCCAGCTCCGCCTCCAGCTGTTTCAAATTAAAACTGACGACGGCCTTGCTCTGGCCCAGCACGGCGGCGGCCGCCGTCAGCGAACCGGCGTCGACGATGGCGATGAAAATACCCAGGCGGTCAAGACTGATCATGATAAGAGTAAGTAAACATGCGGGTGTCGGAGGTTTGTCAAATTTTATTTGACAGTGTAATCGGGGCTGGCCCGTTACGCAAATGGCGATGAAAGCTTAAGCTGGCCGTTTGCCATTCGGAGCACCATGGACTATCGCAAAAAGGTGGCGGCCATCTATCTGCTGGGTTTTTTCGTCGACCTGATCAACATGTTCATCACCAGCGTCGCCTACCCCGACATCGGCCATGCCCTGCACGCCTCGGTGGCGCAGCTGGCCTGGATCAGCACCGCCTACATCCTCGGCTTGACCATCGTCATCCCCGCCAGCGCCTGGCTGGCTGCCTATTATGGCAGCAAAACCGTGTTCATGGCATCGTTGCTAACTTTTTTATGCGCGAGCATCGGCGCCGGCCTGGCGCCGTCGATCGAGGCGCTGATCGCCTGGCGCTGCGTGCAGGGCCTCGGTGGCGGCTTGCTGATCCCGCTGGGGCAAAGCATGACCTACCAGCTGTATCAGCCTGCCGAGCGTCCTGGCCTGTCCTCCGTCATCATGCTGGTGGGCTTGCTGGCGCCGGCCCTGTCGCCCGCGCTGGGCGGCGTCATCGTCGACAGCCTGTCGTGGCGCTGGATTTTTTACTTGAACGTGCCGTTCGCGGCGCTGGCGCTGTTGCTGGCCGCCTGCTGGCTGCGTCCCGACGCACCGCGCGCGGCCGTCCCCCGCCTCGACGTGGGCGGCCTGCTGGCGGGCAGCACGGCGATTTTGCTGCTGTTGCTTGGCTTGACCATGCTCGGCACGCCGGGCGAGCTGCTGGCCGGCGCCGGCGTGCTGGCGCTGGGCGCCGCCTGCGCCTGGGGCTATGTGCGCGGCGCGCTGCGCAAGTCCACGCCGCTGCTCAACCTGCGCCTGGCCGCCGAGCCGCTGCTGCGCATTGCCATGCTGATGTATCTGCTGGTGCCGGGCATCTTCATGGGCGTGAGCCTGCTGGCCATGCTGTATTTGCAGGGCGTGCTGGGCATGCCGGCATCGACGGCGGGCGCGCTGATGCTGCCGTGGGCGCTGGCCTCGTTTGGCGCCATTTCGCTCACGGGCAAAAGCTATCGCCGCGTGGGGCCGCAGCCGCTGTTCATCGCTGGCGCGCTGCTGCAGGCGGCGGGCATGCTGATGCTGCTGCGGGTGGACTCGGCGGGTCAATTGTTCTGGCTGGCCGGCGCGTATGCCGTCATGGGTTTTGGCGGCGGCTTGTGCAGCAGCACGGCGCAAAGCACGGCGTTTTTGCGCACGCCGGATGGGCAGCTGAGCCAGGCCAGCGCCGTGTGGAATATCAACCGCCAGCTGGGCTTTTGCCTGGGCGTGGCGCTGCTGAGCGTACTGCTCAACGGCTTGCTGGCGGCGCAGGGAATTTCGACGCTGGACGACCCCGCCCAGCATGCGCGCGCGGCACAGGTGTTTCACTGGTGTTTTGCCCTGGCCGCCGTCTCGTGCGTGCTGCCGCTGGCGCTGTGCCTGCGCATCGACAACCGCGCCGTTCTCGACCTTTTACATCACCATGGAGCAAGCAAAAAATGAACGCTACAAATCCTTATTTTGACGACGTCTTATCCACGCATGTGCTGATCCGCGAGTGGCTCGCCGGCGAAGCCACGGCACCCGAACATTGCGCCGGTTTGCTCGCGCGTTTTTCGCCCGGTTTCACGATGGTGGCGCCGTGCGGCAAGCAGCTCGATGGCGCCGGCCTGGCGGCGTTTTTCCGCGCCGCCGGCGGCAGCCGTCCGGGCTTGCAGATGCGCATTTCGGATCTCGTTCTGATACAGGAAAGCGCTGCCGGCGCTACCGTCTCTTACCGCGAGTTCCAAGCCATGCCCGGCGCAGAAAACACCGAGCGGTTGTCGACCGTCGTGTATGACAAAACACCGGATGGCAGCCTGCTGTGGCGCCATCTGCACGAAACGTGGGTGGTTTAATTTAACTCAAATCATGCAAGCCTTTTTGCTGCGCCGGAGCGATGGAAAACCGGGAAAACGCCACCTCCAGGCCACCCCGTTCCGGCGTGCAGCACATGGGTCCGACGCGGTAGCTGCCGGCCTCGGGAAATGGCGCCAGGCGCAGCAGCGGCCAGCGCTGGCCATCGGTCGAATACTGGACGCGGATCACGCCTTGCGCCACCGTCACGCGCAGCCAGAAACCATCGGGCATGGCCGGGGCGATGCTGACGGCCCAGTCGGATTTGTCCTGCGTCAATACGGAGCTCAATAACAGCTGGCCGTCGGAAAATTCGACGCCGCATTTGATCCAGTTCTGCTCGTCGATGCGCACCATCATGCCGGCCTGGTCATACAGCGCGGAATACTGCGCCGCCACGTGCAGCTGCGCCGTGAAATCGCCGTCGACTTCCGTGCCGAAAAAGTGGCCGCTGTCGCGGATAAAACCATACGAGGTCTTGCGCCAGAAATCCGTGTTCGCATCCGTCGTCACGCGCAATTGCGCGCCGTCGGCGGACCAGTTTTCCGGTGGATTGTGCCAGCTGCCTTGCGTGAACATCGCATTTCCTCCTGATCGAAAAATGCTACATAGTTTGCCCCCATCCCAGCGCCTTGTACAGGGCGATCGCATCGATGTAGGACGCCGTTTCCGCCTGCAGCGCTTCGCGCCGGATATCGAACAAGGCGCGCTGGTTTTCCAGCACGGCCTGATAGCTGCCGGCACCGCCCTGGTAGCGCGTCGTGGCGATGCCGAGGGCCGCGTTGCCATGGCGCGCCGATTCCAGCAGGGAGGCCAAGCGCGTCTGGTTTTCCGCCAGCTGCGTGACGGCATTTTCCACGTCTTCCTGCGCCAATAACATCGTCTGCTCATAGCGCGCCAGCGCGCCCTGCGCCTCGGCCTGGGTGCCGCGCAAGCGCGCCTTCACGCTGCCCAGGCGGAAGGCCGGATAGCTGACGGAGGGAGCCACCTCAAAGGCGCGCGCGCCGCCGTCGAACACACCGCTGCCGCGCAGGGCGAAGAAGCCTAAAAAGCCGCCCAGGCTCAGGCGCGGATACAGGTCGGCCGTGGCGGCACCCACGTCTTCGCTGGAGGCGGCCAGCAGGCGCTCGGCGCGCACCACGTCGGGCCGCTGCTTGATCAGCCGGTTCACGTCACCGAGGGGCAGCTGGCCCGCCAGCGGCGCCTGCTGGCGCGGTGTGGTCGCCAGCGCGATGGCGCCAGGCGCTTGCCCGCTCAGCACATCGAGCCGGTACTGCGCCTGCCGTAACCCCGCCTGCAGGGGCGGCAAGGCCGCCTCGCTGCGCGCCAGGTTGGCCAGCGCGTTGTGGCGTTCTTCCGGCAAGCCGCTGCCGGCGCGGATGCGCGCGTCGGTCAATGCCACCGTATCGCGCCAGCTCTGTATCTGCGCCTGCGTCAGCGCCAGGTTTTGCTGGTAGCCCAGCGCCTCGTAGTAATTGCGCGCCACCTCGGCGGCGATCGTCAGCTGCACTTGCCGCAAGTCCGCCTGCGCGGCGTCGGCGCGCGCCTGCGCCGAGCGGGAAATATGCGCCAGGCGGCCGAACAGGTCGATCTCCCATTGCGCGTCGAATCCCACGCGCGTATTCGTGCTGGCGGCGCGGCTACCGGGAGTGTCTTGCTGCACCGTGCGCTGCCACCCAGCCTGGCCCGTGACGGCAGGTAGTTCATCGAGGCGGCGCTCGTCGAAGATGGCGCGCGCGGCCAGCAGATTCGCTTGCGCTTGCGCGATATCAAGGTTGTGTTCGAGGGCGCTGGCGATCAGCTGCGACAGCCGCGCATCGTCGAAAAACGTCCACCAGGCGGCATCCTTGGCCGCCGTTTGAGCTGGCGCAAACTGCGCTTGCTGGGGGCTGGCCAGGGCGATGGCGGGCGTGCCCGGCGTGACATAAGCGGGGCTGACGGCGCAGCCGGCCAGCACGGGGAAAAGGACGACGAGATAGCGGTAATTTTTCATGGGGATTCCTTCAGCGCCTGCGACAAATCGCGGGCGCGCGGCGTGGCATGGTCGGCCGTGTGGCGGCGGGCCAGAAAGGTGTACACGGTGGGCAGCACGAACAGGGTAAAGAAGGTGCCGATCAACATGCCCGAGACGATCACCACACCGAGGCCGAAGCGGCTGTTGGCGCCCGCGCCCGAGGCGAACAGCAGCGGCACCAGGCCCACCACCATGGCGGCCGTCGTCATCAGAATCGGGCGCAAGCGGATCTGCGCCGCCTTGCGGATGGCCGTGATGCGGTCGAGCCGTTCATGCACCTGCAATTCGTTGGCAAACTCCACCATCAGGATGCCGTGCTTGCTGATCAAGCCGATCAGGGTCACGAGGCCGATTTGCGTGTAGATGTTGACGGTGGCGTAGCCCAGCGCCAGCGGAATCAGTGCGCCGCAAATCGACAGCGGTACCGTGATCAGGATGATCAAAGGGTCCGTCAGGCTTTCGTACTGCGCCGCCAGCACCAGGTAGATGACGACGACGGCCGCCAGGAAGGCCAGCAGCAGGGCATTGCCCTCCGTGGCGAACTGGCGCGCGTCCGATTGCCAGTCGTAGCTGAAGCCGGGCGGCAGGGTCTTGGCCACGCCATCGAGGAAGGCGACGGCGTCGCCCAGGGTCACGCCCGGCGCCGGCACGCCCTGGAAGGTGGCCGCATTCTGCTGGTTGAACTGCGTCAGCATGTTCGGCTCGATCTGTTCCGTTACCGAGACGACGGCGGACAGCGGCAGCAGGCTGCCATCGTCGGCGCGCACGTACTGCTGCGTCAGGGCTTGCGCCGTGAGTCGCTGTTCGCGCGGGCTTTGCGCGATGACGTCATAGGCGCGGCCATCCATGCCGAAGCGGTTCAGATAATTCTCGCCCACCAGCACGGCCAGCGATTCGCCGATGTCCTGCATGCGGATGCCCAGGCTGTTGGCTTTCGAGCGGTCCACGCGCACTTTGACCACGGGGTTGTTGTAATCGAGGTCGCTGTCGACGACGGCAAACAGGCCGCTGTCGCGCGCGCGCTGCTTGACGTCTTCCATGGTGCGGAACAGGGTGGCGTAATCCTGCGCGCTGCGCAAGACCATCTGCACGGGCAAGCCGCCGCTCGATCCTGGCAGGGGCGCCAGCTGGAAGGCGAAGATGCTGGTGCCTTCCACGTCGCCCACGGCGTGCTGGAGTTCGGCCTGGATGACGGCCGCGTTGCGCGCGCGTTCGGCCCACGGCGTCAGGTTGATGCCGCCGATGCTCGACGCCGGACCTTCGCCGCCGTTGATGATCCAGCGCGAATCCGTTTCGGGGATGTTCTTGTAGATGTCATCGAGCTTGTAGGAAAAACGTTCGACGTAATCGAGGTTGGCGTGCTGCGGCGCCTTGATCGCCGTCAAGACGCTGGCCTGGTCTTCCGCCGGCGCCAGTTCGCGCTGCGGCAGCAGGTACAAAAACGGCAGACTCACCATCACCAGCGCGGCGAAACCGGCGCTCAGCCAGCGGTGGTGCAAGGAGCGGTCCAGCAGGCGCGCATAGCGCGAGGTTAAACCCTCGAAGAAATGCTCGGCGGCGCGCGCCATGCGCCCTTCCGACTGTTTCGGCTGCAGCAGCAATGAGCTCATCACGGGCGACAAGGTCAGCGCCACCACGCCCGACACCACCACGGCGCCGGCCAGGGTCAGCGCGAATTCCTTGAACAGCGCGCCCGTGAGACCCCCCATCATGCCGATCGGCGCATACACGGCCGCCAGCGTGATCGTCATGGCGATCACGGGGCCGGCCACTTCGCGCGCACCGACCAGCGCGGCCGCCACGGGCGTCTTGCCTTCCTCGATATGCCGGTGCACGTTTTCCACCACGACGATGGCGTCGTCGACCACCAGTCCCACGGCCAGCACCATCGCCAGCAAAGTGAGCAGATTGATGCTGAAGCCGAAGGCCAGCATCAGCGCCGCCGCGCCCAGCATCGACAGCGGTATCGTCACGACGGGAATCAGCACGGAGCGCAGGGAACCCATGCACAGATAGATGACGATGACGACGATGAGTAATGCTTCGAGCAAGGTGTGCGCCACCTCCTCGATGGACGACTGGATGAAGCGCGCCGTCTCGAACGCCAGCTCCACTTTCACGCCCGGCGGCAGGGTTTTCTGGATCTCGGGCAGCAGTTTTTTGATGCCGTCGACGATCACCAGCGGGTTGCCGCCCGGCGTGGGCGACAGGCCAAGGTACACGGCCGGCACGCCATCCATGATGCCGCTCGTTTCCGTGGCGGCCGCGCCCAGTTCCACCGTGCCCACGTCCTTCAGCCGCACGAGGGCCGCGCCGTCCTTTGCATCGCCGCCCTTGGTGATGACCATGTCGCGGAATTGTTCCACGCTGGTCAGGTCCGTGTTGACGCTGATGTTGGAGACGACGAACTGCCCCTTCACCTTGCCCGGTGCCGCCTGGTAGTTGTTGCGCCGCACGGCGTCGGCCACGTCGGCCGCCGTCAGGCCGCGCGCCGCCAGTTTCGCCGGGTCGATCCACAAACGCATGGCCAGCTGCTGGCCGCCATACACGTCGACCTTGGCCACGCCGTCGATGGTGGCGAACATCGGCTGCACCACGCGCGCCAGGTAATCGGTCAGCGCGGGCGCCGAGACGCTCTCGCTGGCAAAGCCCACGTAGGCGACGGCCGAGGAATCGCCGGCCGAACGCTCGATCACGGGGTCAAAAGCGCCTTCAGGCAATTTATAGCGCACCTGGTTGACCTTGGCCATGACTTCCGTCAACGCTTGCGTGGAATCGCGGTTCAGTTCCATACGCACGGTGACCGTGCTGCTGCCCTGCACCGACGACGATGTCAGGTAATCGATGCCTTCCACCGACGACACGGCTTGCGCAATCGGCTGCGTGACAAACCCCTGCATCAGTTCCGCCGAGGCGCCCGGATACGTGGTTTTCACGGTGATGGTCGATGATTCGAGCATCGGATACTGGCGGATCGGCAGCTGCAGGATGGCGATCACGCCCAGCATCAGAATCAAGGTGCTGATCACCAGCGCCAGCACGGGGCGGCGTACAAATAGATCGGTAAATTTCATCGTGTGCTCCTTTTACGAGCCGGCCTTGGGCGCGGCGCGTTTCGCCTCGTCCAGGGTATTGGCCACGGCTTGCACGGCCATGCCGTCGGCCAGTTTCAGCTGGCCCGAGGCGACCACGCGCTGCCCTTCGCGCAAGCCGTCGATAATGGCCACGCGGCCCCCCGCCCGCTCGCCCAGTTTCACGCCCACGCGCTTGACGGTCAGCGGCTGCTTGCCCTCCTGCTGCGCCACAAACACCGTGTCGCCATACGCGCTGTAAGTCACGGCCGTTTCCGGCACCGTCAGCTGCTGCCCGGCCTCGCGGGCTACCCGCACGTTCGCGTACATGCCCGCTTTCAGGGCGCCGCGCGGATTGGTCAGCGCCGCCTGCACCTGCACCATGCGCGAGCGGGCGATCAGCGGGTCGATGGCATTGATCTTCGCCGTAAAAACGTCGCCAGGATACGCGTCCACCAGCACTTGCACGGCCTGGCCCGGCGCCAGCTTGGCACTGCTCTGTTCATCGAGGGCGAAGTTCACCAGCAAGGATTTCGTGTCGATCAGGCTGGCCACCGTGTCGGCCGCGTTCAGGTATTGCCCCGCGTGTACCTTGCGGATGCCCAGCTGCCCCGCGAACGGCGCGCGGATGGTCTTTTGCGCGATCAGCGCCTCCGTCTGGCGCACGTCGCCCAGGGCCGCGTCGCGCGCGGCCAGGGCAGTGTCGAGCTGCTCCTGCGTGGCCGCCTTGTCCTTGACCATCTGCGCCGTGCGGGCATGGCTGCTTTCCGCGTTTTTCAGCTGCGCGCGCTGGCGCAGCAGCATTGCCTGTTCTTGGGCGTCATTGAGCTGTACCAGCACGGCGCCAGCGGCCACCTGCTGGCCCGATTCGAAGCGGATCTGCGTGATCCGGCCGCCCGTTTCGGCCGCCACCTGTACTTGCCGCGCCGCTTCCAGTTCGCCCACGCCGGCAAAAAACCGTTCTTGCGTGCCCAGCACGACGGGCACCAGCGCCACCTTGGTGGCGGGGTAGGCGGCGGCATCGGCCGCATGCGTAGCGGCTTGTGATGCAGCGCGCGGATACAGCGCGGCGCCCGCGACGGCCAGGGTGATGGCCAGCGCGGAGGCGCCGACGATTTTCGTGTTCATGATGAAGTCCTTTACAGCAGTAAAAGGGAAAAAAGAAGAGGCGCAGCGGAGGCTGGTCAGGTCCGCTGCGCGTTGAAGAGTACAAACAGGGCTATGGTCCACAGCAGCAGCACCAGGTGCGTCGTCTGCAAGCCTTCCTGCGCGATCCAGTAGCCGAACCACAGGCCGCCCAGGTGCATCAGCAGCAAAAAGGCGGCCATGGCGCACAAGGCCAGGTTCAGCCAGGGCAAGCCGGCGGCCAGGCCGCCGCCGAACAACAGCGCCACGCCCGTCCAGGCGGCGATGGCGGCCAGCAGTTGCAGCGCCAGCACCGTGAACAAGGCCAGGCGGTGCAGCAGCAGGGAAGTGAGGGCGCGGCGCAGCAGCGGCGTCTGGATGGTGGGGTCCTGGCGCAGCGGGTCCATGCGCATGGTGTTGCCGATGGCCCAGACGGAGCCGTGGAAGGCGTGCAGGTTGTTGATGGCGGCCAAAGTCAGCCAGGCGGCCAGGCCGGTGGCGAGGATGGCGTGAAACAGCCAGATCGAGTGAGACAGTTGCATGGGAAAATCCTGTCAAAAGAGTACCTTGCCAGCATGCGGACGTGGAAACTCCTCGACAGCGGGGAGCTACCGGCCTATTATGCAAGCAATTAGTTGGTTAACTGGCCCCATGATAGTTGAGCGAAATGAATTACACAAGTAAACGTTTGGATAATAGCGAGGCGCCGCAAACGACGGAGCGCATCCTGTATTTCATCAAGACCAAGGGACCCGTCTCCACGGCGACCCTGGCCAAGACCCTGGACATGACGGGCGAGGCGGCGCGCCAGCAAGTGCAAAAGCTGGTGGCGGCGGGCCTGATCGAGGGGCGCCAGGAAGCGCAGGCGGGTGCCGGACGGCCGCGCCAGAACTGGGTCTTGACGGAAGCGGGCAATGCGCGCTTTCCCGACACGCATGCGCAGCTGACGATCAAGCTGATCGGCTCGGTGCGCCAGCTGTTCGGCGAAGCGGGACTGGACAAATTGATCACGCAGCGCGAAGAGGAAAGCCGCAGCGCGTATGCGCTCGCATGCTCGGCGCCGGACTTGCCCACGCGCTTGCGGCAGCTGGCCGCCGTGCGTGATGAAGAGGGCTATATGGCGCGCGTGGAAGCGGATGGCGACGACTGGCTGCTGATCGAAGACCACTGCCCCATCTGCGCCGCCGCGCGCACCTGCCAGGGCTTTTGCCGCTCCGAACTGCAGCTGTTCCAGGAAGTGGTGGGGCCAAGCGCCAGCATCGTGCGCGAACAGCACGTGCTGGCCAATGCGATGCGCTGCGTCTATCGGATCACGGTGCTGTCCTAATCCTTCGGAAACAGCGGCCAGGTCAGCAGCGCCACCAGCCCCGCCAGCCACCACACGACGGGCCAGCTGCTGGCCGCCAGCACGTGCGGCAGGGTGACCGGCGTGAGGAACAGCCCCACGTAGACGGCCGTGTTCGCCATGCCCAGGGCCGTGCCCGCATTGGCGGCGCCAGCGCGGGTCGCCAGTTCCGTGTAGGCCACGCCATGCCAGGCGGACACGGCGATGCCGGCGAGCACCACGGAGGCCATCAGCAGCCAGCCCGGCGCCGGCAGCCAGGCGATGCATCCCAGCAAAATGAATGACGCCAGCGCCACCAGGGCCGAGCCGCGCAGGTAGCTCGGCCGGTTCGCGTGGCGGTCCGTGTGGCGTCCGCTCCAGATGCGCATCACCATGGCACCCATTTGCAGGGCCACCATCACGGCCGTGATGGCCGCCAGGCCCAGGCGGCCATGGTCGTGCAGGAACACGGTGGCATAGCTGAGCACGGCAAACTGCGGCACGCACAGCAAGCCGATGGCGGCCACCATGCGCCAGACCTTGCGATTCTGCAACGGCGGTGGCGGCTTGACCTCAAACAGGCTCGTCAGCGCGTTCTGCGGCCCCGTGGCGGCCTCGGCAGAGAAATCGGGCTCATGCATCCAGCGCCACGTCAAAAACGCCGACAGGCCGCATACGAGGGCCAGGGCGCCAAACACGGGGACAAAGCCGTAGCGCGATGCCAGGCTGGGCAAAATCAGGGCGCCGAGGCCGCCGCCCAGCGGCACGGCCGTCTGGCGGATGCTCATGGCGAAACCCCGTTCGCCCGCGCCGAACCAGCGCATCACGGCGCGGCCGCTGGCGCCGTTCACGCTGCCGCCCAGCACGCCGACTGCCGCCAGCCCGGCCGCCAGCGCCCATAACGGCGGCACGGACCCGCCAGCGGGCGTCATCCACAGCAGCAGGACCAGCAGCGCCAGCATGGTGCCCAGCAAGCCCGTCAGCAGCACGGGCCGGTCGCCCCAGCGGTCGGTGGCCATGCCCCATGGCAATTCGGTCAGGGCCACGCCCAGGCCCATGGCGCCCAGCGCCACGCCCAGTTCGGTATTGCTCAGGTGATAGCCGCTGCGCAGCCAGATGGCCGTCGTGGGCATGCCGTTGGCGGCGGCGGAAAAACTGGCGTTGGCCGCCACGCCGACGGCCAGCACTTTCCAGCGGTGGGCGTCGCCCGGCGCGGGCGCGGTGACGGGGACAGGAACAGGAATGGCTTGGCAGCTGGTAGTCATGGCAGGGAGAGGATAGTGGTTGACCCTGGCAGTGTGGCGCGCTACGATCATTCTGAATATCAGATAATTTACGCTGAACCATCCCATAAAACAGGACGATTAACATCACGCCATGCACCAGCTCAATTTCGACATCGCCTTCTTGCGCAGCTATGTGGCCGGCATCGAGCTGGGCAGCTTTGCCCGCGCGGCCGACAAGGTGGGCCGCTCCACCTCGGCCGTCAGCGCGCAGCTGAAAAAACTCGAGGAGCAGGCGGGCATGCCCCTGTTCCGCAAGGATGGCCGGGGGCTGGCGCTGACGCCGGCCGGCGAAGTGCTGCTCGGCTATGCGCGCCGGTTGCTGGAACTCAATGACGAGGCGGCCGTTGCCTTGCGCGGCGCGGAACTGGAAGGCTGGATCAGGCTCGGCTTGCAGGAAGATTTTGGCGAAGCCTTGCTGCCCGACGTGCTGGGGCGTTTTGCCCGCGCGCATCCGAAAGTGCGCATCGAAGCGCACGTGGCGCGCAACACGGCCCTGATGGAAGGGCTGGCCATGGGCCAGCTGGACCTGGCCCTGCTGTGGGGCGGCGCCTGCATCGCCGACGTGGCCGCCTATCCGCCGCTGCAGCGCCAGCATATTGCCCAACCGTCCATGCGCTGGATCGCCTCGTCCAGCCTGGCCTGGCGGCCCGGGTCGGGCGAGCCGTTGCCGCTCATTACGTTCGACCGCGAATGCCTGTTCCAGCGCTGCGCCACGCAGGCGCTCGATGGGGCCGGCATCGCCTGGCGCACAGCGTTTACCAGTCCCAGCCTGGCGGGACTATGGGCGGCGGCCGCCGCCGGGTTGGGCGTGACGGTGCGCACGGGCCTGGGCTTGCCCTCGACCGTGCGCGCGCTCGATCACGTGGAAGCAGGCTTGCCCGCCCTGCCCCCGCTGTCGCTGGAACTGCTGCGCGCCTCAAGCGTGTCCAGGCCGCCCGTCGAGCGCCTGGCGGCCCTGATCATCGAGTCGCTGCAACAGGATGCCGCTTAAAACGCCTGCGCCGTCGGGCGCAGCACGATTTCATTGATATCCACGTCGGCCGGCTGCTCGATCGCATACGCGATGGCGCGTGCCACCGACGCGGCGGGAATGGCGATCTGATAGAACTCTTTGACGGCCTTGGCGCTGTCGGCGTGGCTGCTGCCCTGGCTCAACTCCGTATCCACGGCGCCTGGCAAAATGACGGTGGTGCGGATGGTGCCGCCGCTGGCCGCCAGCTCGTGGCGCAAGCCTTCCGAAATGGCGCTGACGGCAAACTTGGTGCCGCTGTAGACGGTGCCGCCGGGGCTGAAGACTTTTTGTCCCGCCACCGACGAGATATTGATGAAGTGGCCGCTGTTTTGCGCCTGAAAATATGGCAGGACGGCGGCGATGCCGTTCAGTACGCCTTTGATGTTGATATCGATCATGCTGTTCCACTCGTCGACTTTCAAGGCGCTCATCGGCGCGATGGCCATCAGTCCCGCATTGTTGATCAGCACGTCGACTTTGCCGAACACGGCCAGGGCCGTTTCGACCAGGCGCTGCAGATCCTCGGGCCGGGTGACGTCGGTCCGGGCAATGGCGGCCTGGCCGCCGGCCGCCGTGATTTCCTCGGCGATGGCATTGAGCAAATCCATGCGGCGCGCACCGAGTACGACGCAGGCGCCCAATGCGGCCAGATGGCGCGCGGTGGCTTCGCCCAGGCCGCTGCTGGCACCGGTGATGACGACGACTTTCCCTGCAATAGCTTGACTCATGATGGGTTCCCTGTGAAGGCAGCACAGTGCTGCGGATGACATCGATCAATGCCGGCACAGCTTAGCGCATTTGCGTCCCCTTTTGCTATAAAAAAGATAATTATTAAATGATAATTGTTAGGCGCGAGCAATCAGCACTTGCACGGGCGCCATGGGGAAATCGCTGGCACTGTATTGTTCCACTTGCCGCCAGCCCGTGTCGCGCAGCAGCTGCGCCAGTTCTCCCTGGCGCGTGACGGCGCGGCCCAGCATGCGCATCGGCAAGTAATACGGCAGCACGCGCGCCGCGTCGCCGGCTGCCGGGGCGATTTCCGCCTGCACGCAGACGAGCACGCCACCGGGTTTTAATGCCGCCTGCATCTTGCGCAAGGCCGCCGCCATGTCAGGCACGAAATGCAGCACGGACGAGCACCAGATGAGGTCGTAACCGCTGCCGATGTCGTCGCAGTCCAGGTCGCCGCCCAGGGTCTCCAGGCGCTCAGATAGTTGCGCATGGGCGATGTTCGCGGCCGCCACGGCCACCGTTTCCGGCCAGTCGAAAACGCAGCCCTGCACGCCCGCATGGGCTTGCGCCAGCGCAATGGCCACCCAGCCCGGGCCGCCGCCCGCGTCGAGCAGGCGCAGCGGCGTGTTGCCGTCCGCAAACGGCGCGATGCGCTGCATCACGGACAGGGCGGCGCGCATGGTGACGGCGCGTTGCTCCTGGCCGATCTGCTGCTGCGCGGCGGCGGCCCAGTTGACCCCGCTCGCCGTGCTGTACGGCGCCGCTTTTCCGCCGTCGCGCACCAGCGTGTGCAATTGCGTGGCGAAATGGCGCAGCGCGTGCAGCCGGTACAGCCAGGCGTCGCCGCAAAAGGCCACGGAGTCGCGGCAGAAATACTGCACGGTGGCCGCCGCGCAGCGGTAGCGCTGATCGCTTGCATCTGCACCCGCGTCGGCCCCGTCGCGCTGCAGCACTTGCATGCTCCAGAGCAATTCCAGCAGCAGGGCCGTGTGCGGCGCATGCAGCGACAGGGCCTCGGCCAGTTGCGCCGCCGTGTGCGGCGTGGCCAGCACCTCGAAAATACCCAGTTCCAGGGCGGCGGCCAGTCCATCGGCCTGGACGGGGGCGACGGCCAGGTCCCAGTACGGCTGCAAAGCGTGTTGCGTATCGAATGACATGATCTTCCTTTCGGCGAAGTGGGCATCAACGTCATTTTATGTAACAATGAGAATAATTATCATTTGCATTTGTATGCGCGGCGGCGTTTTTCGTATGCGGGACGGCGCGCGGGAAAACGGGGAGGAGCGATGATGGAACAGGACAGGGCAGCGGCAGGCTGGGTGCGGCGCCAGCTGGACCCGGGGTTGAAAGAGTGCCGCGCCGACCAGCGGCAAGTCGACCAGGGCGTGCTGCTCGTGCATTCCGATTACCGCCCGCGCCTGGCGCTCGTCGAGCAATCGCAGCATGACGACGCGGGCGGCATGGTCATTACCATCGGCCTGGAAGGCGCGTCCGCCTACGCCACGCGCGATGGCGGGCAATTGCGTTTCCAGGGCGGCCACACGACGATGACGGCGTTTCACCACGTCAGCGGCGAGCGCCGTTTCGAGGCGCAGCAACGGGCGGCGCAATTGCGCGTGCTGGTCGACGAGGATGCGCTGGCGCGCTACTGGCCCGAGGGCTTGGCATCCCTGCTGCCCCACGGCGGCGCGCGCCAGCTGGCGCATGCGGCCACCACGGCAGCTGTCGCCCAGCACGCGCGCGCCCTGCTGCGCGCGACGGACCCGCTGGCCGTGCATATCGGCGTGCTGAGTATCCTGGCGGAACAGTTGCGAGGACTGCGGCCGGCGCCCGTTCTTGTGCCGCGCTGGTCCGAGGCCGACATCATCAAATTGGAGCGCGTCCACGCGCTGATGCAGGAGCAGATGGCGCAGGCACTCACGCTCGATTACCTGTGTGCGCAGGCGGGCCTGAGCTTGTTCAAGCTCAAGCAGGGATGGCGCTACCGCTACAACGACAGCCCCCAGCGCACCCTGCTGGCGCTGCGCATGCAGCGGGCAAAGTTACTGTTGGAAAATGGTTGCCAGGTGGCGCAGGCGGGCTGGCAGACCGGTTATCGGCATCCGGCCAATTTCAGCGCCGCCTTCAGCCGCCATTTCGGCTACGCGCCGAAGACCGTGGGACGCGCGGGCGGGTAAAAAGCCGGTGTAGAATCGGCGGGCACGATGTACTCATACGACCTACAAGGAGACATGATGGCCCGCAAAATCTTTGTCAATCTGCCCGTCCAGTCGCTCGAACGTTCCGTGGCGTTTTTCACGGCGCTGGGCTTCAGTTTCAATGCCCATTTCACGGATGAAACGGCGACGTGCATGATCGTCGCCGACGATATCTTCGTGATGTTATTGACGCACGACAAATTCAAGCAATTCACGCCCAAGCAGCTGTGCGATACCACGGTGGCGACGGAAGTGCTCGTGTGTTTGTCGGCCGAGAGCCGGGGCGAAGTCGATGAGCTGGTGGCGAAAGCCGTGCAGGCGGGCGGCAGCATCTACAAGGAGCCGATCGATTTCGGCTTCATGTATGGCCACAGTTTCCAGGACCTCGATGGGCATCAATGGGAATTGATGTACATGGAAGCGAATTCAATACCGCAATAGTTGCGGTATTGAATCCGGTACAGCGTGCTTAGCTGGCCAGCGCCAGCAAATCGACCACTTCCAGCCCGGCCAGGTCTTGCGTCGTGTTGCCCGCAAACGCGGCGCGGCTTTGCTGGCCGTTTTTCAGCCAGGTGCGCGTCACGTCCTTGATCTGGCTCAAGGTGCAATTTAGCACGCCGGTGCGGAACTGCTGGCGCACGGCTTCCGTCGTGCCCCGCTGCTGCATGTTCCACGCCGTCAGCGCTTCCGCGTACGGCGAATGCGGCTTGTCGAGGCCCTTGATGACGCAGATGATGGCTTCTTCCACTTGTTCCTGCGAGAAATCGCCATCGAGGATCTGGTCCAGCGTCGTGCCGAAGTCGGCGAACGTGCCGGCCAGGCGCGGATCGCGGTAGGAGCTCAGCGTGAACGTGCCGGCGCCGGCCGCATAGCTGGCGCTGCCGCCATACGCACCGCCTTTTTCGCGCAGGGCCGTATGCAGCACCTGGTTGGTCATCAGTTCGGCGGCCACGGCCAGGGCGGCAGCGTCCGGATTGTGCACGCCGGGCACGGCCCAGGACACGAAGCAATGGTTGATCTGGCTCGTCGCATGCAGGGCCGTGTTGGCCAGCGGCAAGGCGGCAGGTGCGGCGGCAACGGCTGGCGCGGCCGCATCTTTGCTGGCGGCCGGCAATTCCAGCAAACGGGCCAGGATGATGCCATCCTGTTCCAGGCCAGCGCACAGCACGGTCGGCGGCTGGGCGATGATGTGCGCGTGCAGGGTGTCGAGTTCGCGCGCGATTTCCTGCAAGCCCTCGGACGTCTTGCTCAGCTGCTGCAAACGGCGGTAGAACGGCAAGGCTGCCGGGCCGCCGACGATGTCGTCGAAGCGGCGCGTCGGTGACAGCGGTGCCGCCGAGGCCAGCATGGCGTAGCGGTTGCCCGATTCGGCCAGGCTGCTCAATTTGTCCTGCACCAGGCTTTCGATCAGGAAAGCCAGGCGCTCTTCTTCATCGAAGCGTGGCTTGGCGATCCAGGCCGACAGCACGGCGGCGATCGCTGCATGTTCTTCGCGCAAGCCGCTGGCCGAGAACGACAATTCCACGCGCATCGCTTGTTGCGGGCGGGGAATGGCTTCCAGGCCGATGTGGAACGAGGGCACCATGCTCTGGCGCCAGGCGCTGGCGTCATCGAACGACATGTCGCCCACGCCCAGTTCCGGCGCCAGGTCCGTGTACAGGCGCAGCCATGGCCACGACGCTTCCGGCAGGCTCGACACGTCGTACAGCACGTTGGCATAGCTGATGCCGTTCGAGGCAATACTGAACGCCACGGCGCCGTCGACGGCGGGCGGAATCGGCAGCGCCGGGCGCGGCGCGGCGCTGACGTCGCCCGGGCGGATGCGCGGCAGCACTTCCGAATTCGATGGCAGTTGCTGATGCGCTTCCAGCGCGGCCGACTCGGCGACGATGTGCTCGCGCTCGGCATCCGTCAGCTTTGCCTGCAGGGCGGCAAGCCTGGCGTCTTCCTGCGCGGCGCGGTCCGTGAAATAGGCGGCATCGGGCACCACGTGCGTCGTCAAGCGGGTAGGATTGGCGATCAGTTCGCGCACCAGCTGCTTGAAGAAGGCCGGGTCTTCGATCTGCTGCTCCAGCGTTTCCAAAATCGCCGCATTGTCGAAGGCATCCATCACGTTGCCGTCGTACATGGCCAGCGGCAAGGCGTGCAGCAAACGGCCCAAGCCGTAAGGCATGCGGCCGCTGCTGATTTCGCGCTGGCTGTATTTGATATCGCGCAAGGCCGCGTGCAGCACGGCGGCGGGAATGCCCTCTTCCGCCGTTTCTTCCAGGGCCGTCCAGATGCGCTGGTGCGCATCGGCGATCTGTTCCTGCGTCAAGCCTTCCATGCCGATGTGGAACACCATCTGGCGGATGCCCGCGTCGCGGCCATTCATGTCCGATGGGCGGCCATAGCCGGCCGATTCCATGGCGCGCATGACGGGCGCCGACGATTCGCCCAGCAAGCCGTGCGACAGCAAATGCGCGTGGTAGTAGGCGATGGGGTCGCTCGACTCGCCCATCAGCCAGGCAAATTGCAGGCCGAATTCATCGTCGCGCGCTTCCTGCGACGGAATTTTCACCACATTTTCCTGCGGCGCCGTCCACGCGGGCGCCAGCTGCGGCAGGCGGCGCGGGCTGAAACCGCTGAGCTTGGACAGCACGCGCTCGGCGACTTGTTCCTGCACGGCCGACGCTTCGATATTGCCGGAGGTCATGATCACGGCTTGCGAAGGGTGATAGTGGCTGGCGTGGAATTCTTTCAGCATATCGTGCGTCAGCTCGGGGATATTCAGCGGATCGCCGCCCGATTCCACTTCGTACGTCGTGCCCTTGAGCAAGGCGCTGGCGATGCCGCTGTCGAGCGCGCGCATGGGGCTGTTGAAGGCGCCCTTCATTTCATTGAAGACGATGCCCTGGTACACCAGCTTGTCGCCTTCGAATGCGTGGCGCCAGCCTTCCTGGCGGAAATTCAGGTAATCGAGATTCGGGAAGAAGGCCGCGTCCAGGTACACGTCGAGCAGGTTGAAGAAATCCTTGCGGTCGGTGCTGGCGAACGGGTACACGGTGCGGTCCGGGTAGGTCATCGCATTCATGAAGGTGGCCGTCGAGCGGCGCAGCATCGAGAAGAACGGGTCGCGCACCGGGTAGCGGGCCGAGCCGCACAAGGCCAGGTGTTCCAGAATGTGGGCGCGCCCGTCGCTCACTTCCGGCACAGTGGGAAAGGCCACCAGGAACACCATTTCAGCCTGCTCGGTATGCATGTGGATATGGCGCATGCCCGTTGCTGGCTCGACATATTGCTCGATGGTTGCCTGCAAGACTGGAATGAAGTTGCTGCTGACTTTTTCAAATGTGCTCATGCGGTATGGGATCTCTGCGGTAGATGGTTCGGATGGTCGGTGGACGTGCATCACATCTGGGGGCAAAGCGGCGTATTGCCAGGGCCGGCGGCCACTTTGATGCCTGTGTGAAGTTTTTCCCTATTGTACTAGGAGTATTCGTGCGCCGCCGACGGGGACTTGCCGGCGGCCGGAAAAGCCACAGTGTTGCCAAATTTGCCATTTCAGGGTGGCTGGCGTCTGCGAATCGGCGCTTCGCGTACCATGCGTTTTTTACCAGACTGTAGCGAAGGCCGCACCTTGTCCAGACTTTCTTTTCGCCAACTGTTATTTGCCGCCTTCATTTTGACGACGGGCATTTTGACGGCCACTTCCGTGCAAGCCTTGCTGACCCTGGAGCACCTGGCGCGCCTGGGGCGCGAGACGGCGGCGCAGGCGATTGCCCTGACGGAACAGTCGCAGCGCCTGTCTGAACGCACCCTGGCCATGGAGCGCAGCGCGCGCCAATTCCTCGTGCTGGACGACCCCGTCTTCCGCGAGCGCTACGCGGCGGCGCGCAACGAAGCGGCGGCGGCGCTGCAAGTGCTGAACCGCGCCACGCCCGAGTTCGCCCCCCAGCTGGCCGACGAGTGGACGGTGCAGGCGCAAGCGGCGTGGGAAGTCTTGCAAGCGGGTAAACGCCGCAAGCGCGATGGCCACGCCGTCGTGTACCGCGCGTTTGCCCGCATGACGCAGATCAATGACAGCCTGGCGCGCGAAAGCAAGACGGAAATCGGCAGCCGCAACGACGCCCTGCTGGCCGAGCTGGAACGCCAGCGCCGCCTGCTGGGCCTGCTGGTGGGCGGCGCCGTGCTGCTGGCGGCCTTGCTGGCCACCTGCTTCGGCTTTTTACTCTCGCGCCCGCTGCGCCGCATCGAGACGGCCATCGAGCGCCTGGGCGACAAGCGCTACGACCAGCCCATCGTCGTCGGCGGCCCGGCCGACACGCGCCGCCTGGGCCAGCAGCTGGACTGGCTGCGCCAGCGCCTGGCGGATCTCGATGCCGACAAGGAACGTTTTCTGCGCCACATCTCGCATGAGCTGAAGACGCCGCTGGCGGCCCTGCGCGAAGGCGTGGCCCTGCTGGAAGACGAGGTGGCCGGCAAGCTCAGCGACAGCCAGCGCGAAATCGCCGGCATCCTGCAGCAAAACACGGCCTCGCTGCAAACCCAGATCGAAGACTTGCTGCGCTACAATACCGCCGCCTTTGACGCCCAGCATCTGGCGCACAGCAAGGTGGACTTGCTGGTCTTGCTGCAAGATGTGGTGGCCGGGCAGCGCCTGCAATGGCTGGCGCGCCGTTTGACGGTCGAGGTGCAGGGCGAATCCTTGATCGTGCAGGCCGACCGCGACAAGCTGGCAACTGTGCTGGCGAACCTGCTGTCGAATGCCGTGCGCTTCAGCCCGGAAGGCGGCACCGTGCGGTTTACCCTGTCCGGTGAAGGCGGCCGCGTGCGCATCGATTGCATCGACGAGGGGGCCGGCGTGGCGCCCGAGGATGCCGAACGCATCTTCGAGCCGTTTTACCAGGGCGTGCGCCAGGTGGCCGGCGCGCGCAACGGCAATGGCATCGGCCTGTCCATCGTGCGCGAATATATCGCCGCCCATGATGGCAGCGTCACTCTTTTACCGCGCCAGGCTGGCGCGCATTTTCGGATAGAACTGCCTTTATGATGACGAGAACTTCCCTGGCCGGCATGGCCGCCTGCGCGCTGCTGCTGGGCGCTTGCGCCGCCAAGCCTCCCAAACAGACGCCCGTGCTGGTGCAGACGCCGCCCCGCGTGGTGGTGGTCGCCGATCCCCAGCTGACCGAACTGCTGGCGTATCAAAGCGCCTTGCGCCTGATGACGCCGTCGGAACTGGTGAAGGCGCAACTGGATCTGGCCAAGGCCGATACGGCGCCGCAGAACACCGTCCGCCGCGCCATGCTGCAATCGACCGTGCGCGGCCCCGGCGACCTGGCCCGCGCGCAAGCGCTGCTGGAACCGCTGGCCACGGCCACGGGCAAGGACGCGCAATTGCTGGCGCCGCTGGCGCAATTGCTGGGCAGCCAGTACGCGGAACTGCGCCGCCAGGAAGAGAGCATCGACAAGCTCAATGCGCAGCTGCGCGACGCCCAGCGCCGCAACGACTTGCTCAATGAAAAGCTGGAAGCACTGAAAAACATCGAGCGCAGCCTGTCCGTGCGCCCCGCCGCGGGAGCGCCGAAATGAGCGAGCACGCCCACATCTTATTGGTCGACGACGATCCCGACCTGCTGCGTTTGCTCACCATCCGCTTGAAGGCGGGCAACTATCGCGTGACGGCCGTGGGCAGCGCGGAAGCGGCGCTGGCGCGCCTGGCCGTGGAATTGCCGGCCCTGGTCATTACCGACGTGCAACTACCGGGCCGCGACGGCCTGGCCCTGTTCGATGAAATCCGCCGCCAGCACGCGGCCCTGCCCGTCATTCTGCTGACGGCGCACGGCACCATTCCCGACGCCGTCGACGCGACGGCACGCGGTGCGTTTGCCTACCTGACGAAGCCGTTCGACGGCAAGTTGCTGATGGAAAAGGTGGCGTACGCCATCAACTTGTCCACCGTCATGCCGGCGCCCGCGTCCGGGGACGAGAGCTGGCGTGCCGAACTGATCAGCCGCAGCGCGCAGATGGCCGAGCTGCTGGCCGAAGCCAAGCTGGTGGCCGGTTCCGACGCCAGCATTTTGATCCGCGGCCCCAGCGGCACGGGCAAGGAATTGCTGGCGCGCGCGCTGCACAACGCCAGCCGCCGCGCCAAGGCGCCGTTCATCGCCGTCAATTGCGGCGCCATTCCCGAGCAGTTGCTGGAATCGGAACTGTTCGGTCACGTCAAAGGCGCGTTTACGGGCGCCGTCGGCAACCGCGAAGGCTTGTTTCAGGCGGCCGATGGCGGCACCCTGTTTTTAGATGAGATCGGCGACATGCCCTTGCCGCTGCAAGTCAAATTGCTGCGTGTGCTGCAGGAGCGGGCCGTGCGCCCCGTGGGCGCCGACCAGACGCGGCCCGTCGATGTGCGCTTGCTGTCCGCCACGCACCGCGACCTCGATGTGGCCATGCTTGAGGGGCAATTCCGCGAAGACCTGTATTACCGCCTCAACGTCGTGACCTTGACCCTGCCGCCGCTGGCCGAGCGCCGCGAAGATATCGCCTTGCTGGCGAACCATTTCCTGCAGAAACTGGCCGCCAAGTACGACAAGCCGCTGAACGGCTTCGCGCCCGACGCCTTGACGGCGCTGGTGGCCGCGCCCTGGCCCGGCAACGTGCGCCAGCTGGTCAATGTGGTCGAACAGGTGTGCGCGCTGGCCACGGCGCCGCTGGTGCCCTTGTCCCTGGTGCAGCGGGCGCTGCGCGTGCCGTCGCTGGAAGCGCTCAGCTATAACGAAGCCAAGCAGCGCTTCGAGCGCGACTACCTGATCCAGTTGCTGCGCCTGACGGATGGCAACGTGGCCGACGCGGCCCGCCTGGCCGACCGCAACCGCACGGAGTTCTACCGTTTACTGCAGAAATACGAGCTGACGCCGGCCCTGTTCCGGGCTGACGGCGACCCTGTCGCTGATTAGCGACAAAAATAAAGTGTTAAAAATCAACGGCTTAGACTGAAACATTGACATTGTTGCCACAGGCTGTCGCTGTCAGGCGACAAAAAGCCCGGTTTTTCGCGCCGGATCCGGCGGAAACGCGCTGGAAAAATCGAGTTTGCATGTAAGTCGTTGATTTTGAAGGAAAATTAAAAGCTGGCACGGTGCTTGCTGTATGGGTAGATGTGACGCTTCAAAGTGTTGCTGTTTATTGCTATAGCCAAGTAAGAAGCTTTTAACTTCATTGAGAGGAACTACCATGCAAACATCGAAACTGTTCAATACCCTGGTCGCCGCTATCGTACTGTCGGGCGCCTCGATCACCGCTTCGCATGCAGCTGACTCCGCCCCAAAAGCACAAGCTCCTGCTGACACCGTCGTGGCCGCCAACGCCGCCGCTGCCGTCCCTGATGAAACCATCACTTCGTCGGCCAAGGCCGCCCTGAGCGCCGATGCGCAAGCCGCTGCCCTGCCAGTCAAGGTAGCAACCCAGCAAGGTGTGGTCGTCCTGTCGGGCGACGTGCCGAGCGCCGAAGCGGGTGACCGCGTCGTGCAGATCGTCGCTTCCGTGAGCGGCGTGAAAGAAATCAAGAACGAGCTGAAAGTCAAAGCCGCCGGTTAATTCCTCGCGCTGTACTTTACTCCGGGTTGCCCTGTCTGCGGACAGGGCATTTTTTTGTGCCATTGTGTCCACAAGCCACGCCTGCTTCCAGGCAGATAGCTCGGCAATGGGGTTAGAATAGCCAGCACTGGCGCCGATTCCGGCGCTTTTTGTCATCCACGGCGCAGTGTTGCACGGCTGGGCCGCTACCAGGCTACCGCATGTCTTCATTCTTTCCCGCCGCCCTGTTGCGCAATCTCAAACCCGACAACTTCACCATCGCCCTGCTCGTCACCGTGGCGCTGGCCAGTTTCCTGCCCTGCACGGGCCAGACGGCCGTGGTCTTCGGCAATATCACCACGGTGGCCATCGGCGCCCTGTTCTTCCTGCACGGCGCCAAGCTGTCGCGCGAAGCCGTGGTGGCCGGCGTCATGCACTGGCGCCTGCACTTGCTGGTGCTGGCCAGCACCTTTATTTTGTTCCCCCTGCTGGGGCTGGCCCTGCGCCCGCTGGCACTGACTTTCCTCACGCCCGAGCTGTACGTGGGCATCCTGTTCCTGTGCGCGCTGCCGTCGACCGTGCAATCGTCGATCGCCTTGACGGCCATGGCGCGCGGCAATGTGCCGGCCGCCATCTGCAGCGCCTCGGCCTCGAATTTCATCGGCATTTTTCTTGCCCCCATCCTGGTGGGCTTGCTGGTGGCCAAGGGAGCGGAAAGCAAGTCGTCGGTCGACGCGGTATTGTCGATTGTCATGCAGCTGCTGCTGCCCTTCCTGGCCGGCCAGTTCCTGCGCCGCTGGATAGGCCGCTGGGTCGACCGCCACAAGGCCATGCTGAAATTCGTCGACCAGGGTTCCATTTTGCTGGTGGTCTACACGGCCTTCAGCGAAGCCGTCAGCGAAGGCCTGTGGCACACGATCTCGGTGGAAACCCTGGTCGCCCTGAGCCTGTTCAGCATCGTGCTGCTGGCGCTGGTCCTGGGCCTGATGACGTTCATCAGCCGCCGCCTGGGTTTTAACAAGGAAGATGAGATCGCCATCGTTTTCTGCGGCTCGAAGAAAAGCCTGGCCAGCGGCGTGCCGATGGCCAAGGTCTTGTTTGCCACGCACTCGCTGGGCATGGTGATTTTGCCGCTGATGCTGTTCCACCAGATCCAGCTGATGATCTGCGCCGTGATCGCGCAGCGCTATGCGCGGCGCAAGGACGACGAGCTGGACAGCGGGAAAGTGGCCGCCTGAGCCTGCACCAGGATTCGCGTGAAGCAAGTTCAGCTGTCTTGACCTGTGCCGTGGCAGAACGCTATATATAAGTGTATATTACGCTCCTTGTTCACCGTTCACTTTACAAGGATACGATCATGCGCCTCACCTCCCTCGCCCGCCTGCTTGGCACCGCTCTTCTCGCCACCGCCGCCACTTCCGCCTTTGCCGGCGAAGTGGTGGTGTCGGCCGCGGCCAGCCTGACGAACGCGTTCAAGGATGCGGCGCAAGGCTACGAGGCGCAGTATCCTGGCAGCAAGGTGTCCCTGAACTTCGCCGCCTCGGGCGTGCTGCTGCAGCAGATCGTCAAGGGCGCGCCCGTGGACGTGTTTGCCTCGGCCGACCAGGAAACCATGGATGCGGCGCAAAAGCAGGGCCTGGTATTGCCGGCCGACCGCATGGATTTCGTCGGCAACAGCCTGGTGCTGATCGTGCCGCACGATAGCAAGCTGGGCATCAAGAGCCTGGCCGACCTGACGCACAAGGGCGTGACCCGCGTGGCCATCGCCAACCCGGCCAGCGTGCCCGTCGGCCGCTATTCCGAAGGCGCGCTGAAGAAGGCGAAATTGTGGGATGCCGTGCAGCCCAAGGCCATCGGCACGCAAAACGTGCGCCAGTCGCTCGATTACGTGGCGCGCGGCGAAGTCGATGCGGGCTTTGTCTACGCCACCGACGCGGCCATCATGAAAGACAAGGTCAGCGTGGTGCTGGAGGTGCCTTTGGCCTCGCCCGTGCTGTACCCGATCGCCACCATCAAGGGCAGCGGCAATGCCGCCGAAGCGAAGCGCTTCGTCAGCTATTTGCAAACGGCGCCGGCGCAAGCCATCCTGGCCAAGTACGGGTTTAAAAAGCCATAAAGTAAAACGACTGCACATGGATATCGCCTGGACCGCGCTGGCCCTGTCGCTCAAAGTAGCGGCGTGGGCCACGGCGCTCAATTTGCTGCTCGGCATCGGAACGGGCTATCTGCTGGCGCGCACGCGTTTTCCCGGGCGCGAACTGCTCGATGCCCTCTTGACCCTGCCGATGGTGATGCCGCCTACCGTGCTCGGCTATTACCTGCTGGTGCTGCTGGGCCGGCGCGGCACCCTGGGCATCTGGCTGCAGGACAACTTCGGCATCAACCTGATCTTTACGTGGCAGGGCGCCGTGATCGCCTCCACAGTCGTCGCCTTTCCCCTCGTCTTCAAGCCCGCGCGCGCCGCCTTCGAAGCGGTCGACGGCCAGCTGGAGCAGGCCGCCCGCGTGCTGGGCATCCCGGAAATGGCGATTTTCTTCCGCGTCACCTTGCCGCTGGCCTGGCGCGGCATCCTGGCCGGCGTACTGCTGGGATTCGTGCGCGCGCTCGGTGAATTCGGCGCCACCTTGATGGTGGCCGGCAGCATTCCCGGCAAGACGCAGACCCTGTCGGTGGCCGTGTATGAAGCCGTGCAGGCGGGCCAGGACGACGTGGCCAATACGCTGGTCGTGATTATCTCCCTGGTCTGTATCGTGGTGCTGCTGTCGGCCGGCCGCCTGGCGCCCGGGCGCATCGCGCACAAATGACGCTGATGATGACGCCCATGCAACTCGACCTCGACCTCCGCGCCACCTTGCGCTCCGGCAAACGCCGCTTCGACATGCATGTGCAATGCACGTCCAGCAGCCAGCGCATCGCCGTGTATGGCCCCTCCGGCGCCGGCAAGAGCATGACCCTGAAAGCCATTGCCGGACTGTTTACACCGGACGCGGGGCATATCCGCCTGAACGGGCGCACCCTGTTCGATTCGGCCGCCGGCATCAACTTGCCGCCGCAGCAGCGCAATGTCGCCTACCTGTTCCAGGATTACGCCCTGTTCCCGCACCTGACGGTGCGCCAGAACGTGGGCTTCGGCCTGGCGCGCGGCTGGTTCAACCCGCGCGCGCGCGAAAAATTGCAGAAGGTCGAGCATTGGCTCGATGCATTCCACTTGCAGGAACTGGCGCACCAGTTCCCCGACGAGTTGTCCGGTGGCCAGCGCCAAAGGGTGGCGCTGGCGAGGGCGCTCGTGGCTGAGCCGGCCGCGTTGCTGCTCGACGAGCCGTTTGCCGCCCTCGATCCGGCCCTGCGTGTCAAAATGCGGCTGGAACTGAGCCAGTGGCAGCAGCGCCTGGACGTGCCCATGATCCTGATCACACATGATCCCGAAGATGCGCGCATCCTGGGCGAACATGTGCTTTACTTGCGTGACGGACAAATTGACAGCATGGAAGAAAATAAGGCATTAGGTGAACGCATTGGATAAAGCAGCGGCCATCGGCCTGCAAGGCTCGGTATGGATGACGGTGGGCGGAGAAAACCTGGGCGGCGCCGGCAGGGTGGAATTGCTGGGCGCCATCGCCGAGTGCGGCTCCATCACGCAGGCGGCCAAACTCGTCAAGATGAGCTACAAGGCGGCCTGGGATGCCATCGACGCCATGAACAACCTGGCCGGCGAACCGCTGGTCGAGCGTTTGACGGGCGGCAAGGGCGGCGGCGGCACGCGGCTGACGCCACGGGGACGCCAACTAGTCGACAATTTCCGCATCATCGAGCGCGAGCATGCCCGCTACCTGCGCCAGCTGGGCAGCCAGGCCGAAGGCATCGCCGACGATCTTTTACTCATACGGAGAATGGCCATGAAAACCACGGCACGCAATCAATTCCTCGGTAAAGTTGCTGAACTGAAACAGGGCGCCGTCAACGACGAAGTCACCTTGGAATTGCCGGGCGGACAGCATATCGTGGCCATCGTCACGCAGGGCAGCAGCGCCAGCCTGGGCCTGGTGCCGGGCGCGGAAGCGTTTGCGCTGATCAAGGCCTCGTCCATCATCCTCGTGGCCGATAGCGCAGGCGCGCGCTTTTCGGCGCGCAATCAATTGACCGGTGTGGTGACGCGCGTGCAGACGGGCGCCGTCAACACGGAAGTGGTGCTGGACTTGCCCCGTGGCGGCACGATTGCCGCCATCATCACGAACCAGAGCAGCACCGACCTGGGCATCGAGATCGGCAGCAATGTGACGGCGATTTTCAAGGCGTCCAGCGTGATTTTGGGCGTACCCGCATAAATTAATCTTTTAGGCGCGACAACCAATCCGCCGCCGCCGCCAGCGCCTGTTCCAGTTCCTGCGCCGTCTGCGCCAGCAGTGCCGGCACCTCGTCCAGGCGGCCCGCGTCGATGGCTTCCTCGGTGGCGAAGGCGGCGCGGATCAGGCGCTTCGTGCCCAGGGTGCCGACGGAGCCGCGCACGCTGTGCAGGATGCGCGCCACGTCGCTGTGGCGGCCCGCCTGCAAGGCCGTTTCGGCGTCGCGCACGGGCGCCATGCCCTTGTTCAACGCATCTTCCACCATGCGCCGCAGCACGCCGCGCCCTTTCGCGTCGCGCCCCATCACGCGCATCAGCGGCGCCATGGAAAAGACCTCCTCATCGGCGACGGGCGCCGGCCCCGCCGCCTGCACTGGCGGGCGCTTGGGCAGGTGGCGCAGGATGACTTCCATCATCTCTTCCACCACGACGGGCTTGGCGATGAAGTCGCTGATGCCGGCCGTCATGCAGCGTTCGCGTTCGGACGCCAGCACGCCGGCCGTCATGGCGATCACGGGCAGGCTCAAGCGCAGTTCCGTGCGGATGATGTGGGTGGCGCTGAAGCCGTCCATGACGGGCATCTGCATGTCCATCAGCACGATGTCGTAGCGCAGCGCCTCCGTGCGCAGCCGTTCCACCGCCTGCAAGCCGTCGCCCACCACGTCGAGGGTGGCGCCCATGTGTTCGAGGATGCCGCGCGCCACGGCCTGGTTCAGATGATTGTCTTCCACCAGCAGGAAATGCACGCCGGCCAGTTCCGTGCCCAGCGGCTGGTGCAGGATGCGCTGCTCGCCGCCGTCGTGCTTGGCAATCAGCGCCTGGTGCAGGGCATCGAACAGGCTCGAGCCCGTAATCGGCTTCATCAGCACCACGTCGGCCTCGGCCGCGCTGGAGATTTCCTCCAGGTGGTTGCGGGCGAAGGCGTTGACCATCACCACGATGGGCTGGCGCTGGCCGGCCGCCGCCTGGCGGATGGCCTTGGCCGTGGCCAGGCCGTCCATCACGGGCATGTGCCAGTCGGCCAGCACCACGTCGTACGGTTGCTGCTGCGCCAGGCGCTCGCGGTACAGCTCGATGGCGGCAAAGCCGGAATCCACTTCGTCGGCCAGCCAGCCCCATGCCTCGATCAGCTTGACGATCAGCTCGCGCGTGGTGCGGTTGTCGTCGGCCACCAGCAGGCGCAGCTGGCCCAGGGTGGGCGTGCGCCGCGTTTCGGCCGGCTGCGCCAGCATGTCGAACGGCACGCTGAACCAGAAGCGGCTGCCCTTGCCTTCGCTGCTGGCGACGGCGATGTCGCCGCCCATCATGTGGATCAGCTGCTTGCTGATGGCCAGGCCCAGGCCCGTGCCGCCGAAGCGCCGCGTGATGCTCTGGTCGCCCTGCGAAAACGCGGCGAACAGCTGCTGTTGCTGCAGTTCCGTCATGCCGATGCCCGTGTCGCGCACTTCAAAGCGCAGCCAGGCGCGGCCGTTGTCCTTCTCGGCCAGACTGACGGCCACCACCACTTCGCCTTGCTCCGTGAACTTGATGGCGTTGCCGGCCAGGTTGACGAGGATCTGCTGCAGCCGCTGGGCGTCGCCCACGAGGCGCCGCGGCACGTCGGGCTCGACGGCAATGGCCAGTTCCAGCTCCTTTTCGCCCGCATTCATCGTCATCGTCGTGGCCAGCGTGTTCATGACTTCGTCGAGGTCGAATTCGACGGGCGACAATTCCATGCGGCGCGCCTCGATCTTCGAATAATCGAGCACGTCGTTGAGGATGCCCAGCAGCGACTGGCCCGCCACGCGCACCATGGTCAGATACTTGCGCTGTTCCGTATCGAGCTTGGTATTTCCCAGCAGATACACCATGCCCAGCACGGCATTGAGGGGCGTGCGGATTTCATGGCTCATGTTGGCCACGAAATCGCTCTTCGCGCGGTTGGCCGCCTCGGCCCGGTCGCGCTCCTGCTCCAGCTCCGCCGCGCGCGCTTCGAGCTCCTGCTGCAGCCGGTCGCGTTCGCTCATCAGGCCGTTGAAGGCTTCCGTCAGCTGGCCGATCTCGTCGCGCTGCTGCACGGGTACGGGGGTGAAGCGGCTGCCGCTGGTGCGCAGCGCCTGCAGGGTATCGCGCAGGCGCACCAGGGGCGACAGCAGGCGCACGGTAACCCAGCCCAGCACTGCCGCGGCCAGCAGCGAGGCGAGGATGCTCCACAGCACCAGCCGGTACAGCACGCCATCGAACGGTTCGAAGGCGTCGTCGATGGGCAGCGAGGCGGCCAGCAGCCAGTTCACCGATTTCAGGCGCTTGAAGCTGTTGACGGCCGTAATGCCGCGGCTGTTGGTGCTGACCATGCTGCCTTCGCCATCGTCCTTCAGCAGCTGGGTCGTCGTCAGGTTGGCGTTCGGCAGGCGCGGCTGCAGCAAACGGCTGGTGTCCGGGTGCAGCACGTAGCGCGGCACGGCGCCGCGCGTGAGGATGAAGTAATAGCCGCTCTTGCCGATCTTTTCCGAGCGCAAACGGCCCAGCAGGTTGTCCTTGTACAGGCGCAATACGCCGATCACCACGCCGGCCACCTGGCCATCGGCGGCCAGCACGGGCGCTACCATCTGCACGATGGGCATGCCGCTCGATTTGCCCAGCATCGGTTCCGTGATCATGGGCTGGCGCGTGCGCAGGACGGTCTGGAAGTATTCGCGCTCGGCAACATTGATGCCGGCGCGCCCCGCCACTTCCGGCATGTCGGCCACGACGGCGCCATGCGCGTCGAGCACCAGCACGTCGTCGAACAGCACCAGCATCGAGCGGCGCGAATAGTATTGGCGCAACTGGGCGGGCTGGGCGATCAGTTCCGGCGGCTGCTGCCTGGCCGTCAGGGTGACGATCTGCAGCAGCATGGCCAGCTTGTCGTCGAGTTCGGCGGCGGTGCGGGTGATCAGGGACGACTGCTGGCTCAGCAGTACTCGGGTGAAATCGTCGCGCATGTGCTGCACCTGGATCATCGTGACCAGCGCGATCATGGCGATCGAGGTCAGGCTGGTGGCCAGCGCGACTTTTGCTTTGATGCCGAGAGGCTTCATGATTTCCTTTTCAGTACCGGGCGGCACAGGCGGCAGATAATGCTGTCAGGAATTTTCCTATCAATGCCCCAGCTTGGCAAGCGCCACCGCGCAAATTGCCCGCCCCGTACGGCCTTTTGACGATGTTGCCATATAATTAAAGTCGGAACGTCGTTTATTCAGCGAAATTGCGGTGAAATTGGCACACGGCAACCCTGTATGCAGTAAACTTGTTGTTGCATTTTCTAAAAGGTACCGACATGACTGAAGCGCTACTCACTCCAACCTTGCCCACCGTGAACGTGGAGGCGTTGCGTGCGCGATGCTCGACTTGCAGCATGCATCAATTGTGCCTGCCGATGGGCCTCGATGTGGGCGACATGGACAGACTGGACCAGATCATCGGCCGCCGCCGCAAGATCGTGCGCGGCGCCTCGCTGTTCCGCATCGGCGACTCGTTCCAGAACCTGTACGCGATCCGTCTGGGCCACTTCAAGACGTACCAGATCAATCCCGGCGGCGAAGAGCAGGTGACGGGTTTCCAGATGGCGGGTGAACTGCTGGGCATGGACGCCATCAGCGCCGACCGCCACCACTGTAATGCGGTGGCCCTGGAAGATAGTGAAGTGTGTGAAATCCCGTTTTCCAGCCTGGAACAATTGCTGGGCAACATGCCGACCCTGCTGCGTCATTTCCACCGCATGATGAGCCAGGAAATCACGCGCGAGCAAAGCGTGATGCTGTTGCTGGGCAATATGCAGGCGACGCAGCGTTTTGCCGCTTTCATCGTCAACCTGGCGTCGCGCTACGAGGCGCGCGGCTATTCGAGCAGCAAATTCCAGCTGCGCATGTCGCGCGAGGAAATCGGCAACTACCTGGGCCTGACCATCGAGAGCGTCAGCCGCTTATTGTCGAAATTCAAGAAGGAAGGCTGGCTGCGCGTCTCCAACCGTGAGATCGAGATCTTGCAGCCGGCCAAGTTAAAAGCTATTACGGCCGGCACCGACGTCTGCAAATAAGGCTTACAGCTCTTCATCGGCGTGCAGCGCGATGCTGCGCTGCAACGGCCAGGTCCAGATGCCGGACAGGCGCCACTCGCGCTTGTCGTTTTCCACCAGCACCTGCCAGCGGCTGCGCTCGAGCATCGGCAGCGTCACGGAAAAATTGCCGGCCGCATCGGGCTGCACCAGCAGCTTGATATCCTTTTCCGGCAACGTCGCATGCGCCAGGTGCAGCTGCAGCGGACCCTGGTACGCCTTGCCGAAGCTGTGCACGGAACCGCTGAGGCGCGCTGCAGCGACGTCATACGCCAGGCTGGTATCCATCGCCAGGTCGCTGGCGATCGTGTCGCGCTTCAAATCCTGGTTGATGGCCTTGCCCTGCTTGTAATAATCGCCCACCACCAGCGCATCGGGTTGCGTAAACGCAATATAGCCCATGAAACTGCCGACGACCACGGACAGGCCGGGACCGATCATCAGCAGCCATGGCCAGCGGTGCTTGTACCACGGGGCAACGGGAGGTTGCAGTTTCAGACTGTCGGACATGCTATTTCTCCTGTTTAAACGGCCAGTCCCCATGCGGGGACCGGCCTTCCTGCAACTTCGTGGCGGCGGCGAGGGCACCCGGTCCCCGTCCGCCTTTCCTTGTTAACGTGGCACGATGAATACCGCGCTTTCACGCACATGCAGCGACGGGTCGTCCAGCGATTGCAATTCGATCGCAATCTTGTTCGAGCCTTTCTCGCCGATGCCGTGCGGCACGCGCAGGCGGATCGGCCAGCCCAGCGTTTCCGTCGGCTGCAAGGTCACTTCTTCGCGCGTCAGCAAGGTCAGGCCCGGCAAGCCGGATGCGCTGATTTTGAAATGCTGGCTTTGCTCCGAGGTGTTCATGATCTGCAGGCGGTAGACGTTTTCGATCATGCCGTCTTCCACTTCGCGTCCCATCGAACCGCGGTCGCGGATCACGTCCATCTTCAGCGGCGTGCGCAGCGCCAGCGAAGTACACACGGCGATGATGATCAGGGCCAGGATGGAAGTGTAGATCAAGACGCGCGGGCGCATGGCGCGCTGGCGTATCTGCTTCGAATTGAAGTTGTTTTCCATCGCATGGTCGGTACTGTAGCGTACCAGTCCCCGCGGCCGGTCGACCTTGTCCATCACGGTATTGCAGGCATCGACGCAGGCGGCGCAGCCGATGCATTCATACTGCAGGCCGTTGCGGATATCGATGCCGGTCGGACACACCTGCACGCACAGGGTGCAGTCGATGCAATCGCCCAGCTTGTCGTTGTTGCCGGCCTTCTTGCTCATGGCGCCGCGTGGTTCGCCGCGCTTGGCATCGTAGGTGATGATCAGGGTGTCCTGGTCGAACATGGCGCTCTGGAAGCGCGCGTAGGGGCACATGTATTTGCACACCTGCTCGCGCAGCCAGCCCGCGTTGCCGTAGGTTGCCAGGCTGTAGAACAAGACCCAGAACCACTCCCAGGGACCGAAATTGAGCGTGGTCACCGCGTGCGCCAGTTCCTTGATCGGCGTGAAGTAGCCGACAAAGGTAAAGCCCGTCCACAGGGCGATGGCGCCCCATACCAGGTGCTTGGCCGTCTTCTTGAACGCCTTGCGCACGGAGGGGCCCTGCTTGTCGAGGGCCATGCGCGCGCTGCGCGTGCCCTCGATGCGGCGTTCGACCCACAGGAAGATTTCCGTGTATACCGTTTGCGGGCAAGAGAACCCGCACCACACCCGCCCGGCAATGGCCGTGACGAGGAACAACAAATACGCACAGATGATCAGCAGGGCCGCCAGATAGATGAAATCCTGGGGCCACAGCACGACGCCGAAAATGTAGAACTTGCGCGTGGTCAAATCGAACAGCAGGGCTTGCCTGCCATTCCAGGTCAACCACGGCAAGCCGTAGAACGCGAGCTGGGTAAGCCATACGCATACCCATCGCCAGGTAGCGTAGCGTCCTTTGGCCTCGCGAGGGTAGATTTGCTCGCGGGCCGCATACATCTTGATGACTTGAGGTTCCATTACATCATTTCACGGGCGTCTGGGGATTCGACAGGCTCCAGACATACGCCGACAGCACGTGTACCTTGGATTCGCCGAGGAAATCGCTGAAGGCCGGCATGGTGTTGGAGCGACCCTTGCGCACGGTTTCCATGATGGTATCGGCGCTGCCGCCGTACAGCCAGATCTTGTCCGTCAGGTTAGGCGAACCGAGCATCTGGTTGCCCTTCGCATCGGCGCCGTGACAGGCCATGCAGGCGCCGAACTTGGCTTTGCCCAGCACGGATTTGACGGGGTCCGAGGTGGAACCGGACAGGCTCAGCACGTAATGGGCCACGTTCTCGACATCCTTTTCGGAACCGAGCGCGGCGCCCATCGGCGGCATTTGCCCATTACGGCCGTGCATGATGGTGGTCTTGATGATGTCGGGATCGCCGCCATACAGCCAGTCCTTGTCCGTCAGGTTGGGGAAGCCCTTGTTGCCGCGCGCATCCGAACCGTGGCATTGCGCGCAGTAGGTCAGGAACAGGCGCTGGCCGATGGCTTGCGCCTGCGGATCGGCGGCCACCGTCTTCAAGTCCTGGCTCAGGTACTTGTTGAACAGGGGACCGTAGTCGGCTTCCGCCTTTTTCAGCTCTTCCTCGTACTGGCCCGTGGATTTCCAGCCCAGGCTGCCGGCGTAGTTGCCCAGGCCCGGATACAGAAACAGGTAGGCCAGCGCGAAGACGATGGTGATGTAGAACAACCACATCCACCAACGCGGCATCGGCGTATTGAGTTCCTTCAAGTCCTCGTCCCACACGTGGCCCGTGGTGCCGTCGGCGGGGGCGCCGGCGGCCACTTTCACTTTCGACTGCGAGTACAGCAGCACGCCGCAGCCGATGATGCCCAGCAGGGACAGCACGATGACGTAGATATTCCAGAAGCCATTGGTAAAGTCAGCCATGGTTATGCTCCTTCGCCAGGTTCATCTCGGCCTCGGCCGGATAGTCGAGCGCGTCGTCGGCGAACGGCAGGCGCGCCGCCGCGTCGAAGTCGCCATTGCTGCGGCTGAAAGTCCACCACAGGATGCCCACGAACGTCGTAAAGGAAACCACCGTCATGACGCTGCTGGCGCTGTCAAACAGGTTTTCGATTGCCATGCTAATTCCTTGTTTTGATTAATGTACCGAGGCCCTGCAGATAGGCGACCAGGGCGTCTTCTTCCGTCTTGTCCTGCAGCTGCGCGGGGCCGGCGGCGATCTCTTCATCGCTGTACGGCTGGCCCAGGCGTTTCAGGGCGCGCATCTTCGGCATGATGTCGTCAGGCACCAGCTTGGTCTTCGCCAGCCAGGGGTAGGACGGCATGTTCGACTCGGGCACCACGTCGCGCGGGTTGTTCAAGTGCGTGCGGTGCCATTCATCGCTGTAGCGGGCGCCCACGCGGGCCAGATCGGGCCCCGTGCGCTTGGAACCCCACTGGAACGGACGGTCATACACGAACTCGCCGGCGACCGAATAGTGGCCATAGCGTTCCGTTTCCGCGCGCAGCGGACGCACCATCTGCGAGTGGCAGTTGTAGCAGCCTTCGCGCACGTAGATGTCGCGGCCCGCCAGGCGCAGCGGCGAGTACGGCTTCAGGCCGGCGACCGGCTCCGTCGTGCTCTTCTGGAAGAACAGGGGAACGATCTCGACGGCGCCGCCGATGCTGATCACCACCGTGACCAGGGCGATCAGCAGCCAGGGGTTTCTCTCAATCCATGCATGTGAAAATTTCATTTGCTTATGCTCCTATCAGGCGTGCGCCGCGTTCAGTTCTGGAATGCGGGCGACGGGGAGTTTGCTGCCGCGCAAGGTCATCCAGGTGTTGTAGCCCATGATGCACATACCCGACAGGTACAGCAGGCCACCGGCCACGCGCACCACGTAGTACGGATACGTTGCTTTCACGCTCTCGACAAAGGTGTAGGTCAGGGTGCCGTCCGGATTGACCGCGCGCCACATCAGGCCCTGCATCACGCCGGCGATCCACATTGCGGCGATGTACAGCACGATGCCGATGGTGGCCACCCAGAAGTGCACGTCGACCAGGCGCGTGCTGTGCATCTGCGTGCGGCCCGCCAGGCGTGGCAGCAGATAATAGATCGAACCCATGGTGATGAAGCCCACCCAGCCCAGGGCGCCCGCATGCACGTGGGCAACGGTCCAGTCGGTGTAGTGCGACAGCGAGTTGATGGTTTTGATCGACATCATCGGACCTTCGAAGGTGGCGATGCCGTAGAACGACAGCGAAACGATCATGAATTTCAGGATCGGGTCGGTGCGCAGCTTGTGCCAGGCGCCCGACAGGGTCATGATGCCGTTGATCATGCCGCCCCAGCTTGGTGCCAGCAGGACCAGCGAGAAGACCATGCCGATCGATTGCGTCCAGTCAGGCAAGGCCGTGTAGTGCAGGTGATGCGGGCCCGCCCACATGTAGGTGAAGATCAGCGCCCAGAAGTGGACGATCGACAGACGGTACGAGTACACGGGGCGCTCGGCCTGTTTCGGGATGAAGTAGTAGACCATGCCCAGGTAGCCGGCGGTCAGGATGAAGCCCACCGCGTTATGGCCGTACCACCACTGGATCATGGCGTCCTGCACGCCCGCGTAGGCGGAATACGACTTGGTGAACGAGGCTGGCATGACGGCGCCATTGACCACGTGCAAAATCGTCACGGCCAGGATGTAGGCGCCGAAGAACCAGTTGGCCACGTAGATGTGCTTGACCTTGCGCTTGATCAAGGTGCCGAAGAAGACGATGGCGTAGGCGATCCAGACGACGGCGATGAGGATGGCGATAGGCCATTCCAGTTCGGCGTATTCCTTGCCGCGGGTCAGGCCCATGGGCAGGCTGACGACCGCGCACAGGATCACGGCTTGCCAGCCCCAGAACGTGAAGGCGGCCAGCTTGTCGGAAAACAGGCGTACCTGGCAGGTGCGTTGCACCACGTAGTACGAGGTGGCGAACAGGCCGCAGATGCCGAAGGCGAAAATCACCGCATTCGTGTGCAGCGGACGCAAGCGTCCGTATGTCAGCCATGGTATGTCGAGGTTCAGGGCAGGCCAGGCCAGCTGAGCGGCGATGATAACGCCTACCAGCATGCCGATGATGCCCCATACCACAGTAGCGACCGCGAATTGCTTCACGATCTTGTAGTTATAGTTCAGCGATTGATCCACAAAGACTCTCCCTGGAATTACTATTTATGATGGTGGCCAGAGAGTAAGTGTTTGACCGCGAAAAAACTTTGATGTGGATCAAAATTCCCCGGATGAAATAAGCGTAGCGAACTGGCATCGAAATAAAGTGATATTCCGGTCAAAAAAGCCATGCAAGATCCCTGCAACAGCTGGCTTGACATGGCGTAAAACGTGCATGGAAGCAATGACTTACAGTGGCTTGTCCAGACACGCCCAAGGCCCGCCATGGAAGACCCCGAACGCCGCGACCCGTTTGATGCCCCGGTGGACCTGGTCGTCGGCAAGGCCGAGGGCACGACACTGTTCGATCACGGCAAGCTCGCTTGCCTGGTGCAGGCGCCATCGCCGGGCATCGTCATCTTCGTGCATGGCGTCAATTCCGACGGTGAGTGGTACGGCGCCGCCGAAGCCGGCTTGTGCAAGGGCCTGAACACGCGCATGAAGCGCTGCGACGAGCACATGGCGCATGCCACGGCGCAGGCGGGGCAACTGACGCCGGTGGGCTATCGGAGCGAACTGAGCGATGACGGCTATGTCGATCCCGACTACACGGCCGCCACCTTCATCGGGCCGCAAGCGCATTTCTCGCCCGTGATCCAGTTCCGCTGGGGCTACAAGGCCAGCGACAGGGAATTGCAGCAATATGGCGATTCGGTCTACCTGAACGAACACGCTTACTGGGGCGGCGGCCCGTTCGCCAATGGCTGCTCCTCCCTGCCTGACCTGTGGGGCGAGGGTCTGTCGGACGCCCTCTTCCTGTTCATCCACATCGAGCATCTGAATCCCGTCAACGACCGCATCGTGTATGCCTGCCCGCCGCGTCCCTACTTCGTGCTGGCCGCGCTGCGCCTGGCGCACCTGGTGGCGGCCATCCGCCGGCAGCAGGCCGACGTGCCGATTACCCTGGTCTGCCACAGCCAGGGCAATATGGTGGGCATGGCGGCCGCGTTTCTGGGCAATAAGATGGCCGACGTGCAGGATGCGGCGGGCAAAAGCGGCCGTTGCGTGGCCGATACTTATGTCTTGTGCAACCCGCCCTACAGCCTGTTGCGCAGAAACGACACGGAAGGCTGGCTGCAGGGGCAGGTCAGGGATGTCGATGGCAATGTGGGCCGGCAAAGCGGCGAGGCGCGCCGCAAGACCCTGGCGGCGTTTTTCGACATCGTGCGCGGCCAGGCCACGGAGCCGCCCATGTCTGCCGCGCTGGCGGACATGGCCGCCAACGTGCGCCATGATTTCACGCTGGAGAAAGACCGGGCCGCCTATGCCTGCGGCCCGCAGCCCACGACGCGCGGCCGCGTCACCCTGTATTGCAATCCGCACGACCAGGTGATTTCCGCCACGCCCATCCAGGGCATCGGCTGGTTGGGTCTGAGCGCCGAAGAGATCAAGGCCACGCGCGGCGCCGGCGTGTTTACCCAGCGGGTGTTTGCGCAAGGCTTTCCCGTTGGCCAGCACGGCGATTATGACTATTGGAGCAATCACTATCGCCAGCCCGCGCGGGGCAGCGCCGATTTCTGGCATCCCCGTTCGCCGATCTCCAGATACGACCCGGACAAGGGCGTGCGCGCCAGTACCAGCGCGGCCGGAAAGGCGGGGACCGTGCGCACGGCCTCCGCCATGTCGGCCCTCATGAAGATGCTGAAGACGCCCATCAATGCCGTGCCGCCGGACGACTGGCGCATCCCCGTGACGGCGCCCGCCTTGCCGGAAGTGTTTACACCGCAGGCCGTGCGCTTTGGCGTACCTAGTCCGCAGTTCGACCAGAATCTCGATCCGCCCGGCACGCATCGCCATGCGGGCAAGGCACGTCAGAAAGGCGAGCCGTATGCCGATACAAGCGTGGGCGGCACGCCGCAGGGCGACCGCAATACCGAGGCGGCACTGCGCTACGAAGACCACGCCCGCCTGCGCATGAAGGCCCGCCGCGGGAAGCTCGACGGCCTTGACGGCAAGGCGATGATGGAAGACGACCTGTCCACCGCCACGCCGGAATACTTGCAATGGCGCAAGCAGGAAATCCAGGGGCAGCTGGCGGCCACCTGCGACACGCATGCGACCGACCACTCCACCATCCTGACTAATCCTGGGCACGCTGAAAAGGCGCTGGCATATGACGTGGCGATTGGGGTGGGTCATATCGGTGAGGAGGCGATGCTACACCTGCGCATCGCGGCAGATTGGCGTTTGTCTAAGGGGCTGGATGAAAGCCATCCAAACAAATTGTTTGGTGAGTATTTTTATACAGGGCAGTTTAAGGAAATACCACTATTGGATTGGGTTAAGAGCGATGGCAGCGCAGGCGCCATGCCTTACGAAATTGTGGATGAACGCATGTACAAGCGCCCGGAGACCTCCTGATGCGCAACTTGATTGCTACTCTTCCGCGCAGGCTGGGCTGGAGCATATTTGTTTTCAGTCTTGCGTCTGGTATTGCACTCTGGTCTGTATTGCAGGCCCCGCCAGTCGACGTTCCTCTTGAAGAAGGATTGCTGATGAAACGATTATTGTTGATGCCAGCCCTGCTGGCGCTTGGCGTGCTTTTTCTGACCTCGGCCTGCGCCAGCAAGGTTCCGGTCGCGGCACCGGTTGCCGCCGTCATCCCTGCTGCGCCCGCGCAGCCGTACATGGCGCAGGTGGTGGGTGTGCAGTGGCTCAATCCCCTGCAGCGGCGCGATTATCCGACCGAATGGCAATTGCTGTGGACGCTGGGCCTGGCCAAGCCGAACAAGGACGATAGCAAAGTGAAAGAGAATCCTGTGCGTTTTGGTAAAGTGCAATCGATCGGCATGATTGCTTCTGGCAACAAGGGGCGGGAAACATTCAATGGATATCATGAAAAGTATGTAGAGGAATTGATCACGTTGTTTCATGATATTTATTTCTCGAACGAAGAATATTTTTACAACGCCCATTCATTGACTGATAAATCCACGCGCCGTGAATTGGCCGGCATCCATGTTGAATATGCCCTACCGGCCGGGCGGCTTGATCCCGTGGAAGCGGCGGAATATTTGCGCGAGGAGATTGTCGATACCTTCAGTATCGGCAACTCCCATTTCCCCGATTCCTGGACCACGGCCACGCCGCCCGACGTGCGCGTGACCCTGGGCGGCGCCAATGCGGGCTTTACGTCCCTGGCGGCGGGCCTGGCTTACCTGCAGGCCAATCCCGACAAGACGGTGTGGGTGATGAACTGGGATGCGCCCAGTTATCCGCCCAGGGATGAGCAGATCAATGAAAACATGGTCTTGCTTGTGCTGGCCGGTCCCGGCTACAAGACGGAGCGCGCGCCGCTGGCCTGGCTGGGCTTTCCCGCCACACGCAAGGTCGCCGATTTCACCGCCGGCAAGGGACAGTCCCCGCGCGCCGTGCAGGCGTGGAGCGCTGCCATCGACGCTGCCGCCCGGAACGCGCAATTGAACGACGACGCCATCGGCTACGTCATCCACGATGCGGGCAGCAGCTATCCTGCCTCGTCGGAGCGCCTCGGTCCGCTGGCGCAAAGCCTGACGCAGCAATTGCCCGACTTCGATTTCAACAAGCAGACTTTCAACATGCCAGCCTTGCTGGGCGAGACGGGCGCCGGCACGGCGCTGACGAACGTGGCACTGGCCATCGCCCATGCGAACCACGTGGGCCGGCCCGTGCTGGTGGCGGGCAGCAGCGACAGCGAGAGCGCGACTGCCGTGGTGGTGGCGCCGCCGGCCGTCGTGCGGCCCGTCGACCACGAACAGCCGTGGTTCCGCGCGCGCGGCGGCAATACCGTGTTCTTGCCGTGGTGGGGCCGGCGCTTCGATGCGCGGCCGGGGTCGCAAGGCTATTCGCGCTGAGGCGCGGGCGGGGCGGCCGCTTCCGGCGGCGTGTCGTCGTCCTGCAGCACGCGCAGGCCCGGTCCGACGAGGTCGTCGAACTGGCCGCTGTCCGAGGCCGTGAAATACACCCACAGCGCGATGAAGACGACCACGACGCTCAAGGGGATGAGGAGATACAGTGCTTCCATGTTCAGGCTTTCCGCAGGCGCAGGGCGTTGGCGATGACGACGGCCGAGCTGGCAGCCATGCCGACGCCGGACAGCCAGGGGTTTAAAAAGCCCAGCGCGGCGGCCGGGATGGCCGTCAGATTGTACAGCGTGGCCCAGCCCAGGTTTTCGCGGATGATGCGCATGCTGCGCGCCGCCGTTTTCGCCGTGTCGAGCACGGAAACCAATTGGCTCGACAGCAGCACCGTATCCGCGTGCGCCTGCGCCAGCGCGGCGCCGGAACCCATGGCGAAGGAGACGTCGGCGCCGCTCAGCACGGCGGCGTCGTTGATGCCGTCGCCGACCATCGCCACGACGGCGCCCGTCGCCTGCAATTGCTGCACGAAGTCGAGCTTTTCATCGGGCAGGCACTCGCCGCAGGCCGTGGCGATGCCCAGCTCCGCCGCCACGCTTTGCGTCAGCGCTTCCTGGTCGCCGCTCAGCAGCACGACCTGCTTGCCGCGCCGGTGGAAATACGCGACGACGTCGCGCGCTTCCGGGCGCAGCGCGTCGCTGAGCAGGAAACGCGTCAGCCACCGGCCCTGCGTGCCCAGGTACAGCGGCGTCATGCTCTGCATGCCGACGGCCGTGTCGCCCAGCGGCGGGCCGGCAACGGCGGCGACAAAGGCCGCATTGCCCAGGCGGTAGCGCACGCCGTCGACGATACCCTCCAGGCCCTGGCCCTGCACTTCCTGTAATTGTTCCGCAAGCATGCGCGGTGTTTCTCCCGCTGCTGCCAGGATCGCCTGCGCCAGCGGATGGGCGCTGCCCGCTTCCAGCGCGGCGGCCACCTGCAGGCAAGCGTCTTCCGTCATGCCGTCCAGGCCCTCGATCTGCTTGAGCACGGGCCGGCCCAGCGTCAATGTCCCCGTCTTGTCGAAGACGATGTGGGTGGCGCGGTGCAGGGTTTCCAGCACGTGCGGCTGGACGATCAGCACGCCGCGCCGCAGCAGGCTGTCGGTGGCGGCCGCCAGCGCCGTCGGCGTGGCGAGAGACAGCGCGCAGGGGCAGGACACGACCAGCACGGCAATCGCCACGGGCCACGCTTGCGCCGCATCATGCCAGCTCCAGAAGGCGAACACGGCGACGGCGAACAGCAGCAGTCCCAGCACGAACCAGGCGGCGACCTTGTCGGCCCACTGCGCGATCTGCGGCTTGCCGCTGCCGGCCCGCTCGATCAGTTTCAGCAGATCGGACAAGGTACTTTCGCGCGCCGGCTTGAGCACGCGCAATATCAATGCCGCGCTGGCGTTGATGGCCCCGCCCGGCACCCGCTCGCCCATTTTCCTGCGCTGGGCCGCGCTCTCGCCCGTCAGCAGCGATAAATCGAGCGCGCTGTTGCCTTCGATGATGACGCTGTCGGCGGCGATCGCCTCGCCCGGTTTGACGAGAATCACGTCACCGATGGCCAGGCTGCCGGCCGGCACCAGGGTGGTGGCGCGGTTGTCTGGGAAGCCCGCCATCAGCGAGGCAGACGCGGGCAAGGCGTGCTGCAGCCGTTCCAGCGCCGAGGCCGCCTTGCGGCGCGCCTGCAGCTCGAAATAGCGGCTGCACAGCAGCAGGAAGATGAACATCGTGGCCGAGTCGTAATACACCTCGCCGCGGCCCGTAAACGTCGCCACCAGGCTGCCGAAGAAGGCTGCCAGGATGCCCAGCGCCACGGGCACGTCCATGCCCAGGGTGCGCGCGCGCAGGCTGGCCCAGGCGCCCTGGAAGAACGGCATGGCCGAATAGCAGATGGCCGGCAAGGTCAAGAGCAGGCTGGCCCAGCGCATCAGGCTGGCCATATTCTCGTCCAGCGTGCCGTCTTCGGCCGCCAGGTAGGACGGCGCCACGTACATCATGACCTGCATCATCGACAGGCCCGCCACGAACAGCTGGCGGCCCAGCGTCTTGCTGGCCTTTTGCAGCCGTTCGCCATGGCGCACGGCGTCGTACGGATAGGCCGTGTAGCCGACTTGCCGCACGGCTTGCAAGATGTCGCCCGGCTCGCACTCGGCGCGGCTCCAGCGCACGTACAGGCGCTCCGTGGCGACGTTCAGGCTGGCCGCCTGCACGCCGGGCAGGCGCGTCAGCTGGCGCTCGATCAGCCAGACGCAGGCGGCGCAGCGGATGCCTTCGACGGAGAGCGTTGCTTCGCAACTGCTGGCGTCGCGCGCGAATTGCGCATCGTCATTGCTGTACAAACGCAGTTCGGGCGGCACCATGGCGGCGCCGGCCGCGTTGACGGCATATTCGTCGCGGTCGCGGTAGTAGGCGCTCTGGCCGATGTCGACGATGGTTTGCGCCACCGCTTCGCAGCCGGGGCAGCACATGGCGCGCGGCACGTCGTCGATGGTGACGTTCCAGTTCGACCCGCCTGGCACGGGCAAGCCGCAATGGAAGCAGGCGGATGGTTGTAGAACAGCATTCATAGGTTTGTTTTCATGCGTCTTTTCATGGATGGCCCGTCACGCACAGGGCGTCGAGCCAGCCCAGCGAGACGCCATTCGCGGCGCGCAGCAGGCCCAGCAAGCCAAAACCCAGCACCAGCAAGCCGCTGGCGATGCGCACGGGGCGGCGCTGCATCTGCGCGCGCAGCCGCGTGCCCAGCAAGCCCATGCCCAGCAGGGTGGGCAGGGTGCCCAGGCCGAAGGCGCCCATGGCGGCCGCGCCGCTCAGGGCCGAGCCTTGCATCATGGCCGTCAGCAGCGCGCTGTAGACCATGCCGCACGGCACCCAGCCCCACAGGCCGCCCACGGCCAGCGCTTTTAGCGGGGTATCCATCGGCATCAGCGGTTTCAGCAGGGGCCGCACGCGGCGCCAGACGACGTTGCCGGCCGCTTCCAGGTGGGCCAGGCCGCGCCAGGCATCCATCAGGTACAGGCCCAAAGCCACCAGCATCAGATTCGCCAGCCAGTAGCCGGCCACTTGCAGGGAAGCCAGGTGCAGCATGCCCGCGCCCGCCAGGCTGCCGGCCAGTGCGCCGGCCAGCATGTAGCTGGCGATGCGCCCGCCGTTGTAGGCGAGCACGCGCAGCACGTTCGCCTGCAAGGTTGTCTGCAATGCGGGGCGCGCCACGGCGATGGCGATCACGGGGCGCGCTGGCGCTGCCGGTGCACCGCCGCTGATCGACAGGGCGCCGACGATGCCGCCGCACATGCCGATGCAGTGCACGCTGCCGGCCAGGCCGACCATGAACAGCGGCAGGAGGCTCAGGGCGTTCATCGGGCGGCGTTACACCGTTTTCGAGTAGCGCAGCGGCTGCGGCGCATCCGGCGTGGCGTTGGCCCGGGCCAGGGTCAGGTAGCGGTCGAAGACCATGCAGATATTGCGGATCAGCAAGCGTCCTTTCGGCGTCACCGTCAGCCAGTCTTCCTCGATGACGAGCAAGCCGTCGCGCGCCAGTTCGCGCAGCTTTTCCAGCTCGGCGGCGAAATAGCTGCGGAACTTGACGGGGTGCGCCTGCTCGATGGTGGCGATCGACAATTCGAAGTTGCACATCAGCATCTGGATGATGATGCGGCGCAATAAATCATCCGTATCGAGCTTGATGCCGCGCGCGATCGGCAGCACGCCTTCGTCGAGTTTTTCGTAGTACGCGTCGAGCGTCTTTTCATTCTGGCTGTAGACGGCGCCGACGGAGCTGATGGCCGACACGCCGCAGGCGATCAGGTCCGCTTCCGCGCGCGTCGAGTATCCCTGGAAGTTGCGGTGCAAACGGCCCTGGCGCTGCGCCACGGCCAGGTCGTCCGTCGGCTTGGCGAAATGGTCCATGCCGATGTACACATAGCCGGCGGCCGTCAGGCGCGCGATGCACAGGCCCAGCATGGCCAGCTTGGTGGCGCTGTCGGGCATGTCGGCGTCGAGGATGCGGCGCTGCGGCTTGAACAGGTGCGGCATGTGCGCGTAGTGGTACAGGGCGATGCGGTCGGGGCTGGCCGATATGACCTTGCGCAAGGTTTCCGTCATCGTCTCCAGGCTTTGCTTGGGTAAACCGTAGATCAGGTCTATGCTGATCGAGCGGAAGCCGGCGTCGCGCGCCGCTTGCATGATGGCCACCGTTTCCGCTTCCGGCTGGATGCGGTTGACGGCTTTTTGCACGTCCGCGTCGAAATCCTGCACGCCCAGGCTGATGCGATTAAAACCTTGCGCGCGCAGCGAAAACACGCGCTCGCGCGACACCGTGCGCGGGTCGATTTCGATCGAATATTCGCCATCTTCATCGGAAGCGAACTCGAAATGCTGGCGCAGGTGGGTCATCAGCTCGTCCATCTGCTTTTCGCTCAGGTAAGTCGGCGTGCCGCCGCCGAAATGCAGCTGTTCGATGTGGTTCATGCCGGCAAACAGCTTGCCCTGCATGGCGATTTCCTGCTTCAGGTAGCTGAGGTAGGTGGCGGCCTTGCTGCGGTCTTTCGTGATGATCTTGTTGCAGGCGCAGTAGTAGCACAGGGTGTCGCAGAACGGCACGTGCACGTACAGCGACAGCGGACGGCGGCCGCCGCGCATGCGCAGTGCGGCCAGCGCTTCAAGGAAGTTGCCGTAGCCAAATTCGGCATTGAAACGGTCGGCGGTCGGATACGACGTGTAGCGGGGGCCGGACTGGCTCATCTTGCCGATGATGACCGGGTCGAATTCGACGACCGCATCGAGTTCGGCGGAAGCACTGCTGAGTAGTGTAGGCATGATGTGTTTTGATGTCTTGAAAGGTTTAGGCGGCCAGGCGTTTCATGGCGGGTTTGCCGGCGTTTGCGGCACCCGATTTGCCGCCGGGCATGGCAACGCGGCGCGGTGGCGGCATCTTGCCGAAATTGAACAGGCTCACGGCTTGCGACAGGCTGGCCGCTTCTTCCGCCAGGCGCGTGGCGGCTGCGGCGGCTTCTTCCACCAGGGCCGCGTTCTGCTGCGTCACCTGGTCCATGTGGGCGATGGCCTGGTTGACCTGGTCGACGCCGATGCTCTGCTCGCGCGAGGCGATGGAAATTTCCTGCATGATGGCCGTCACCTGCTTGACGGAGCTGACCACCTGCTCCATGGTGGCGCCGGCGCGGTTTACCTGCAGCATGCCGGCGCCCACCTTGCCGACGGAAATTTCGATCAGCTGCTTGATGTCCTTGGCCGCCACGGACGAGCGCTGCGCCAGGTTGCGCACTTCGCCCGCCACCACGGCGAAGCCCCTGCCCTGCTCGCCGGCGCGCGCCGCTTCCACGGCCGCGTTCAGGGCCAGGATGTTGGTCTGGAAGGCGATGCCTTCGATCAGGCCGATGATGTCGACGATCTTCTTCGACGAGGTATTGATGTCGTCCATGGTGGTGATCACTTCGGCAACGATTTCGCCGCCCTGCACCGCCACTTTCGAGGCGGCCACGGCCAGTTCATTGGCCTGCACCGAGTTGTCCGCGTTCTGTTTCACGGTCGACGAGAATTCCTCGATGCTCGACGCCGTCTCTTCCAGGCTGGCCGCCTGCGATTCCGTGCGGCCCGACAGATCCATATTGCCGACGGCGATTTGCTTGGTGGCCACGGCCATGGTTTCCACGTTGATGCGCACGTCGCGGATGGTGGCGATCAGGTTGCTGTTCATTTGCTGCAGCGCGCGCAGCAATTGCCCCATTTCATCCGTGCTGTCCGTTTCGAAACTGCCCGACAGGTCGCCGGCGGCAATCGCGCGCGCGCCGTTCAATGCCTTGCCCAGCGGCTGGAGCACGGACATGCGCAAGGTGTACCAGAGGAAGACGTTGATCAGGAAGCCGAACAGGGTGGCGCCGAAGATGGCGTAATTGGTGATCTTGCCGCCGCTGGCGAACAGGCTGATGATGCACACCAGCAATTGCAAACAGTTGACGATGGAGGTGGCGGCCCAGATGCGCAGGTTCAGCGACATGTGCGTCAGGCTGTGCAGCAGGTGCGCGAGGCCCGGGCGCACGATCTGCCCGTGCTTGATGACGATGTTGCCGCCTTCCTTGTTGCGGATGGCCGCATAGGCTTCCTCGGCCGCCTTGACCTGGTCCTTGTCCGCCTTCACGCGCACGGACATGTAGCCGATGGTCTTGCCCGCTTCGCGGATGGGCGTGACGTTGGCGCGCACCCAGTAGAAATCGCCGTTCTTGCAGCGGTTCTTGACCAGGCCCGTCCATGGCGTGCCGGCCTGGATCGAGGCCCACAGGTCGGCAAACGCTTCGGCCGGCATGTCCGGGTGGCGCACGATGTTCTGGGGCGAACCGAGCAGCTCCGCCTCGCTGAAGCCGCTGACCTGGCTGAAGTAGGGATTCACGTAGACGATATTGCCGTTCATATCCGTTTTCGACACGATGGCCTGATCGTCCAAGACGAGGACTTCACGGTTAGTCACTGGCAAATTTTGTCGCATGGTCGCGGCTTCCTGATCGGTTAAATGAGCAATTGGTGAGTAAGACTTGCACGATTGCAAGAATGGAGATCAGTGTAAGGAGTCGCCTGCGCAAATTTATTGATGTAGATCAAAATCCTCCAGATTGGTCGTGCTTGCACGCATTTAGCGATAGCAATGCGGCATTGTTTTAAAGCTACTGGTTGTCGGCGGCGCTTAGAGCCTATCCCGGTAGGGAGCGTCTTCTGCTGGCAGCGCATCAGGAGCGCGGACAAGGCGTGAGGAGGACGCGTGGCGAGCCACGCGACGACGAGCAACGCAGTCCCCGCTTCTGACGGGCGCCAGCAGGGGATGTATTCATCTACCGGGATAGGCTCTTAATCCACGCCCGCCGTCAGCGGCCGCAGGCTGCCGACGGCGTAGCCTTGCGCGTAATCGATGCCCAGTTCGCGGATGATGGCCAGGGTTTCCGCGTCTTCCACGTATTCGGCCACCGTTTGCAGGCCCATCACGTGGCCCACTTCATTGATGGCCTTGACCATGGCGCGGTTGATGGCATTGGTGGCGATGTCGCGCACGAAGACGCCGTCGATCTTCAGGTAGTCGACGGGCAGGGCCTTCAGGTAGCCGAACGAGGAAAAGCCGCTGCCGAAGTCGTCGAGCGAGAAGCGGCAGCCCAGGGCCTTGAGCTGGCGCATGAACACTTGCGCCTTGGGCAGGTTGGCGATGACGGCCGTTTCCGTGATTTCAAAGCAGATTTGCTCGGGCGCAATCGCAAACTGCACGAACTGCCCGGTGATGTAGTCGTGCAAGCCGGCATCGGCCAGCGACAGGCCCGACAGGTTGACGGAATACAGGGCCGGGCTGCGGCGCCGGCTTTCGGCCAGCGCCTCGAGCGGCGGCAGGCTGTCGCGCACGCTCTGGATATGCGCGCAGACGGCGCGGATGACCCAGCGGTCGATGGACAGCATCATGTCGTAGCGTTCGGCGGCGGGGATGAAGGCGCCCGGCAAGATCAGGTCGCCCTTGCTGTTGCGGATGCGGATCAGCACTTCGTCGTGGTGTTCGGGATGGTCGCGCAGGTGCACGATGGGCATGGCGTACAGGCGGAAATAATCGTGTTCGAAGGCTTCGTTCAGGCGCGAAATCCACAGCATTTCGCCGTGCCGCTGCGCCAGCATGACGTCGGACTCCTGATACACATGCAGGCGGTTGCGGCCCTGCTCCTTGGCCAGGTAGCAAGCCTGGTCGGCGGCGCTCAGCAGCTCGCTCATGGATTTGCTGTCCTGGTTGATTTCCACGATGCCGATGCTCACGCCCAGCTCGAAGCTGCGTTCGTCCCAGGCGAAGCGGAATTCGCGGATGGACTGGCGCAGCTGTTCGCCGACCAGGCGCGCGTGCTCGAGCGGACAGTGGGGCAGCAGCACGCCCAGCTCGTCGCCGCCCAGGCGCGCCAGGATGTCGCTGTCGCGCATGCGCCCCTGCAGCATCTTGGCCAGCAATTGCAGCAGCACATCGCCGGCGCCGTGGCCGCAGGTGTCGTTGATGACCTTGAACTGGTCCAGGTCCAGGTACAGCAGCGCATGCACGTGGCCGTCCTGCTTGGCCGTGTGCAGGGCGCCGGCCACCAGGTGTTCGAATTCGCGCCGGTTGATCAGGCCCGTCAGGGCGTCGTGCGTGGCTTGCCACGACAGTTGCTGGCTCAGCTTGCGTTCGTGGCTGACGTCGCGGAACACGACGACGGCGCCGAGGATGGCGCCGTCGCGCGACCAGATCGGCGCGGCCGACTCCTCGATGGCGATGCGCCGGCCGTCGCGCGTGACCAGTTGCGCGCGGGGGGAAATGCCGATGGCCTGGCGCTGTTGCAGGCAGCGCAGGGCCACGTGCTCGAGCGCTTCGCCCGTGCGCTCGTCGGCCAGCGGCATGGTCTGGGCGATGTCCAGGCCGCGCGCCATGTCGTTGCTCCAGCCCGTCAACTGCTCGGCCACGCGGTTCAGGTAGCGCGTCTTGCCCTGCGGATCGGTGGTGATGACGCCGTCGCCGATGGAGCTGAGCGTCACTTCGGCCAGTTCCTTGCGCTCGGCAATCATCAGCTCGCGCGCCATGTGCTCGGTGATATCCCAGATGATGCCCAGGGTGCGTTCAGGTTGCCCGGCGTCATCCATGAACACTTGCGCCTTGGCCGCCAGCCAGTGTTCGCTGCCATCGGGCCAGATGACGCGGTATTGCAGGGCGTAGCCTTCGCGCCGGCGCACGCCGTCCTGCAGCACTTTGATCACCTTGTCGCGGTCGCCGGCGTGCACGCAGTCGAGAAAGCTGCGAAACGGCTGCGTCAGGGTGCGTTCTTCCAGGCCCAGCAAGGCAGCGCCCTTGGCCGACCAGCTGACCGTGCCGTCGATGACCTGGCCATCGACGATGCGCGAATCCCAGATGGCCATGTGCGCCGCCTCCAGTGCCATCTGCAAACGTTTCTGCTGGTCGCCCATCATCCCCTCCCGACATGGATACAGGGATAGATGCGCCGCCGCTATTTAAGTTCCCGGTACCTCGGCAGAGGTGGCCGGTGCCGCGCGCGCCACGTCGCGCACGTTCTTTTGCACGGCCACGGCGGCGAACAGGCTGAGTAAAAACGCCATGGCATAGAAACCCTTTTCGCTGTTTTGCAGGGCGGCGTTCCACAGCCCGACCGTCAGCAGCAGCAAGGCCAGCAGGACGGAAATCCAGCACAAGCCAAAGTAGATCCCCGTCACGGCGATGCCTTCCGCGCGGTCGCGCACGGATTTTTGCAGCGAGATGGCGGCGAACAGGCCGTACATGAGGATCGTAAAATAATAGCCCTTCTCGTTGAGGGCCATGCCGGCGTTCCACAGGCCGGACAGATAAGTGACGATGCCGATCAGCAATGCCGCCCAGGAAGCGCCGATGAAGGCGCTGCTGGGGCGTGGGGCGGGGGAAGTCTGCATAGGGTCTCCAGGGGCAGCGGGCGCCGCCGGCATGGCCGGGGCGGCAGGCACGGATGCGCCTGCCGCCCCATCAGACCAGAAAGTCTATTTGTTTGGCTTGATCATGCGCAACAAAGCCGACACGGCGGTGACGCCGGCCAGCACCAGGCCGCCGGCGATGAGGCCGGCCACCGCGTTGATCAGGCTGGGCGTGACGGCCGCCAGCACGGGGCCGATGCCGGCCACGCCGCCGACGGCTTCTTCCGCGTGGTGCAGCATGGCGCTGGCCCATGGCCAGCCGTGCGTCAGGATGCCGCCGCCCACCATGAACATGGCCAGGGTGCCCACCACGGACAGGAATTTCATCAGTTTCGGCGCCGCCGACACGAGCATGCGGCCAAAGCCGCGCACGCCGTCCATCAGCGCGCCCGCGCCCTTGCGCGCCGCCAGGTAAAAGCCCGCGTCGTCGAGCTTGACGATGCCGGCCACCAGGCCATACACGCCCACCGTCATGATGAGGGCGATGCCGACGACGACGGCCACCTGCTCGGCGAAGGTGGCCGTGGCCACCGTGCCCAGGGCGATGACGATGATTTCCGCCGACAAAATGAAATCGGTGCGGATGGCGCCCTTGATCTTGTCCTTTTCCAGCGCCACGAGGTCGACTTGCGGGTCGCGCAGCGCCTGCGCCAGCTCGGCCTTGTGGCTGTCGTCCGGGTGCAGGTATTTGTGGGCGATCTTTTCGAAACCCTCGAAGCACAGGTAGGCGCCGCCCACCATCAAGAGCGGCGTGATGGCCCACGGCGCGAACGCGCTGATGGCCAGCGCGGCGGGCACGAGGATGGCCTTGTTCTTCAGCGAACCGACGGCGACGGCCCAGACGACGGGCAATTCGCGCTCGGCGCGCACGCCGGCCACTTGCTGCGCGTTCAGGGCCAGGTCGTCGCCGAGCACGCCGGCCGTCTTCTTGGCGGCCACCTTGGTCATCAGGGAAACGTCATCGAGGATGCTGGCGATGTCGTCGAGCAGGGCCAGCAGGCTGGAGCCGGCCATCTCAGCGCGCTCCCGTGGCGGTGGCAGGGAATGTTGGAGCTTGGAAAGTATTGTTTTTCATGATGTTGTTCTTGGTTGTACGGCAAGGAAAAGCACGACCCTGATCTTACCTCAGCGAAGGCCGGCAGGGCCGCACTGACCGGGTTAAAATTGCCTCTTATCACCATTTTCTGGACACCGCATGCACTTCGCCACCTGGATCGCCTTTGTCGTCGCCGCTTCCATCATCGCCATCTCGCCGGGATCGGGCGCCGTGCTGTCGATGTCGCACGGCCTGTCGTATGGGGTCAGAAAGGCCAGCGCCACGATTCTGGGCCTGCAGCTGGGGCTGCTGGTAGTGCTGGGCATCGCCGGCGCCGGGGTCGGTTCCCTGCTGCTCGCGTCCGAAGTGGCGTTCAATATCGTCAAGACGGTGGGCGCGTTGTACCTGATCTACCTGGGCCTGTCGCAGTGGCGCGCCAAGGTGGCCGTCACGGGCGACCTGCATGCCGACGCCGTGGTGCCTTCCATGGGCCGGCGCGTGCTGACGGGCTTTCTGACCAACGTGACGAACCCGAAAGGCATCATCTTCATGGTGGCGGTATTGCCGCAATTTATCAGCCCGGCAGCGCCGCTGCTGCCGCAATTGCTGATCCTGGCCGTCACCATGTGCACGATCGACCAGATCGTCATGCACAGCTACGCCTTTTTAGCGTCGTCGATGCAGCGTTTTTTCCGCGATGCCAAGGCGGTGAAAAAGCAGAACCGCTTCTTCGGCGGCTTGCTGATGGCCGTCGGCACGGCCTTGTTCTTCGTCAAGCGCGGCAGCCAGGCGGCATCCTGAGCCAGGTCAACATGCAAACATTTGTAAGCCCGCTTGCGATGCCGGCCCGATAGGAATGTAATCGGGCTGTTGTCCATCTTTCATTTCTGTCCGTCCTGCTTGGAGCGCGCCATGCGTCCGACCCTGTCTTTCCCCCTGCTGAACACCGTGTGCGCCGTGCTGCTGTCGTCGGCGTGCGCCTTGGCCCTGGCGCAGGACCCGCCCGCCCGCGTGGGGCGTATTTCCACCGTCGAAGGGCAGGTGCTGGTGCGCGCCGGCGATGGCGAGGCGCAAAACGCCTTGCTGAACTGGCCCGTCACGACGGATAACCGGCTCAGCACCATGCGCGGCGCGCTGGCCGAGTTTCGCGTGGGCGCGGCCGCCGTGCGCCTCGATGGCGATTCCGAGCTGGAAGTGAGCGAGCTCGATGACGACAGTTTCAAATTGCACCTCAGCTATGGCACCGTCAGCGTGCGCGTGCGCAACCCGGACGCGCTGCGCGGTTTCGAACTGACCACGGCCCAGGCGCGCGTGAGCCTGACCCAGCCGGGCTGGGTGCGCATCGAAGCGGGACGTCAGCCCGGCACCAGCGTCGTCAGCGTGCTCGAAGGGGCGGCCGACGTGGATGGCGCGACGGGCAGCGTCACCTTGCGTGCAGGCAAGCGCGCCGAGCTGACGGATGAGGAATTGCGCACGGGCGCGGTGCAGCGCGTGGCGTTTGACAACTGGCCCGAAGCCTTGCCCGCTGCGGCGCCGGCCTTGCGCTATGTCACGGACGATACCACCGGCTATGAAGAGCTGGACCGCTACGGCGCCTGGCAGGACGATGCGGAATACGGCCCCCTGTGGCTGCCGAGCAGCGTGCCGGCCGGCTGGGCGCCGTACAGCGACGGGCGCTGGACGTGGATCGCGCCGTGGGGCTGGACCTGGGTCGACAATGCGCCGTGGGGCTACGCGCCCTCGCACTACGGCCGCTGGGTGCTGCTGGGCCAGCGCTGGGGCTGGGCGCCGGGGCGCGAGCGCGGCCGCGTGCCGTGGGCGCCGGCGCTGGTGGGCTGGGTCGGCGGCAATCACGGCCAGCGCCCCGGCGTGGGCTGGTTCCCCCTGTCGCCGCACGAGCGCTACGTGCCGGGCTACCGCGCCAGCGCGGAGTATGAACGCCGCATCAACCGCGTGGCGGAAGGACGCCGATCCGTGGCGGGCGAACGCGAACGCCGCGAAGGCATGACGATGCTGCCGGGCGAGCGTTTTGGCGGGTCGCGCACGGTCGACGTGCCGCGCCGTCACCGCACCATCATGCCCGCCCCCGTGCTGCAAAGCATGCCCTTGAGCACGCCGCCTGCGCCGGCGGGCAACTGGCAGCGCCCCGCCGCGGGGATGCCGCGCCAGGAAGACGGTTTCCGCCGCGACTGGGGCAACCGTCCCGGCCGCTTGCAGACGGACGATGGGCAGACGCATCTGGCGCCGCGTCCCATGCAGCCGAACCGGCCGCCCGTGCCGCAACAGCCTCAGCAGCCTCAGCAGCCGCCCGTGCCGCCCCAGCCCGTGATGCCGGCCGTGCCGGCCTTGCCACCGGTGCAAGATCCGGTGGCCCGTCCCGGCTGGCGTGGTGAAGAGCGGTCCCGCGCCGAGCGGCCGCAGCCGCGCCCGGACGGCAGCCGCTGGGAGCGTGCAGAGCGCGGAGAGCGTGGCCCCCGCCGCGAAGTGCTGCAGACGGCGGCGCCGCCGTCCTTGCCTGCCCCGCCGCCCGTGGCCCAGCCGCGGCCCGCGCCGCCGATGCCGGCCCCTGCCGCCGGCCCGGCACAGGAAGCGCGCGGCGGCGAGCGTGCCAGGAATCATGAACGGGGCAATGAAAGAGGCAATGAAAGAAGCAAGGAGCGCGGCGGGCCTGGCCGCGGTGGCCGGATGCAGGAAGCGGAGCGCTGAACGGGCCGCTGGCGCTGGCCGCTTGTCCGTCCGGTCATGGATTATCGACGTTCAAGCCGCCAAACCGACAGTTCGTCACATTTCAGCGGTCAAGCCGCGGTGTTTTGTCTACAGTGGCGTCATTGCAAGACAGCGCAATGCCGACGCGGCTGACAGCACCGATTTTCCGGCTATTTTGTCCAAACGAAATAGTTTTTCGCCAGCTTACCCAGCTGGCTTTTTTTTTCCGCGCCCTTGGCGCCATGGCGGCGGGCGCAAGTGCCGCCAAAGTTGGCTACAATACGCTTTTATGCAGCCGCCGCGCGATGTACGCTGCGCCGCCTGTTCTGACCGGCACTGATTGGATTTCCCATGCAAACCACCCCACCGACCGAAGTGACGATTCCTCCCAGCGAATCGCTGATCGAATACCCGAGCGATTTTCCCATCAAGATCATGGGCCCGACGCATGTCGACTTCGCGCCGACCATGCTGGAACTGGTGATCAGCCACGATCCGACCTTCCACGCTGGCCGCATGGAAGAGCGCCCATCGGGCAAGGGCAATTACACGGGCCTGACCGTCACCGTGCGCGCCATCAGCCGCGAGCAGCTCGACGCCCTGTACATGGCGCTGTCGGGCCACCCGATGGTGAAGATCGTCATGTAAGGCTGGCTGCCGCCACGCTGGCCCGGCTCTTCGTGAGCAGCCAGACGGCGGCAAAAGCGCCACTGGCCGCCGCCGTCACCCACAGCAGCGGTTTTTCGCTGCCATCCGTGATGGCGGCGATGACGGCGCCGCAGGCGGCCGTAATGGCCATCTGCACGAAGAAGAACAGGCCCGAGGCGCTGCCCGCCTGGGCGCCATACGGCTGCAGCACGGCCAGCTGGCAGGCGGGAATCGCCATGCCCACCGACACCATCACCAGCAGCATGGGCGCCACCAGCGAGGCCACGTGCTGCGGCGCCAAGGTACCCGCCAGCAACAGGCTGGCCGCCCCCGCCACATTGATCAGTACCGCCACGCCCAGCATGTGATCGGCGCCCAGGCGCGGTCCCAGCGCGCGGAACAGGCTCGACCCCGCGATATAGCCGCTCACCGTCAGGCCGAACACCAGCGCATACGCGCCGGGCGACAGGTGCATGCCCCTTTGCAACAGCACGGACGATTCCGCGATGAACGGGAAATACGTGCAATACACGCAGCCGATGGCCAGCGCATAGCGCAGGAAATACGCGTCGCCCAGCAGGCGGCGGTACAGCGCCAGGGTATTGCCCTGTGGCACGACGCTGGCCGGCCTGGTTTCCGGCACGTACGCGGCGATCAGCCACAGCGACAGTGCGCCCAGCAGGCACAGCACGCCAAACACGGCGCGCCAGCCGAACGCCGCGTCGAGCACGCTGCCGGCCAGCGGCGCCAGGATCGGCGACAAGCCCATCACCATCGAGATTTGCCCCAGCATGCGCGCCTGCGTGGCGGGGTCGAAGCGGTCGCGCACCATGACCCGGCCGATGATGGTGCCGCTGCAGCCGCCGAACGCCTGCAGCACGCGCGCGGCGATCAGCACGTGTACGTCGGAAGTCACGGTGCAGGCGATGCTGGCGAGCACAAAAATACCCGTGCCGGCCAGCAGCACGGGACGGCGCCCGTAGCGGTCGGCTAGCGGCCCGCAAGCGAGCATCGAAGCGGCCGAGCCGGCCATGAACAGGCTCAGGGTCAGTTGCAGCTGGGCATCGCTGGCATGCAGGGCGTCGGCCATGGCCGGCAGCGAGGGCAAATAGATGTCGATGCTGATGCGCGACAGGCAGACCAGCAGCAGCACGATGCCGCCCCAGGCCCACAGCGGCAGGGATGTGTTTTTGACCATTTTTTCCAAACGTAAGATTGCATGATGCGCCCCGCTGGCGCACCGGAACGGTGAGAATAGGATGGTTGTGGTGTAATGCGAAGTGCCAGTCATCAGAAAATTCATTGGACCACTTGGACGATTATCATGCCGCGAGGAAAATCACCACACGCCCTGGACTTGCCTCGCCCGACCAGCTGGCTCGACAAGGCAGGCGTCAACAAGCAGGATGGCGCGTATGAAGCGCTGCGCTCGGCCATCCTGACGAAGATGCTGCCGGCCGGCAGCCGGCTGCCATCGAGCCGCACCCTGGCGGAACGGTGGGAGTTGTCGCGCGGCACCATCGAAACCGTGTTCGACCGCCTGCACGCGGAAGCGTACGTGACGCGCGTGCCCGGTTCCGGCACGCGCGTGTGCGCCGTGGTGCCGGAGCGTTTTTTGATGGCGGGATTTGCCGATGCCGCCCAGGCCGCGCCGGCCAGCGTGCCCGCGCCCGCCCCGGACACGGGCGTGCGCGACGGCTTGCCCTTCGTGGCCCGGCGCGCCGACGCCAGCCTGTTTCCCATGGCCGCCTGGTCCAAATGCGCCACGCGGGCGCTGGCCGCCGCCACGCCGGAGCAGCTGTGCAGCGCCGAGCCGGCCGGCTTGCCCCAGCTGCGCCAGCAGATTGCCGACTTCCTCGCCAAGTACCGCGGCATCCGCTGCGATCCGCACGACATCGTCGTCACCACGGGCATCCGCCACGCGATCGACTTGCTGGCGCGCAGCATCGTGCGCGAGGGCGACAAGGTGTGCCTGGAAGAACCGGGCTACCCGGCCGCGCGCGCCCTGTTCGCCCTGGCCGGCGCCGTGCCCGTGGACATTGCCGTCGACGCCGAAGGCATCGATTGCGCCGCGCTGGCTGCGCACACGGACGCCTGCCTCGCCTACGTGACGCCGGCGCACCAGTCGCCGCTGGGCGTGACCATGTCCGTCACGCGCCGCCTGGCCTTGCTGGAATGGGCGAACGACAGCGGCGCCTGGGTGGTGGAAGACGATTACGACAGCGAATTCAATTACCAGAGCGCGCCGCTGGCGGCCCTGAAGGCGCTGGACCAGTACCAGCGCGTGATTTATTGTGGCAGTTTTAATAAGACCCTGTTTGCCGGCCTGCGCGTGGGTTTCATGGTGCTGCCGCCCGCCTTGCGCCCGCAACTGCTGCGCATCGTGCAGTTGACGGGCCGCTCCGTGGGCGTGACGGAACAGCTGGCGCTGGCCGCCTGGATGGAGGAAGGCGCCTTCGTGCGCCATCTGCGCCAGGCGCGGCTGGCCTACAAGGAGCGGCGCGACCTGCTGCTGGCCTGCCTCGAGCAGACGGCGCCCGGGCGTTACGCGATTTCCGGCCAGCAGGCGGGTTTTCATTGCGTGCTGTGGCTGCCGCCGGATACTGACGAGCGGGCCTTTTGCGCGCGCGCGGCGCAGGAGGGGCTGGCGCTGCAGCCGCTCGGTGACTTTTGCCACAGCGCAAAATTGGCGCCGGCCGTGCTGCTCGGCTACACGGCCCTGAATGGGGCCCAGATACGCCATGCTGCTCAAAAATTGGGCAGATTGCTGCTGCCGCCGGCGCCCGCGGCTGAATGAAACGGCGGCCTGGCTTATAATCACGGCTTCGCCGCAGCGTCCGCAGGGCGCCGGCAGCTGATTACAGAATCCGTCATGACCACCACCCGCACCGAAACGGCGCTGATCCGCGAGCTGGGCCGCGTCGATTACGAGCCGACCTTTGCCGCCATGCGCGCCTTTACCGACGCGCGCACGACCGACACGCGCGACGAACTGTGGATCGTCGAGCATCCGCCCGTATTTACTTTGGGCCTGGCGGCCGACCGCGGCCACCTGCTGGCCGGCGCCGAGAGTGTGCCCGTGGTGCAGACGGACCGGGGCGGCGAAGTGACGTTCCACGGCCCCGGCCAGGTGGTGATTTACCTGCTGATGGACTTGCGCCGCAACAAGCCGGGCGGCAAGCTGTATGCGCGCCAGTTCGTGCATAAAATCGAGCAAGCCATCATCAACGTGCTGGCGGCGTATAATCTCGCTGGCGAGCGCATCGATGGCGCGCCTGGCATCTATATTGCCGGCGGGCCAGACAAGGGTGCGAAGATCGCCGCGCTGGGGTTGAAAGTGCGCGGCAACGGCTGCACCTACCATGGCGTATCGCTCAACGTGGCGATGGACCTGGCGCCGTTTTCCTGGATTAACCCTTGCGGCTATTCCGGCCTGAAGACGGTGGACATGCGCAGCATGGGCGTGGTGGCGCCGCTGGCCGAGGTGCAGCGGGCCCTGGCCCAGGAATTGACCGTATTACTCGATGTAAGCGAAGTAAACAGCGCCGCAGGCGCGCCTCAGGCAGCGGATGCCTGAGCAAACAAACCAACATGCCCGTCAAGGGCTTGCAGCCATGACTTCTGAGACCATTTCCAGCACCGCCCCCGCCGCTACTGCCGCTCCTGCGTACAACCCGAGCGAAAAGCAAAAAGGCGCCAGCAAGACTTCGCGCATCCCGATCAAGATCATTCCGATCGAGCAAGTCGAGCGCCTGAAAAAGCCGGACTGGATCCGCGTCAAGGCCGCGTCGGCTTCGACCCGTTTCTATGAAATCAAGGATATCCTGCGCGAAAACAAGCTCGTCACGGTGTGCGAGGAAGCCAGCTGCCCGAATATCGGCGAGTGCTTCGGCAAGGGCACGGCCACCTTCATGATCATGGGCGACAAGTGCACGCGCCGCTGCCCGTTCTGCGACGTCGGCCATGGCCGCCCGGACCCGCTGGACAAGGAAGAGCCGGCCAACCTGTCGAAAACCATCGCCAAGCTGCGTTTGAACTACGTCGTCATCACCTCCGTCGACCGCGATGACTTGCGCGACGGCGGCGCCGGCCATTTCGTCGAGTGCATCCAGCAAACGCGCGCCCTGTCGCCGAACACCCGCATCGAAGTGCTGGTGCCCGACTTCCGTGGCCGCCTGGAAAAAGCGTTGAATTTGTTCAAGGATGGCTTGCCTGACGTCATGAACCACAACCTGGAAACGGCGCCGCGCCTGTACAAGGAAGCGCGTCCCGGCTCCGACTACATGCACTCGCTGAAATTGTTGAAAGATTTCAAGGCCATGTACCCGGACGTCAAAACCAAGTCCGGCATCATGGTGGGCCTGGGCGAGACGGACGAGGAAATCCTGCAAGTCATGCGCGACATGCGCGAGCACGACATCGACATGCTGACCATCGGCCAGTACCTGGCGCCATCGAACAGCCACCTGCCCGTGCGCCGCTACGTGCACCCGGACGTGTTTAAAATGTTCGAAGAGGAAGCCTATAAAATGGGCTTCACCCACGCCGCCGTGGGCGCCATGGTGCGCAGCTCGTACCACGCGGATGAACAGGCGCACAGCGCCGGCGTGGAATCGGCGCTGAATTTCTAAGCAGCTTGCGCCACATCAAAGCCGCCCGCTGCAAAGCCGGGCGGCTTTTTTTTGCCTGTTCGAATCGTATGCGTCTCATCCGGCTGGGCGTTCTATACTGGCATGCTGAAAAAGCATGGTTGACGAATAGGCTATGAGGTGACGCATGGACGTACGCATCGACGCATCGTGGAAGGCGCGGCTGGAGGGGGAGTTTGCCCAGCCCTACTGGGAACGCCTGGCCGCTTTCGTGAAGGAAGAGTACGCGGCGGGGCCGTGTTGTCCGCCCGGCAAATATATCTTTCGCGCCTTCGACCTGACGCCGTTCGGGCAAGTCAAGGTCGTGATCCTGGGGCAAGACCCGTATCACACGCCGGGCGCGGCCATGGGGCTGTGCTTTTCGATTCCCGAAGGCACGCCGCCGCAGCCTAGCCTGCAGAATATCTTCAAGGAATTACACAGCGACGTGGGCGCGGTGCGCACGCGCACGGATTTGTCCGATTGGGCAGAGCAAGGCGTGTTCCTGCTCAACAGCGTGCTGACGGTGCGCGCGGGAGCGGCCGGTTCGCACGCGGCCAAGGGGTGGGAAAAGCTGACGGACAGCGCCATCGGCCACCTGTCCGCCGAGCGCGAACACCTGGTCTTCATCCTGTGGGGCGGCCAGGCGCAAGCCAAGCGCAGCCTGATCGACCCCGGCAAGCACCTGGTGCTGGTGGCGCCCCACCCTTCGCCATTGTCGGCCAGCAAAGGTTTCTTTGGCAGCAAGCCGTTCAGCTTGACGAATGCGTATCTGCAGGCGCATGGCCAGGCGCCTATCGCCTGGGGTGATGACTGATTCCTGACGGCAACCGACAGCGGCAGGCGTTGCTCCCTGCCGCTGTCTTCGCGCGACTTACAACACCTGGACAGAACCGTAGCGAGCGGATGTGCGGCGTGGCCGAGAAGCGCAGCTGTGCTTTAGCACAGTGAGCATCGGAGGCCGCGCCCCACGTCGCGCAGTAGGTACTGTCAGGTGTTAAAAACTGGTGGACAGGCCCGCGTAAATGCTGCGGCGGGCACCGTATTGCGGCGCTCCCACTCCCACGCCGGAACCGTCGCGCAGCAGGTACGACTTGTCGAACAGGTTGATCAGGGCCAGCCGTCCTTCCACCTTGCCGAGCGGCGTGTTTTTCCACGTGTGCGTGAGCGCCGTGTTGACGGTGAAATAGCTCGGCAAATGGCCGGAATTCGGCGCGCCGCCATCCGGTGTCATGCGCAGGCCGCTGCCGTAGAGGAAGTCAGCGCTCACTTGCGAGTCGCCAAAGTGATAATGGCCGCCGCCCGACAGCGTGTATTTCTGGTCATGATCGAGGTAGACATAGTTCTTGCTGATGTAGTTCAACTCATCGGCGCCAAACAGGGCTTGCCCCGAATTGATGTTGCGCCCCTGCGCCTTTTGCGTGCTGGCGTTGAGGAACAGGCCCCAGTTTTTCTCGCTGTAGATGGCGGACAATTCCAGGCCCTTGGCATAGCCATCCGCATAGTTGAACGGGGTCAGGATCAATGCCTGGCCGAACTGGCCTTCATCGAGCAGGTTGTTGATCTTTTTATAGTACACATCGGCCGTCACGGTCAGTTTTGAACTCACCTGGTGGCTGATGCCCACGTCATAGTAGTGCGTGCGCTCGGCCTTGACGTTGTCGGACTGGCCGATTTCCGGCGCATTCGTCGTGTTCGCGTACAGGTCGATGCTGCCCTGCGCGGCCAGTTCCTGCGGCGGCGGCGTGAAGTAGCGCGAATAGCCCGCGTGCAGGGCCGTGCCGGGCGCGATCTGGTACGCCAGGTTGACGCGGGGGCTCCATTGCTGCTCGTTCGTGTAGGCCGAGACCTTGTCGAAGCGCACGCCGTAGTTCAGGGTCAATGGCTTGCTGATATGCCATTCATCCTGCAGGTAGACACTGGCCAGGGTGCCCGTCTTGCCGCTGTTGTCCAGGATGCTGACCGGCGTGGTGGAGGTTTGCGCCCCGTCAATACTCGGGAAGACGGCCACCGTGTTGTCGCTGGTCGTCTTCTGGCGCGTGTAGGCCAGGCCCGCGCGCACGGTGTGGTCCTGGTGCAGCTTGTAGCTGATGTCGAACTGGGCACCGGAAGCGCTGTTGGCGCGGCGCGAGTCCGAGGCTACGCCGTTGTAGATCAGGTCGCCGATGGCGTCAGGCGTGAAATGCAGTTCCGAATACTGGTGGAAGGCCGACACCTGGTAATTCACGTCGCCCAGGCTTTTTTGCAGCGACAGCACGAGAAAACGGTTCACTTCGCGCTGGTTTTCATTCAACTGCGACGACGGCAGCGTGGACGTGCCCGCCTGCGCATCGCTGTGGCCGGCCAAGCTGAATGCCGGCGCCTGGTCCGGGTTGTTCGGGATCTGGAAGCGGCCGTTATACGTGCCGAACATGGCGCCCAGGCGGGTATTGTCATCGAGGAAATACGACAGACTGCCGAACGATTTGTTCTGGCGCGTCTTGTCGTGCAGGGCGCTGCGCGTGGCTTGCGGGTTTTCCACGCCCAGCGAATTGCCCAGGTAGCTGCCGGACAGGTAGTAATTGAACTTGCCCACGCTGCCGAAAAATTCGGCACTCGGCTCCACGTGGTCGTGGCTGCCGACCATGATGCCGATGCGCCCGCCAGGGCTCAAGCCGCCCTCCTTCGTTTCAATATCGACGATGCCGGCCGTGCGCAGGCCGAACTGGGCCGGCAAGGCGCCCGTCATGAAATCCGTCTTGTCGATCAAGCGCGTGTCGATCGACTGGCCAAAGCCGCTGATGCTTTCGGGCAACTGCACGCCATTGATGCGATATTGCACGTTGGCATGGTCGTCGCGCACGTGCAGGGCGCCGGAACCCTTCGAATCCTGCGACACGCCCGGCAGGCGCAGCAGCACTTCATTGAACGGCGTGTTGTCGCCCTGGCCCAGCATGTCGACCATGTGGCTGTCGATGCTGTAGATGGTGGTGCCGACTTTCGGCGACAGTTCGATGCGCGCGCTTTTCAGATGGGCGGAGGTGACTTCCACCTTTTGCATTTCTGGCGGGGCGCCATCGCTACTGGCTTCGGCCGGCTCGGCGGCGTGGGCGGAAACGGTAAACAGGCTGGCAAGGGCGAGCGACAGCGCGCTCAGGCGTGGTGTGTGTTGCATGGTAAACCTCGAAAATAGTCAACGCCAGGCGGCCCGGCGCGCATCAAAGTGCGGCAAGGGGCAGCCTGAAAAGGATAAAAACAGCGTGGGAACTACAGTGAGGCGGCAGGCGGGCCGCGCACGGGCGGCAGGACGAGGGCGGCGACGGGCGCCAGGGTAGCGGGCGCGAGGGCCAGCAGGCGGTACGGCAGTAACTGGGCGGGCGGCTCGGCGATGGCCGGCGGCACGGCGATGTCGGCCACCTTGTCGATGACCGTGGCGCACAGCGCGCACTCTTCCGCGTCGAGCGTCGTCTTGTGCAGGTGCGAGGCGGCCGTCGACAGCAGGAACACGAGGGCCAGCGCACTGAACAGCGCCACGCACAGCTGCCACGGCGTGCGCGCGAGGGCGGACGCCGGGTAAGGCTTGCGGGATGGCTGGCGGGAAGACATGGGCGCATAGTAGCAAGAAAATCGCCGCCTTGTCAGCGCTTGTTGCGTGATTTGCGCCAGCGCGCCCTTACAGCGTGGCACGCAGCTCGCGCGGCGACAGGCCGTAATGCTGGCGGAAACGGGCCGCGAAGCGCGAGGGCGAGGCGTAGCCGCAGGCGGCCGCGATGTCGCCGATGGGTAAGATGCCGGATTGCAATTCCTGCAAGGCCAGTCCCAGCCGTACGTCTTCCAGGATGGCGCGGAAATGCCGCCGTTCCAGGGCCAGCTGGCGGCGCAGGGTCGAGGCGCCCAGGTGCAGATGGCTGGCGACCTTGGCTACGCTCCAGTCGGCGCCCGGATCCAGCAGCAGCACTTGCTGCACGCGCGCGGCCAGCGGATCGCGGCGGTCCAGCAACAGCGGGCCGCAATGGCCGCCCAGTGCCAGGGCCAGCAGCAAGCCTTCCGCCTGGTGCGCCAGCAGCGCGGGCGGTGTGCTGCTGGCCAGGCTGGCCGTCAGCTGGTCCCAGGCCAGCGCCGCGTGGGCATCGAGCGGCACGCACAGGCTGGCCGTGGCCGCCTGGCGCAGCTGGTTGTCGACGAGACCGCCGTGGCGCGCGCGGAAACGGGCGATCAGGGCCGGCGAAAAACTCAGCACTTCCGCCCGGTAGCCTTGCGCGCCGGGCAGGTTGGCCACGCCCAGTTCCTGCCCGGCCGGCATCAGCACCACATCGCTGCTCGTGGCATGGGCCTGGCGCGCGCCCCATTCCAGCAATTTCGTTCCTTGCCGCACGCGGCACAGGGCGCTCTGGAAGACGGGCACGCGGCGCAGGGTTTGCGCGCGGCGTGCCTCGATGGTGCCGTGGGCGATGCGCAGCTCGCTCAGGGCTACCGCTTCCATGTCATCGGCCATACAGTCCCGTCAGCTGTGCCTTGCCCAGTGCGTTGGCGTTGAGCATGTAGCCGAGCATGGCGCCGCTGGCGTGCCGGTCCAGCGGCAGCTTGTCTGTTTTCAGGGCCCACACCGTGATCTGGTAGCGGTGGGCCTTGTCGCCCGGTGGCGGGCAGGCGCCGCCGTAGGCGCTGTCGCCGTAATCGTTGCGCCCTTGCACGGCGCCGGCCGGCAAGGTGGCGGTTGTCGTTCCCGCAGGCAAGGACGTGGTGCTGGTCGGCACATTGAACACGCTCCAGTGCCACCAGCCGCTGCCCGTGGGCGCGTCCGGGTCGTACAGGGTGATGGCGTAGCTTTTCGTGCCGGCCGGCGCGTTGCTCCACGACAATTGCGGCGACAGGTTGCCGCCCGTGCAGCCGAAGCCCTGGAATACTTGCGCGCTCGCCAGGCGCTGGCCGGGGGCGATGTCGGTGCTGGTCACCGTGAAACCGGCGGCGTGGGCGCCCAGGTGCAGAGCGAGGCCCAAGGTAGCAGCGAAGAGGCGGGAGGGGGGCATGGTTTTCCTTTCGATGAAGTATAGGGGAAAGTGTATGTCGCGCAACATAACCGCGCGATGCCGATGCGCTCGCTGATGGTGCCGAAACGCTCGTTTTATCCTATTTCCGACGTTTGCATGAGCGTGTTGTGTGGCTTGCCGCTTTCTGGCCGCGCATGATTTTCACTGTCGGGCTTTCATGCTATCGTTCCGCAGCCCAAATTTCCCAAAGTTTCCATGTCCCGACGCCCGATCAAGTGGTTGCTCAGCAAACTGCACCTGTACGTGGGCCTGTGGTTCGGCGCCCTGTTCGTCCTGCTGGGCTTGACGGGTTCCGCCATCGCCTGGATGCCGGAACTCGACGCGTATCTGAATCCGACCTTGTTGCAGGCGAGCACGCCCGCGCCTGGCCAGGTGTTCCAGGTGACGCCGCGCACGCTGCAGGCGGTGGTGGACGGGCTCGCGGCCGATCCCGCCTATGGCAAGCCGAGCCAGGTCAATCCGCCCGCCGACGCGCGCGACGTGTACGTGGCCTCGTACCGCCAGGCCGGTAAGCCATCTGCCTTCAGCCAGGCCATCGTGCGCCAGGTGATGGTCGACCCCTACACCCTGCAAGTCAAAGGCGAGCGCGACTGGGGGCGCTTCGGCCTCACGCGTCCATTGCTGATGTCGGGCATGTTTCATTTGCACCGCTATGTATTGTCCGGCGACGCGGGCAAGACCATCACGGGCATTTCCGGCGTGGCCCTGCTGCTGATGGCCCTGAGCGGCATCTACCTGTGGTGGCCGCGCCTGCAGTGGACGGCGATCAAGCGCGCCCTGACCGTGTCGCATGGCGGTTCCTGGCCCCGTTTTAATTACACGTTTCACAAGGCGGCGGGCTTTTTTGCCGCGCCCGTGCTGGCAATTCTCGCCTTTTCCGGCATCTATTTCAATTTGCCGCAATTGATCGTGCCGCTGGTGGAACTCGTGTCGACGGTGCCGGACACGGCAAAATTGAAAAATGTGGCGCGGGACGGCGCCGTGCTCGATGCGGGCCAGGCCATGGCCGCCGCGCAGCAGCTGTATCCGCAGGCGCGCGTGTCGCGCATCGTGCTGCCGGCGAAAAAGGACCAGCCCTACGAGATTCGCGTGCGCCAGCCCGGCGAAATCGCCCACGGCGACGGCGCCACCCGCATCACCCTGGACGCGCGCAGCGGCTTGCCCCTGCGCATACGCGATCCCTTGCGGGCGCCGGCCGGCGATGTCTTCCTGGGCTGGCAATTCCCCCTGCATTCGGGCCAGGCGTTCGGCGTGGCCGGACGCGCCTTCATTACCGTCTTCGGTTTGATGCCCTTGCTGTTCCTGCTGACGGGCACCCTGGTGTGGTGGAAACGGCGGCGCGGCAAAAAATAGCTGCGGTCAAACCGTTGCGGGGAAAGTTGCTATCATCATAGTATTTTCCGGCAGATCCACTGTCCGGACTCACCCGCACAAGGACCAGCATGAGCAATCCCGACATCACCGTAGCAATGTTGAATGAACGCGGCACGGGCCGCTTGCCCGGCCACCTGGGCATCGTCATCACGGCCGTGGGCGACGGCCAGCTGACGGCGGAATTGCCCGTGCTGCCGCATTTGCTGGCGCCGAACGGCTATCTGCACGCGGGCAGCGTGGTGACCCTGGCCGACACGGCGTCCGGCTATGGCTGCATCGTCAACCTGCCCGAGGGCGCCAACAATTTCACCACCATCGAACTGAAATCGAACCACCTGGGCACGGCCCGTGAAGGCACGCTCACCTGCACGGCCAAGGTCGAGCACAAGGGCCGCAACACGCAAGTGTGGGATGCCGTGGTGAAAAGCAAGGAAACGGGCAAGACGATTGCCCTGTTCCGCTGCACGCAGATGATTTTATATCCCAAATAACCCGAAGGACAAAATCTGGGGTCGTACCCTGCAGGGTACGACCCCGGTTCTTGCTTTTGGGTTCGCTAGATTTTCACCCAGTTACCTTTATACAAGATTGGTCCCGTCGGTCCGTTCGGATCCGGCGAACCGCCTTTCGGCTCCAGGGTGACGGCCAGCAAGGCCACGTCGCTGCCGATGGCGCGCTGCGACAACGCCAGTTTCACGTTGCCCTTGTCGGCCAGCAAGCCCAAGGAGCGCGGGTTGCCGCTCTTTGGTACGGCCCACAGTTCCAGATCCTTATCACTTGGCACGGGCGCGTTGGCCACCATGCGCACTTCGAGCGCGCCGTGGCGGCTGTCGGCCGTCAGCAGCAGGGCCGTTTGCGCCTTCTCGTCCGTCAGGCTGGCGACATAGCTGATCTGCGGCGCCTCCATCACGCGCGTGGCCAAGACGATCACTAGCAAGGCGGCGATGGCGCTCGACGCCATGCCCAGGCCGCGCCAGAACGACAGCGCATCGCCGAACCAGGACCAGCCGCCCTGCGGCGCCAGGTGCAGGCGCTGCTCGATCTGTTGCCACACGCGCTTGGGCGGCGCCACGGGCGTGGCGAATTCCGCCATCGGTTCCAGGCGCTGGCGCCATTCGGCCGTGATATTGCGCAAGTCGGCGTCGTTGTGCAGCCAGCCTTCGAAACGCCGCCGCGCGCCCCCTTTCAGGGTGCCCAGCACGTATTCGGACGCCAGTTTCTGGCGCAGCGCGTCATTGCCGCGGATATTCATGATGCCTCCCGTTTCGCCAGGCACGTGCGCAGCCGTTCCAGGCTGCGGCGTATCCACGTCTTCACGGTGCCGATCGGCAGCGACATCTGCTGCGCCACTTCGCTGTGCGACAGGTCGTGATAGAACGCCAGGGCGACCACCTGCCGGTGCAGCCCTTCCAGGGCGGACATGCAAAACGCCAGCGCCTTGGCGTCACCGCTCAGTTGCAGCGACTCGATCGGCGTGGCCTGGGGGTCCCGGAGTGCATTCATGACTTCGCTATCAAACTGTTCGGCATCGATTTCCACGGTATCGTCGCTGCGCCGCAGCACATCGAACGCCTTGTTGCGCACGATGGTGGCCATCCAGGTCATCGGCGCCGCCAGATGGCTCTGGTAAGCGGCGGCGTTGTTCCAGATGGCGACGAACCCCTCTTGCAAGGCTTCTTCAGCGAGCTCTTGCTTATGCAATATACGCAGCGCGAAGCCAAACAGTTTCGATGAGGTAGAAGTATACAGCTGGCGGAACGCCGTGGCGTCCTTGTTCCCGGTGGCAAGCAGCCAGGCTTTGAGTTGCTGCGGGTCGAGCGATTGAGCGGCTGGGGACACGGCTGGCCTTCACAAGGTGAATGGGATCACGCCTGGGAAGGTTATAACAGATTGACAACGCTTGGCAACAGGGTTTTGCGCCGTGTTTGCGCGGTGTCTTAACCGGCGATGGCCGTTTCGAGCAATTTATGCAGTTCGGCAAATTCCGGCTTGCCCACGTAGCGCTTGAGGATCTTGCCCTGCTTGTCGAGCACGAAGGTGGTGGGCGTGAGGGCCACGTCGCCGTAGGCCTTGGCCGCCTCGCCCGTCACGTCGAGCGCCACCTTGAACGGCAGCTGGCGCGTTTCGGCGAAGTTCAGCACGTAGTTGGCCGGATCGTATTTCATGGCCACGGCCACGAATTCCAGTCCCTGCCCCTTGTACTTGTTGTAGGTGTCGACCATTTCCGGCATTTCCGCCACGCAAGTAGTGCACGAGGTGGCCCAGAAATTGACCATCACGACCTTGCCGCGCAGGCTGGCGGAGGTGATTTTCTCGCCATGGATGCCGTGGAAGGTCACGTCCGGCGCGCGTTGCTTGTCATTCAGCGACAGATAGCCGGCTGCCGCCACGCCCGCCACGAAGACGGCGATCAGGGCTGGCTTGATCCAGGACTTGCTTGCGGAGGGCGAAGTTGACATGGCAAAGTTTCACTAATGTAGAGCAACGATGCGGCCATTATAGACGCATCGTCAGTCTGGCGCCGTAGGTCAAACGGCGGAGGCGTTTACTGCTGGACCGTATCGCTGACCGTGTTCGTCGTGCGCTGTTGCGGCGGATCGGGCTGCAATTGCTTCAATTCCGCTTCCGAAATGTAGTCGAACAGCTTGACCACTTTCTGCACGCCGCCGACGCCGCGCGCCACGTCGGCCGCGACCGTGCCTTCGCGCTGGGTCACGCGGCCCATCAGGAAGACGGTGCCGTTTTCCGTGACGACCTTGAACGAGGCGGCCGAGATGGTTTTCATGTCGACCAGACTGGCCTTGACCTTGGTGGTGATCAGCGCATCGTTCGAGCGCGAGGTGTAGCTGGCCGGGCCGGCGATGATCAGTTCATTCGCCACCGATTCCACGCCCTCGATATTGCGCACTTCGCGCTCGACGGCATTTTTCATCGCCTCGTCGCGCACTTCGCCCGTCAGCAGGACGCGGCGGTTGAAGCTGGTGACATTCACGTGGCCGGCATCGCCCACGATGGAGGGAATGCGCGATTCGCCTTTCAGGGCGATCGACTTGTCTTCGGTCTGGGCGCCCAGGGTGCGGCGGTCCGCCGCGGCAACGCCGCCCATCACCGCGCCGCCGACCATCAGTTCGATGCAGCCGGTGAGCGAAGTGAGCATGGCGCCGCACAAGAGTGCGGTGGCCAGCGGGCGTTGTACGCGTTTCCAGCCCGGGCCAGTACCGAATTTAGTCATTCACGTCTCCTCCGAATAGCGCGACGTCGATGCCGTCGCAGATGCAATGTATGGTGGTCAGGTGGACTTCCTGGATGCGCGCCGTGCGTTCGGCCGGCACGCAGATATGCACGTCGGCGTCCGTCAGCATCTTGCCGATGGCGCCGCCGTCCTTGCCCGTCAGCGCCACGACGCGCATTTCGCGCTCGAGCGCCGCTTCCACGGCCGCCATCACGTTGGCCGAATTGCCCGACGTGGAGATGGCCAGCAGGATGTCGCCGGCCTGGCCGAAGGCCTGTACCTGCTTCGAGAAGATTTCGCGGTAGCTGTAGTCGTTGGCCACGGCCGTCAGGATCGACGTATCGGTCGTCAGCGCCAGGGCCGGCAGCGGAAAGCGCTCGCGTTCGAAGCGTCCGACCAGCTCGGCCGCGAAATGCTGGCAGTCGGCGGCGGAACCGCCGTTGCCGCAGGCGAGGATCTTGTTGCCGTTGGACAATGCATAAAACATCAGGTCGATCGCCTGCGCAATGGGTTGCGCCAGTACGGTGGCGGCCTGGATCTTGAGTTCGGCACTTTCGTGGAAGTGCGAGAGGATGCGTTGATTATTCATAGTCTGCCGATTATAGTGCAGGCGCGCGGCATGGCGGACAAGCACTGTTAAAAATGCTTACATATCGAGGATGTTCTTCAGCCAGCTGATCCGTCCGCCGTCGATGGCCAGCGCGTCGAAGCGGCACGGCGGCAAGCTCTTTTGCCCCTGCAGCCAGGTTTGCGCGGCCAGCACCATGCGCCGCTGCTTGGCCGGCGTGATGCTGGCCAGGGCGCCGCCGAAGGTGGCACTGCTGCGCAGCCGCACTTCGACGAAGACGATGGCGGCGCCGTCGCGCATGATCAGGTCCAGCTCGCCGCCCTTGCACAGATAGTTGCGTTCCAGCAGCACCAGGCCTTGCAGCAGCAGATATGCGAGCGCATCGTCTTCCCCCTGCCGTCCCTGTTCCCGTTTGTTCCAGAAAGCGAAGGGCGGCATGGCGGTGTCCTTATTGTGCTGGCGGCGCGGCCGGCGGGGCCGGCGGCCAGGTGCCCAGCACGCCCTGCTGGTAGGTGGCCGCTTGTTCCGTGCGTTCGAACACGCTTTGATCGTTCTCAAAGCGCACGGCCAGGCGGCCCGTCACGCCATCGAGCGTGAATGGCGCGTTCGGCCGCAGCGCCACTTCACGCGCCACGCGGAAGGCATCGATGCCCAGCGCGTACAGGCGTTCCATGTCGGCCGTCGGGCGGACGTCGCCTGACTGCGGCGGCTGTGGATACACCATCACTTGCGGATGGTCGCGCTGCACTTGCCAGGGCAGGTCCAGCAGGCGCGCGCCGTCGAGCTCGGGGCCGCTGGCGCCGCGCCCGGCGCCGGGATTCAAGGACGAGGTGCCATACAGGGGCAGGTCGCTGCCGATGGCCACGCGCAGCTGGCGCGCCTGGTCGGCGTCGAGCGCGGCAAACAGCAGGCCCGGGGGCGCCGCGGCCAGGCGCGCGCGCAGCTGTACCAGTTCCGCATCGCTCAGGTAGCCATTCGTGGCCGTCAAGTCCATCGCATCGACCTTGCCGCCCTGGCGCAGCCATTCCTGCTTGAAGGCGGCGCTGACGCGGCGCTGCGACGGCGAACCGGCCGACAGGATCAGCGCGCTGGCGCCCGGCTGTTCGCTGGCGGCCCAGGCGGCGACCTGGCGCGCTTCCGCCTCGATCGACAGGCCCATCACCAGCAGCTTGGCCGGCAGGCGCGCCTCGCCGCGGTTGTCCGGGTGGTTCAGGGCGATCGTCGGTTTGCGCACCAGATCGCTGTTCGCCACGGCCGTCACGGCCGAGCGCGACAAGGGACCCACGACGACGTCCTGTTCCTCTTGCGCTTGCGCAAACTTGTTCAGCACGTCGGTGCTGCCGTCGCCCGTGTCGATCACCGTCACTTCGAAGCCGCTGCGGTCGCGCTCGTACGCGGCCATGAAGCCGGCGCGCAGCAGTTCGGCGGCCGGCCCCAGGGACGCGGAGCGCAGCGGCAGCAGCAGGCCGATGTGGTGGACATTGCCGTCGGATGGCGCCGGCGCCGTGGCGGCCGGCATGTCCTGCGGCGTGCCCGTCGCCGGCTTGGTGGCGATGGGCGCCAGCGGGGCGCCGCTGCCGTCGTACGCGGTAATATCGGGCACGGCCACGGCAAACGTCACCGGTTCGGGCGCGGGCGGCTTGGGCGGCACGGGAGGCGGCAGCGGCTTCGGTGGCGGCAGCGCCCTTGTGTTAGATTCAATAGGCGCGCACAATTGCCCGGGCGCGTCGCAAGGCGTGCTGCAAGCGCTCAGCATGCCGGTCGCGGCACAAACAAGCAGTAACTTCACACTATTAGCAAGCATTTAACCTCCAAAATGACCGTACAAGAAATCAGTTCCATCGCCAGCCTGCCCATCATGACAGAGGCGGCGCACCAGGTCTATCCTATCGCAACATTGTATATAGTGGCCACGCCCATCGGTAATGTGACCGATATCAGCCTGCGCGCGCTGCACTTGCTGAGCCTTGCCGACGCCGTCGCCTGTGAAGATACGCGCAACACGGCGCACCTGCTGACGCGCTTCGGCTTGAACAAGCCATTGATTGCGGCGCATCAACATAACGAACGCGAAGTGGCGCAGACTTTGATCGCGCGCCTGCACGCGGGCGAGCGCATCGCCCTCGTTTCCGACGCGGGCACGCCCGCCGTGTCCGACCCCGGCGCGCGCATCGTCGACGCCGTGCGCGCGGCGGGATTGCGCGTGCTGCCCCTGCCCGGCCCATCGGCGGCGATTACCGCCATTTCCGCCAGCGGCTTGTTGAATGACCAGTTCTACTTTGTCGGTTTCCTGCCGGCCAAGGCCAAGCAGCGCGAAAACATCTTGCACAGCCTGCGCGGCCTGACGGCGACGATGGTGTTCTACGAGGCGCCGCACCGCATCCTCGATTGCGCCACGGCCCTGGCGGCAGCGTTCGAGCCCACGCGCCAAGTGGTGTTCGCGCGCGAGCTGACGAAACTGTTCGAGGAAATCCACCGCTGCCCCTTGTCCGAGGCGGAAAGCTGGATCCGCGCCGACGCGCACCGCGAAAAGGGAGAATTCGTCGTCCTGCTGGAAGGCGCCACCGAAGCGCAGGACGCGGAAGACGTGGAAGCGGAACGCATCCTCAATATCCTGCTGGCCGAATGCAGCGTCAAGCAGGCGGCGAATCTGACGGCGCAAATCACGGGCCGCAAGAAAAACGCCCTGTATGAGCGGGCGTTGCAGTTGAAGGGGCAGGAATAAGGTGATCAGGACGGCGGCTGGACATCGAGTGCCTGTGCCGCCGCAAGCAATTGTTCCACGTGCTCGATCAACTCGTCGACAAAACCCTGTGTGACATCGAGATCGCCCTCGTATTCCGCCAGGTTGCGCTTCCGGTGCGCCTGATTGAATAGCAGCCACTGCTGCGGCGTGAAACCCAGCGTGTGTTCCAGGCTTTGAAAGACGAGATAGCGGTTGTCGCTGCGATAACCATGTTGACGCAGCGCAGACAGGGCCGCCGCGTTATACGCGAGGTCGAAGCGGCTTTCCAGCGACAGTATCGGCTGCCTGGCATCGCGCAGGCGCACGGTGGCCGAGCGCAGCAAGCCTGCGCGTTCGCGTGCGTCCGCTGGCTCAGCCTTGAGCTGGCCGATGCGCGCCAGGTTCGCCAGCGCCTGTGAGTTCGGTGAGGTCATCGTTGGCCCCTTTGACAAAAATCTTGGGCTGTTCGAGGATGCGCACGACGAACGACTTGCCGTCGTCTATTCTTTGCCGCCATTCTTCCCGCGTATACAAGGTCGGGTTGATGCTGCGGCCCAGCTGCTGCTGCGCTGGCTGCAGCGCTGCCAGCAACTGGGCATTCGATGCCATGCTGCCGATCACCATCAGGTCGATGTCGCTGTGCGCATGTTCCGAGCCCTTGGCCATTGAACCGTACACAAAGGCCAGGTCGATTTCCTGCCAATACGGTTGCAGGGCCACGCGCAGCACATCGGCGACGCCAAAGGTTTTCAGCACAATGCTGCGCAGCTCGTCGAAGATCGGCGCATCGTGATTCGCCTGGTAATGCTTCTGGTTGCCCACTTTCTTGACGGTCACCAGGGCCGATTTCACCAGCTTGGCCAGTTCGCGTTGCACGGCGCCCGAGCCGATGGCCGCGAAGGCGATGATTTCATTCGCATAGAAAGACCGTTGTGCCTGGCCAAAGAGCAAAGCCAGCACGCGCTGCTGTGTCTTGGAAAACAATGTGTCTGCGAAAGTACCCATATTGGGTATGTTAGTACCCAATATGGGTATAGTCAAGCAGGCCATCACCACTTGCAGCCGCTATCCTTCTTGTCCAGCAACATCAGCACGGGCGCCAGCAAGCCTGCGCCGGAATAGGCGGTGCGGCAATCGCCGCGCTTGCCTTGGGCGATGTCGCGCGCCAGCTGGGTTTCCGTTTGCAGGGGCTTGTCGGGGATTTGTCCCACGGCCGTGCCCACCTTGGACGGGTCGCGCTCGCCCGCCATCTTGCGCGCCGTGCGTTTGGCCGCTTCCATATCGAATTTCGGCGTTTCCGGAGTTTCTTGCCTGAAGGTGTCGGGACTGGCTGCCGGCGTGGCCGGGACGACCGTGATGGCTTGCGGGCTGGCCGCTGGCGCCGGTGTTTCGCGGACAGTGGCGCGTGCCGGCTTGCTGACGGGTTTGGCTTCTCGCTTCGGCTTGACCACCTCGACAGGCGGCGGCGGGGGCTTGGCGGCCAGCGGACGTATCCACACGGCGATCGATTCCACGCGCGGCGCGGCATCCGGCAGCGCGGCTGGCTGCACGTGGCGCCACAGGTAAATCAAGGCGCCATGCAGCAGCAGGGACACGCCGACGCCCAGCGCGATGCCGCGGCGATTCGGCATGGGCTGGCCGCCGCCGCTTCTTTCTATACTGAAATCCATTGCCGTCGTCGCCTTCATGTCTGATCGGGAAAACTTGCCAAGCCAGTGTCGCATACTTGTATCGTTTTGAAAAATACATGAGTCGCAGTGCCGCGCGTAAATAATTTACACAGAGTTTCACCTGACCCTTGACCGAAGTCGATACGGCCTGTATTATCTTGGTCTTCGGAGTGTGGCGCAGCCCGGTAGCGCACCTGGTTTGGGACCAGGGGGTCCAAGGTTCGAATCCTTGTACTCCGACCAAATTTGTAGAAAAAAACCCAAGAGTTTCGGCTCTTGGGTTTTTTTTCGTCTGTAGCGCCTGCGGCGCAAGGCCGGCAGCAAAAAGGGGCCGCAGCCCCTTTTATTTATCCCAGGCGCTTCGCCGCAATCGCATTGCCGGCGCGGCTGGATCCCTTGCGCCCCAGCTGCTGCGCAATGAACTGCCCCGCGTCGACCACCAGATCCAGGTCGATGCCGGTGGCAATGCCCAGTCCCTGCATCATGTACAGCACGTCCTCGGTGGCCACGTTGCCCGTGGCGCCCTTGGCGTACGGGCAGCCGCCCAGGCCCGACACGGACGAATGATAAATCGCAATCCCTGTTTCCAGGCTGGCGTAGATGTTCGCCAGCGCCTGGCCGTAGGTGTCGTGGAAGTGGCCGGACAGGCCGTCCACGTGAAAGGCGGCGATGGCGCGCTGCATCACCGCCTGCGTCTTTCTCGGCGTGGCTACGCCGATGGTGTCGGCGATGTCGATCTCGTCGCAACCGAGGTCGCGCATGCGGCCCACCACGTCGGCCACGGCGTCCAGCGGCACTTCGCCCTGGTAGGGGCAGCCGAAGGCGCAGCTGATGCTGCCGCGCAGGCGCAGGCCGTGTTCCTTGGCCGCCTTCGCCACGCCTTCGAAGCGGGCGATCGATTCGGCGATCGAGCAATTGATGTTCTTTTGCGAGAATGCCTCGGACGCGGAGCCGAAGATCACCACTTCATCGGCCTTCGCCGCCAGCGCGGCCTCGAAACCCTGCATGTTCGGCGTCAGCGCCGAATAAATGGTGCCCGGGCGGCGCGCGATCTTGTCCATCACTTCCGCGCTGGTGGCCATCTGCGGCACCCATTTCGGCGAGACGAACGACGCCGCCTCGATATTGGCGAAGCCGGCCAGGGTCAGACGGTCGACCAGCTCGATCTTGACGGCGGCGCTGATGGTTTCCTTTTCGTTTTGCAGGCCGTCGCGCGGGCCCACTTCGACGATCTTGACCTGCTTGGGCAAACTGGTAATAGGGGTCATCTCAATATCCTTGCAAACGGTTGACGATGCCGGCCACAAGCTCTCCGGCGTGCAGGCGGCGCATCTTGGCGGCGATCTGCGCCACGCTTTCGCGGCGCAGGGTGGCGGCCGAAATATGCGGCGTGATGGTGATGCGCGGTTCTTGCCAGAACGGGTGCTGCTGCGGCAGCGGCTCGTTGCGGAACACGTCGAGGGTCGCTCCGGCGATATGCCCGGAGCGGATCAACGTCAATAAGTCCGGTTCGGCCAGATGCGCGCCGCGCGCCACGTTGATGACGTAGGCGCCCGGCAGCAGCATCGACAGGCGTGCGCGGTCGAGCAGGTTGTGCGTGTCCGGCGTGAGCGGCAGCATGCACACCAGCACGCGCGTGCCGCGCAAGAAGGCATCGAGCCCCTCTTCGCCCGCAAAACACTGCACGCCATCGATGTGCTTCCGGCTGCGGCTCCAGCCCCGCAGGGGAAATTCGAACTGTGCCAGCACTTGCAGCACGCGCGTGCCCAGCACGCCCATGCCCAGCACGCCGACGGGAAAATCCATCTTGTCGAAGGCGGGCAGCGGCTGCCAGATGCCGGCGCGGCCCTGCGCCTCGTAGTCGTCGAAGCGGCGGAAGTGGCGCAGCACGGCGTGGCTCACATATTCGGCCATCTGCACGCCCATGCCCGCGTCGTCGAGGCGCACCAGCGGCACGTGGGCGGGCAGCGCGTCGCCGAACTTCAACAGCGCGTCGACGCCGGCGCCCGTGTTGAAGATGGCTTTGACTTCGCTCAATGCCGGCAGCATGGCGGCGGGCGGCTGCCACACGACGGCATAATCGCATGGCGCGAATGTGTCGCCTTCGCGCCAGAAGTGGATTTCAGCTTCGGGCAGCAAGTCTTTAAAATCGGCGATCCACGCCGCTTCCTTGCCGTCCGAGCGTTGTAAAAGGATGCGCATCGTGGCTGCCTCTATGCGGCAGCCTTGAAAGCCAGCAGCGGCGCGCCATCGGCCACCTGGTCGCCGACGGCGTACAGCACGTCTTCCACCAGGCCGTCGTGCGGCGCGGCGATCGTGTGCTCCATCTTCATCGCTTCCATGATGACCAGCGGTTCGCCCTTCTTGACGTCCTGCCCCTTGTTCACCAGCACGGCGACGACCTTGCCCGGCATCGGCGCCGTCAGGCGGCCGCCCTCCGCTTCCACCTCGCCCGCATGGGCCATCGGGTCGCTGTAGTGCAGCGTGTAGTGCAAGCCGCCGGTGAATACGTGGAACTGCTCGCCGTCGCGCAGCACCGTGCCATGCACGGCACGTTCACCGAGCTTGATGTGCAGCTCATTGCCTTTGCGCGCCGTCAAGCTCAGGGGCTGGCCGTTGAACAGCCAGCCATCGGTTTTGTAGGCGATGCGCGCGGCATAGGCCTTGCTGTCGCCCGCCAGCGCGAATTCGTCGGCGAACGCCAGGCTGCGGCCCAGGGTGCTGTTCAAGCGCCAGCCCAGGGCATTGCCCCACGGGTCGGCGCGGTTGGCCGACTGCGCTTCGGACGCGGTTTTTTCTTCCGTCAGCAGGCTGACTGCCGCCAGCGCCAGGGCCGTGTCGGGCGCCGCTTGCAGGGCGGGGAACAGCGTGTCTTGATTGCGCTCGATCAAACCCGTATCGAGATCCGCGCCGGCAAACGCCTGGCCTTCGACCAGGCGCTTCAAAAAGGCGATATTGCTGGCCAGGCCGACGATCTGGTAGTCGGCCAGCGCCTGCGCCATGCGCGCCAGCGCTTCGCGGCGGTCCGCGCCCCAGACGATCAGCTTGGCGATCATCGGGTCGTAGAACGGCGAGATGGCGTCGCCTTCGCGCACGCCCGAATCGATGCGCACGGCGGCGGGAACCAGCGTGCCACCCAGCTCGAACGTCACGGCCGCCGGCGACTGCATGTGGCGCAGGGTGCCGATCGACGGCAAAAAGCCTTTTTCAGGGTTTTCCGCATAGATGCGCGCTTCGATGGCGTGGCCGTGGATGGTCAATTCGCTCTGTTTTTTCGGCAGCGGCTCGCCAAAGGCGACGCGCAGCTGCCATTCCACCAGGTCGGTACCGGTGATCATTTCCGTCACCGGGTGTTCCACCTGCAGGCGCGTGTTCATCTCCATGAAGTAGAACGAGCCATCCTGGTTGGCGATGAATTCCACCGTGCCCGCGCCCACGTAGCCGACGGCCTTGGCGGCGGCGACGGCCGCTTCGCCCATGGCCGCGCGGCGATCCGCTGGCATGCCCGGCGCCGGCGCTTCTTCCAGCACCTTCTGGTGACGGCGCTGCACCGAGCAATCGCGCTCGAACAGGTAGATGCAGTTGCCGAGCGTGTCGGCAAACACCTGGATTTCGATATGGCGCGGGCGCGACAGGTATTTTTCGGCCAGCACCTTGTCGTCGCCGAAAGAGCTGATCGCTTCGCGCTTGCACGAAGCCAGCGCCGCCTTGAAATCGGCGCTGTTCTCGATGACGCGCATGCCCTTGCCGCCGCCGCCAGCGGACGCTTTCAGCAGGACGGGGTAGCCGATCTTGTCGGCTTGCCCGTGCAGGAAGTCCGCATCCTGATTCTCGCCGTGGTAGCCGGGCACCAGCGGCACGTTGGCTTTCTCCATCAGCGACTTGGCGGCCGATTTCGAGCCCATGGCGCGCATGGCGGACGCCGGCGGGCCGATGAAGACCAGTCCCGCCGCGTGGCAGGCGTCGGCGAAGTCGGCGTTCTCGGACAAAAAGCCGTAGCCGGGGTGGATCGCCTGGGCGCCAGTGGCCAGCGCCACGGCGATGATCTTGTCGCCGCACAGATAGCTTTCCTTGGCCGGCGCGGGGCCGATCAGCACCGCTTCGTCGCAGACGGCGACGTGCTTGGCGTTGGCGTCCGCTTCCGAGTACACGGCGACGGTCTGTATGCCCATGCGGCGCGCGGTAGCGGCGACACGGCAAGCGATTTCGCCGCGGTTGGCGATCAGGATTTTAGTGAACATGGTCTCTCTCTTTGCAGCTCGTGGCTGGAAGTTTTTTATCTGAGGTGTCGCTGGGAGGGGATGCGCCCGGGCGGGGCGCATCCCATGGGCTGGATCAGCAGCCGCACTTCTCTTTCTGTACCGAGTCCAGCATGGCGCCGCGTGTCTGCAAACCCAGTTTTCCCAGCAAGACGCGGTCGTCTTCCGCTTCCGGGTTGTCGGTGGTGAGCAGCTTGTCGCCGTAGAAGATGGAATTGGCGCCAGCCAGGAAGCACATGGCTTGCACGGCTTCGCCCATCTGGCGGCGGCCGGCCGACAGGCGCACGCGCGCCTTCGGCATGGTGATGCGGGCCACGGCGATCGTGCGCACGAATTCGAACGGGTCCAGCGCTTCCAGGCCGAACAAAGGCGTGCCTTCCACCTGCACCAGGTGATTGACGGGCACCGATTCCGGATACGGATTCAGGTTCGCCAGCTGGGCGATCAGGCCCGCGCGCTGCAGACGCGTCTCGCCCATGCCGACGATGCCGCCGCAGCACACTTTCAAGCCCGCTTCGCGCACGCGGCCCAGGGTGTCCAGACGATCCTGGTATTCGCGCGTGGAGATGACGTTGTCGTAGAACTCGGGCGCCGTATCGAGGTTATGGTTGTAGAAGTCCAGGCCCGCGTTTTTCAGGCGGTCCGCTTGTCCCTCTTCCAGCATGCCCAAAGTAGCGCATGTTTCCAGGCCCAGCGCCTTGACCTTGGTCACCATCTCTTCGACTTTTTCCATGTCGCGCTCTTTCGGGCTGCGCCAGGCGGCGCCCATGCAGAAGCGCGTGGCGCCATTGGCTTTCGCCTGGCGGGCCGCGTCGAGCACCGTGTCGATGTCGAGGATTTTTTTCGCTTCCACGCCCGTGTCGTAGCGGGCCGCCTGCGGGCAGTAGCCGCAGTCTTCCTCGCAGCCACCCGTCTTGATCGACAACAGGGTCGCCAGTTCCACGTCGCCATCGGGGAAGTTGACGCGGTGGGTTTGCTGGGCCTTGAACATTAGGTCATTGAAAGGCAGGTCGAACAGGGCCAGCACGTCGGCGACGGGCCAGGTGGCCGCTTCCGGCACGGTGATGCGCGCCGCTGGGCGGTGCAGTTCGACGGTTTTTGCTGCTTCTTGGACGTGAGACATGTGATTCCTTCGTTTCTATTTTTGAATGCGTTTAAGTGTTGGGATGCTGCGCCGGCCAGTTGGGCAGGCCGGTGAAATCGAGATACGCGGCCGCCGCTTCCGCGCTCGGCTGCGCCAGGCGCGGCACCCTGCCCAGCAGCGGCGCCGGGATGCGCTCGATCAGCGCATCGATATTTTCGTCGAGGAAGCGCATTTCCACTTCCAGGGTGTTGGCGACCCAGCCGATCACCGTCAGGCCGCGCGCTTCGATGGCTTCCACCGTCAGCAAGGCCTGGCTGATGCAGCCCAGACGCATGCCGACCACGAGGATCACGGGCAAATCGAGCTGCTGCGCCAGGTCGGCCGAATCGAAGCCGGGCGACAGCGGCACGCGGAATCCGCCCACGCCTTCGACCACGACGGCGTCCGAGGCGGCGGCGATTTCCAGGTAGGCGGCCAGAATCGGTACCGACTCGATGCTCACGCCTTCCAGCGCGGCGGCGATGTGCGGCGCGGCCGCTTCTTTGAGCATGTAGGGCGTGGTGATATTGCGCAGCATGCTGACGTTGCCGGCGGCGATCAGGCTGTCGGCGTCTTCATTATGCAGTTCGCCGTCGCGCATCTCGGCGCCGGCGGCGACAGGCTTCATGCCGCAGGCGCGCACGCCGCGCGCCACCAGCGCGTGCAGCAGGGCCGACGACGTCAAGGTCTTGCCGATTTCCGTGTCGGTGCCGGTGACGAAACAGGCAAAGCGCGATGGCAGGCCGGTGGCTGCCGGTGCGGGCTGCACGGCCGGCGCCAGGTCCGCCAGCACTTCCGCCACGATGGGGTCATCAAGGCTCATGGCGAGTCCTTTCCAGGGTGTTGACTGCGTTGATCAATTGCGCCACTTCCTGCGCCGTATGGCCGGCCGACAGGGTTACGCGCAGGCGCGCCGTGCCCGCTGGCACGGTGGGCGGGCGGATGGCGCCGACCCACAGGCCTTGCTGGTACAGTTGGGCGGCGATATCGAGCATGTCCGCATTCTCGCCGATGATGACGGGCTGGATGGCGGAGAGCGACGGCAAGGCTTGCCAGCGCTGCAGCTGCAAGCCCTCGTTCCATTGCGCCACCAGCGCCGCCAGGTGCATCCGGCGTTGTTTTCCTTCTTCACCGGCGATGATGTCCAGGCTGGCCAGCAGCGCATGCGCGAGCGCGGGCGCGGCGGCCGTCGTGAAGATGTAGGGGCGCGCCTTCTGGATCAGCGTCTCGATCACGGCTTCATGCGCGCAAACGAAGGCGCCGCCCACGCCGGCCGATTTGCCCAGCGTGCCCACGTACACGAGGTAGGGCGAATGCAGGCCGAAGTGTTCGAGCGCGCCGCGGCCATTGGCTCCCAGCGCGCCGAAGCCGTGCGCGTCGTCGACCACCAGCCAGGCGCCGTACTGTTCGCACAGGGCCAGCAGCGCGGGCAGCGGCGCCAGGTCGCCATCCATGCTGAAGACGCTGTCGGTGACGACGATCTTGGTTTTGGCCGTGCTGGCCGCCAGCAGGGCCGCCAGCGCATCGAGGTCCGCGTGCGGATACACGCGCGTCTTGACGCGGGACAAACGCGTGCCGTCGATCAGCGAGGCGTGGTTCAGCGCTTCCGAGAAGATCTCGGCTTCGGCATCACCGGCCGCCAGGGCCGTCAGCACGGCTAAATTGGCCATGTAGCCGGTGCAGAAATACAGCGCGCGGGCGTTTTCCAGGTTGGCGCCCACGAAATCGGCCAGGCGCTCTTCCAGCAGCGCGTGGGCGCGGCTGTGGCCACTGATCAGGTGCGAAGCGCCGCTGCCGGCGCCATACAGGTCGGCGCCCTCTTTCAGCGCGTCCACGATGCGCGGATGCGCGGCCAGGCCCAGATAGTCATTGCTGCAAAAGGCCAGCATGTCGCGCCCATCGACCGTCAGGCGCGGCGCGCACGGCGTGTCGACGGTGCGGCGGCGGCGGATCAGGCTGCGCTCTTCCAGCCCCTGCAGTTGCTGTTGCAATTGCGCGATCAGTTCCATCTCAGGCTCCGATCACTTTGTTGAAGACGGCCAGCGTCTGCTGGCCCAGGCCCGCGATTTCGGCGTCGTCGAGGATGTACGGCGGCATCAGGTAGACGGTGGAACCGATGGGCCGCATCAGCAGTTCGTGTTCCAGCGCCGTGCTGAAGAAGCGGCGCGAAAAATCGGGCGCCGCATCGACGGCGTCAAACGCCCAGATCATGCCCTGCTGGCGGAAATTCTTGACTTTTTCATGCTGCGCCAGCGGCGCCAGGGCGCGCGTGATTTTCCCTGCGCGTACCCGGTTGGCCGCCAGCACGTCGTCTTCCTCGAAAATCGACAGGGTCGCCAGCGCCGCGCGGCAGGCCAGCGGATTGCCCGTGTACGAGTGCGAATGCAAAAAACCGCGGCGCACGTCGGTGCTGTAGAACGCCTGGTAGATGTCTTCGCGCGTCATCACGAGGGACAGCGGTAAATAGCCGCCGCTGATGCCCTTGGACAGGCAGACGAAATCGGGCCAGATGCCGGCCTGTTCGCACGCAAAGAACGTGCCAGTGCGGCCGCAGCCGACGGCGATTTCGTCGAGGATCAGATGGACCTGATAACGGTCGCACAGGGCGCGCACCAGCGACAGGTACAGCGGGTCGTGCATGGCCATGCCCGTGGCGCACTGCACCAGCGGCTCGATGATGATGGCGGCGATTCTTTCGGACTTTTCCTGGAACAGCCGTTCCACGTCGGCCGCGGCGCGGCGCGCCACGTCCTGCGCCGATTCGTTGTCTGCCGCCTGGCGGAAGTCGGGCGACATCACCGTCTGCGAGGCACGCAGCAGGGGGCCGTAGGCATCCTTGAACAGGGCGACATCGGTGACGGCCAGCGCGCCGATGGTTTCGCCGTGGTAGCTGCCTTTCAGGCAGACGAATTCCTGTTTTTCACCCTTGCCGCTGTTGCGCCAGGCGTGAAAGCTCATTTTCAGGGCGATTTCCACGGCCGACGCCCCGTCGGACGCGTAAAAACTGTGACCGAGCACGCCGCCCGTCAAGGCGGAGAGCTTTTCCGACAGCTCGATCACCGGTTCATGCGTGAAACCGGCCAGCATCGCGTGTTCCAGCCGGTCCAATTGATCCTTCAGTTCCGCATTGATGCGCGGATTCGCATGGCCGAACAGGTTCACCCACCAGGAGCTGATGGCGTCCAGGTAGCGTCGTCCTTCGTGATCATACAGCCATGCGCCGCGGCCGTGGCTGACGGGGATCAAGGGGACCGCGTCGTTGGCCGATGCGTGGTGCTGCATCTGTGTGCACGGATGCCACACGCTGCGCAGACTGCGTTCAACCCAGCCCGATTGTTTTTCTGCTTTCAAAACTGCTCCAATGATTTTCTTAATCCATGCGCTAGCCCATGAGCCAACCCGGCTTGCGCTTGTCGAGGAAGGATTGCACGCCTTCGCGGCCCTGTTCCGAGGCGCGGATTTGCGCGATGCGCTCGGCGGTGTCCGCCAGCAGCGCATCGTCGACGGGCTGGCCGGCGATTTCGCGCACCAGCGTTTTCGCTTGCGCCACGGCGTGCGGGCTGTTGCCCGTCAGCGCCTTGAGCACCTCGGCCGTTTTCGCGTCCAGCGCGCTTGCCTCGACTACCTCGTGGGCAAAGCCGATGCGCAGCGCTTCCCGGGCGGAGAATCGCTCCGCCGTCAGGAAATAGCGGCGTGCCGCGTTTTCGCCCATGGCCTTGATGACATACGGTGAAATAGTGGCCGGGATCAGTCCCAGCCGCACTTCGCTCAGGCAGAAATGCACGTCTTCCGCAACCAGAATGATATCGCATGCGGCGACGAGGCCCATGCCGCCCGCATAGCAGTCGCCCTGGATCTTCGCCACCACGGGTTTCGGACACAGGTAAATCGTGCGCAGCATCTGCGCCAGCTGCAGCGCGTCGGCCTGGTTTTCGGCATGCGTGTAGCCTGCCATCTTCTTCATCCAGTTCAGGTCCGCACCGGCGCAAAAGGCCGCGCCATTGGCCGCCAGCACGATGGCGCGGACCATGTCGCTGCGTCCCAGCCCCTCGAAGGCGCGCGCCAGTTCGGCGATTGTCGTCTCGTTGAAGGCGTTGCGCACGTCGGGGCGGTTCAGGGTCACGGTGGCGACATTGCCCTCGATGACCAGCTTTAAGGTTTCAAATTCCATTCTCTTCTCCCTGAGTGCCGCTTACATGCGGAATACGCCGAACTTCGTGTCCGGGATTTCCGCGTTCAAGGCGGCCGACAGGCCCAGGCCCAGCACCATGCGGGTGTCGGCCGGGTCGATCACGCCATCGTCCCACAGGCGCGCGGTGGCGTAATACGGGTGGCCCTGGTGTTCGTACTGCTCCTTGATCGGCTGCTTGAACGCCGCTTCCTCGTCCGCGCTCCACTCGCCGCCCTTGCCTTCGATGCCGTCGCGCTTGACGGTCGCCAGCACGGAGGCCGCCTGGTCGCCGCCCATGACGGAAATGCGCGCATTGGGCCACATCCACATGAAACGGGGAGAAAACGCGCGGCCGCACATGCCGTAGTTGCCGGCGCCGAAGCTGCCGCCGATGATCACCGTGAATTTCGGCACGGCGGCCGTGGCGACAGCGGTCACCATCTTGGCGCCATTGCGGGCGATGCCTTCGTTTTCGTACTTGCGGCCCACCATGAAGCCCGTGATGTTTTGCAGGAAGACGAGCGGGATCTTGCGCTGGCAGCACAATTCGATGAAATGCGTGCCTTTCAGCGCCGATTCGGAGAACAAGATGCCGTTATTGGCGATGATGCCGACTTTGACGCCATAGATGTGCGCGAAACCGCAGATCAGGGTGGTGCCGTAGCGGGCCTTGAATTCGTCGAAATCGCTGCCGTCGACGATGCGCGCGATGACTTCGCGCACGTCGAACGGCTTGCGCGTGTCGACGGGGATCACGCCATACAGTTCCTGCGTCGGGTATTTCGGCTCGACGGAATCGCGCAAAGCCATCTGCTGCGGTTTTTTGCGGTTCAGATTCGAGACGATGGTGCGCGCCAGCGACAGCGCATGCAGATCGTTCTGCGCCAGGTGGTCGACCACGCCGGACAAACGCGTATGCACGTCGCCGCCGCCCAGGTCTTCCGCCGTCACCACTTCACCGGTGGCCGCTTTTACCAGCGGCGGGCCGCCGAGGAAAATCGTGCCTTGCTCCTTGACGATGATCGATTCGTCGCTCATGGCCGGCACGTAGGCGCCGCCGGCCGTGCAAGAACCCATCACGACGGCGATTTGCGGAATGCCCTTGGCCGACAGGTTCGCCTGGTTGTAGAAGATGCGGCCGAAATGGTCGCGGTCGGGGAAGACGTCGTCCTGGTTCGGCAGGTTGGCGCCGCCCGAATCGACCAAATAAATGCAGGGCAGGTTGTTCTGGTCGGCGATTTCCTGGGCGCGCAAGTGCTTTTTGACCGTCATCGGGTAATACGTGCCGCCCTTGACTGTAGCGTCGTTGCAGACGATGACGCATTCCTGGCCCGAGACCCTGCCGATGCCGGTGATGATGCCGGCGGAAGGCGCCGCGTCGACGCCCTTGGCGTCCTGGTACATGGCGTAGGCCGCCATCTGGGAAAACTCGAGGAAGGGCGTGCCGGGATCGAGCAGCATCTGGACTCTGTCGCGCGGCAGCAGTTTTCCCCGCGCCAGGTGCTTGGCGGCCGCCGCCTCGCCGCCGCCGGCCGCGATCTTTTCCACCTTGTCGCGCAAATCGTCGACGATGGCTTGCATGGCCGCGGCATTGGCCTTGAAATCTTCACTGCGCGGATTGAGTTTGCTTTCGATATGCGGCATTGCGGTTCCTTTTTATGATCGCCCGGTCTCTCGGGTCGCGCTATTCGGGAAAACTGCCGTCGAGATAAAACCAGCGCAGGGCGCCACCGCCCTCGCCCGCCTCGCGCACAAAGCGGCTCACTTCATGCAGGCGGTGCGCGCGGCCGTTGACCTTGTAGCGGGCCACGAATTCGACGGTGTCGCGGTGTATCTCTTCGGCTTGATCTGCTGATTCTGCTTTACGTTGACGTAAACGTAAAGCAGATTTTACCTCAAGTCCCAGCCAGTGGACTTTTTCTTCTTCCGCAAATAAAGCGTCGGCGGGACGGGTGCTGGCATGCCAGGTGGCGCGCAGATACGCTTCATCGCGCAAGGTAAACGCCGTGTAGCGCGAACGCATCAGGGCTTCGGCCGTGGGCGGCAAGGCGTCGCCCGCAATATACGGGCCGCAGCAGCTGGCGTAGGAGGCGCCGCCACAGGGGCAGGCGGACGATTTCGAAGGTGTGGGCATGCGCTGGCGATATGCAACAGAAAAGAGGGAACAGGAAAGTTCCGCAATTATCCGCCATAACGGCGGCGCTGGTCGCCGTTGCTGCCGCTGCGCCTATTTTTGCGGCGCGAGGAAGTCCAGCGCGAACGGCGGCGCCTTGCCCGCCATGAGGTCGGCCAGGATGCGCGCAGTGCCGGCGGCAAAGGTAAAGCCCAGCGGACCGTGGCCCACGTTGAGCCACAGGTTTGCAACTTTGCTGGCACCGACCAGCGGCGCGCTGTTCGGCGTGGCGGGGCGCAGGCCGGCCCAGGCCGTGGCCTGGTCGTAATCGGCGCCGTGGGGCATGGCTTCGCGCGCCAGCCGCGTCAGGCCGGCGATGCGGTTCCAATCGATGCTGTTGTCGGCGCCCACCATGTCGACCATGGCGGCCACGCGCAGGTCGCCGCCTATGCGCGCATACAGCACCTTGCGCTCGAAATCCGTGATGCTGATTTCGGGCGCCCGGTCGCGCGCGCGGATGGGCGCCGTCAGGCTGTAGCCTTTCAGCGGATACAGGGGCAGGTAGACGCCGGCCGTGGCCGCCAGGTCGCGGCTCTGGATGCCGGCCGCCAGCACATAGTGATCTGCCTGCAACAGGCCCAGGCTGGTGTCGACGCCCGTGACCTTGCCCTTGTGCGTGAGGAGGCGGCGCGCCTCGCCTTTCAGGATGAGCGAACAATTCGGGTGCTGCAGCAGGCGCGCTTCCAGCGCCAGGCAAAAGGCGTGGCAATCGGCCACGGCTTCGCCTTCGGTAAAGATGCCGCCGGCCAAAGCGCCCTGCAAGGCGGCCAGCGCCGGTTCGCGCTGTACGGCTTCAAGCGGCGACAAGACGATGCGCGCCTCTTCCGATTCCGGCCGCGCCACGGCGCGCTGGAAGATGGCGGGCGAGCGGTAGACGATGAGTTTGCCGGCATCGCGCCAGGCATACGCTTCGGGCGGCACGGTCAGTTCCAGCTGCGCCATGCCGGCGCGGCTCCATTCGCCCAGCTGCAGCAGCTTGGCCGTCGTGCGGGCATTGCTGGCGCTGTTGCAATTGCGCAAGAAACTGGCCAGCCAGCGCCATTGCCGCCAGTCCGCTTCGGGACGGAAGCGCAGCGGACCGTCTTTCTGCAGCAGCCACTGCAGGGCTTTCAAGGGCACGCCCGCGTCGGCCAGCGGCGCCACATAGCGATAGCTGAGCTGCCCGCCGTTGCGGTAGCTGGCGGCAATCGCCACCTGTTCATTGCGTTCCAGTACTGTGACCTTGTAGCCGGCCTCGGCCAGCCACCAGGCCGATGTCAGACCGACGACGCCGCCGCCGATGATGATGACGTGTTGCTGCATGTTGCCTCGCTGCGTTGCGCCCCCATGGTGCGGGAGCATTCGATGAGAGCTTAGAGGCTGGCCATCACGGGAGCCAATGAAACATCATGGTGCAGCCATAACTTTCAGGAATGCACTATTTTTGTGCGAATTATTCATGCTTGTCAATCGCACCACGGTATAAGGTGGTGAGTATCAATTCCTCGCTGCGGCCCATGGCGGAATACGTGCCCGGATAGCGTTCGGGATCGCTGCCTGTGCCGCCCACCAGCATCACCATGCCATTCTTGTGCTTGAAATCGAGCACGAAGGCGGAGACGAGGCCATACGCGTCGCCCAGGTGGCCGACCGCATGAAAACTGGCGCCCTCGACAAGGCCATTGCCCTGTCCCGCCACGGCATCGAATTGCTGGTTGCCCAGGCCCCAGGCGCGGTACAAGCCCCGTTCGCTGTTGCCATTGCTGTCATCGGGTGCCAGCTGCCATTGGCGGCTAAACATCAGGGCGATGCTGGCCGGCTGCAACAGCTGCTGATTCCGGTAGCGTCCGCCGTCGAGCAGCATCTGCATGACGGTGCCCAGCCCTGCGGCGGAGATGCGCAAGCCGCCCGTGGGACTGAAGACGGTGGCGTTGCTGCCGATCACATAGTTGGCCAGGCCGGCGGGTGGATGCTGGTCAAAATCGTCGGCCTGGGCGATCCATGGCCCGTGCGGCTGCCAGATTTCCGTCTCCAGCGTGCGCTTGCGGTACAGGGTGGCCGTATTGGCGACCTCTTCCGGGGAGAAGGCGGCCGGGTTGTAGCCGCCGCGCACGTCGAGGGGATCGAGCAGCAGGCGCCGCATCAGCAAGTCGAAGCGCTCGCCCGTGACTTGCTCCATCACGGTGCCGATCACGCCCCAGTTCAGGTTGGAATACGTAAAGTAGCGGCCGGGCGCCGCGCTGGAATCCCACATCGCGTCGCCGCCCGCTGTAAACACGTCGCGCAGGCTGCGTTCGGGGCCCCAGGCATAGCCGCCCGCGTCGCGCAGCGAGGAAGTGTGGCTGAGCAAGCTGCGCAAGGTCACGGGCCGCTGGGGAAAGTGCGGGTTGCGCAGGGAAAAGCCTAAATAAATGCCCACGTCCTGATCCAGGCTCAGCTTGCCCTGTTCGACCAGCCGCATCAGGCCCAGGGTCGTCATCATCTTCGAGACGGAAGCGATGCGGAACAGGGTGGCTGGTGTCACGGGCAAATGCTCCGCCGGCGTGGCGCCTATGTGCCGGTAGCCAAATTGTTGCTGATACGATACTTTTCCCTGTCGGATGCCCAGCACGGACAGGCTGGCCAGCGGGTGGGCCGCATCCTCGACGATGGCGGACAGGGCCGCATCAAGCACGCGCTGCTGTTCGTGTTGCACCAGCTGTTCGGTGCCGCTGCCGGGCGGGGCGGCCAGCGCGCTGCAGGTTGTGCCCAGCAGCAGCAAGCCCAGTAACCCCGTCATTTTATTGTGCATGTTTCCCTGTAGTCCGATGTGGTGGAGGCGCCGCCAGCATAGAACGCGATGGTTTCCATGGCTAATGAAAATTGCTTATTTATCTATAATGCAAAGCTATACGTACGGTAAAACATCGTTTTTTTAAATGTATAACCGTTATTTATGCCCATTTTCCATTTATTCATGGGTGGACGGGCTACGCGCAAGCGCCATCGCTATTACACTAGGAGGACAAGGAGAACTGTATGAGCCAGACCAGCGTAGAACTCAAGGTCGATTTAAATGACAATTCGCCTTTATATATGCAGATCGCCCGCAAGCTGAGCGATGACGTACGCAACGGCCGCTACCAGGTAGACCAGGCCCTGCCATCCGAACGTACCCTGTCCGAACTGCTCGACGTATCGCGCGTGACTGCCCGCAAGGCCATCGATCAATTGGTCGAGCAAGGCCTCGTCGTGCGCCGCCGTGGTTCGGGCAACTATATTGCCCCGCGCATCGAGCAGCCCCTGTCGAACCTGTCGAGCTTTTCCGAGCAGCTGCAGCAGCGCGGCTACCGTCCCGGCTCGCGCTGGCTCAAGCGCGAAGTCGTCATCGCCAGCAGCGATGAACAGCTGAGCCTGGGCCTGGCGCAGAACACGAAAGTGGCGCGCCTGGAGCGCCTGCGCCTGGCCGACGACGTCGTGATGGCATATGAAGTGAGCGTGCTGCCGTTCAGCGTGGTGCCGGACCCGGCCGCCATGGGCGACTCGCTGTACGAATACTTGAGCAGCATCAAGAAGGCCCCCGTGCGCGCCTTGCAGCACATCCGCGCCATGAATGCGACGGATGTGCTGGCCAAGCAGCTGGGCATCCCCGATGGCCAGGCCGTGCTGTTCATCACGCGCATCGCCTACCTGGACTCGGGCGAAGCGGTGGAACTGACGCATTCGTATTGCCGCAGCGACCATTACGACTTCGTGGCGGAAATGCGCCGTTCTCCTTAATTCAGCTGCCTGAATTACTGCTGGATCAGGCGGATCATGGATTCGGCCACGCCGACGGACGATTCCCAGCTCATGCCGGTCACCAGCCGGCCATCGACCTCGACGTGACTCTTGCCATTGGCGCCGTGCCGGAAAATGCCGCCATGGCGCTTGATGCTGGCTTCCGCCGAGAAGGGATAGGCCTTGTATACCGGCGATTCCTTGTTGAGATACGCATCGGGGAACGAGGTGAGCACCTTGCCCTGGATCAGGAAAGTCCCGTCACTGAGCTTCAGATTTTTGATGCCCTCGGTGCCATGGCAGATGGCCGCGATCACCCCGCCTTGTTGCTCGTAGATACGCATAGCGATGTCCTGCAGCGGCTTGTTGTCCGGGATGCCGACGATGGCCGCGCCGCCGCCGACGAAAGCCATGCCCGCATACTCGTCTGCCCTGACCTCGGAAACGGGCTTGGTATGGGCCAGTGCCCACATGAAATCACTGTCGTACAGATGCTTTTTGAGCAACTCGTCCGACGTGACGATCATTTCCAGGGGAATGGCGCCTCCCTCGGGACTGACGAAGTCGACCGCGTACCCTGCTTTGCGAAAGGCATCATAGGTATAGGCCAGCTCGGGAAAATTATTGCCCGCGTTAATTTTTGTACCGGGATATTGATGCACATTTGATACGACCAGCAGCACTTTGCGTGCATGGCGCGGGGCTGCGGGCTCGCGATCAGCCGACTTGCTGATGATCTTCCAGTTGCCGGCGATCTTTTTCAAAAGAAAGACATCCACATAGCGTACCCCTTGCTGGGGAATGTGGATCTCGGCCTTGGCGGTGGCCACCTTGCCGCTCGCCTCCACCTTGATCAGTCGCCCGTGGCGCCCATTGAATTGGCCTATTTTCTCCTGGGGAAAGAGTTTGGCGTATTCCGGACCGCTGAGCTCCCATTCCGTATCGTTTTTGCCGTCCAGGTAAAGGCGGGAATTGGTATGGAAGGCCTGGTTGATCTCGTCCGGTACGTTGAAGCTGGTGCCGTGCAGATACAAGCGCACGGTTTCCCGGATGGCATTTTCGTCCTGGTCTGCGGTTGCGGCGGTGCCGGCGGCGGCGCTGCCGAGCAAGCAACAGGCGAGTACCGTTCGCAATAAAAACTGAATCATGACTTTACCCTGAATGAATAACTGCGTTTATCGGAGCAACGACTATTTCAGGTCGTTGCTGGTCGATAAGTTATCGAAATGCAGGGGAGTTGATGTCGCCAAACATGATTTCAGACTCCGGAATGGCGATTCCGGAGCGGTTTTACGCGGAAACGGCCCTGGCCGCTGGGCTGGATTGGGCGCGGAAGCTGGCGGGTGTCTGCCCAGTAACTTTCTTGAAGGCCGAGTAGAAGGTGGAACTGGAATTGAACCCGCAGCGCTCGGCAACGGTATCCATGTTCAGTTGCGGCTCGTCGGCCAAGACCTGTTTCGCTTCGGCGATACGGTATTCGTTGACGTAGGTGGTGAAGCTCTTGCTCAGCTTGTCATTCAGCACCTGCGATACCTGCGCCTGCGTGCACCCCGCCCGTTTGGCCAGTTGCGCCAGGGTGAGGTTCGGATTCAGATAGGATTTCTGCCCGCTCATCTGTTGTTCCAGCGCAGCGAGCACGGCAAGCGCATCTTCGTGCGTCAGGCGGCTGTTCTGGTACTTCTGCCTCGGGTCGGCAGGCGTCGAGGTTTCCTTTCTCAGCAGAAAGACCATGACCGCGACATGCAGCGAGAAGGTAAATGACAAGGCGCCGACAATATACGACGTGAACGGCGTGCTCGCGTATGCCGCCAGCATGACACCGCTGCCTGCAAAGACGCTCAGCAGGAGTACGCTGCCGGTCGCCATCCGCTGTCCGTCGTTCAGCCATGCGTGGCGGCTTTGCCAGAGCAACTTGGCAGTTGCCAGCAAGTAGCATAGCCAGAACACATGAATGGCATGGCTCGACATGTCCCACACAGAACGATACGCGGAATACGGAAAGGCAACGCCTATGCCTATCAGCAGGAAGGACAGGCCGAGATGCCAGCGCCATTCTTGGCCGGCAGGCTGTTGCGCGCGCCCGGCCAGGAACGAGCGTACATACAGATAGGTCAAGGGACCGATCAGCAGGCAGGCCGACAGGCCCAGCTGGCGGAATTCGATGGCGATCGCCGGGTTGAAGTAGAGGAAGGCGGACTTGGCGGTACGCACCCCCACGGCAAGCAGCAATGCACCGAGCATGCAGTCGGCCAGGCAGCGAGGCCGGCGGCTGAAAAAATAGACGGCCAGGAAGATGCCGTTGATGGCGCCCAGGGCGCTAAACAGGAACAGCAATTGGCGAGCGATCATGGGGCGTGTCGTGGATTGTGGCGTCGAACCCAAGTATAGACATAAACGGGAGCGCATCGAAGTACAAGTAGGACACCACGTTCCTGCACCAGCCATAAACTCCCGTTATGCCCGCCCGCCATCCTTTCATGGTTGATCTTGCATATCGGTATTAAACTGGTTTCACCTTCAACCATGTTCTGAAATCATGTTGAAAACTGAAACCCCGAGCCGGCGGCATCCGGATCTGGACCTGTATCCGGTGGAGCAACTGGTGGCGGCGCTGGTCGATGACCAGTTCTGGGCTGTCGAAGCCGTGCGGCTGGCGTCGCCGCAAATCGGAGCGGCCATCACGGCCGCCCTGCCCCGCATCGCCGCCGGCGGACGCCTGCTGTACGTGGGGGCGGGCACGTCGGGACGCCTGGGCGTGCTCGACAGCGTTGAATTGACTCCCACGTTCTCCTGGCCGCCCGAGCGGGCCGTCGCCATCCTGGCCGGCGGCGCGGGCGCCATGTTTACGGCCGTCGAAGGGGCGGAAGATGATGTACAGCAAGGCGAGCGCGATGTGCTGGCCCTGTTGCCGCAAGTAAATGACGTGGTGATCCTGCTGGCCGCCTCGGGCGCCACGCCGTACGTGCTCGGTGCGCTGCTGGCCGCGCGCAAGGCCGGCGCCTTGACGATAGGCATCGCCAATAATGTGGACGCCCCCGTGGCGCACGAGGCGCAATGCGGCATCGTGCTCGACACGGGTATGGAAGTCATTTCCGGCAGCACGCGCCTGAAAGCGGGCACGGCGCAAAAAATCACCCTGAACACGATTTCCAGCGCCCTGATGGTCGGTTTGCACAAAACTTACGGAAACTTGATGGTAGACTTGAAGCCGACCAACGCCAAGCTGATCTGGCGGGCGGTGCGTCTGACCATGCATGCCACGGGCGCCAGCGAGGCGCAGGCCAGGGCCGTGCTGGAGCAATGCCACTATCACGTCAAGGTGGCGATTGTTGCCTTGATCAAAAAAATCAACACAAACCAGGCACAGGCATTGTTGGCCGGCGCGGACGGCAGTGTGCGGGCAGCACTGGCGGCGTGATCCGATGGCGCGGCATTCTTCTGTCTGGGAGACAAAGAAGGATGTATGGAGCTAGTGAAACAAGCCGCCCCGGCGCGCAAAAATAATCCGTGGCTGTGGATCCCATCCCTGTATTTCGGCCAGGGCATACCCTATGTCGTGGTCATGACCTTGTCCGTGATCATGTACAAGAATTACGGCTTTTCCAATACGGATATCGCGCTGTACACAAGCTGGCTGTACTTGCCCTGGGTCATCAAGCCCCTGTGGTCGCCTTTCATCGATATGTACCGCACCAAGCGCTTCTGGATTGTCGGCTTGCAGCTGGTGATCGGCGCCGCGCTGGCGCTGGTGGCCCTGACGACGTCCCTGCCCCATTTCTTCCAGATCAGCCTGGCCGTTTTCTGGCTGATGGCCTTCAGTTCCGCCACGCATGATATCGCCGCCGACGGCTTTTATATGCTGGGCCTGGAAGAGCACCAGCAGGCGGCCTTCGTGGGTGTGCGCAGCACGTTTTACCGATTGGCGATGATCGCGGGCCAGGGCGGCTTGGTGTTTCTTGCCGGCTACCTGACGCATGCGACGGGCAATGTGCAGCTGGCCTGGTCCGTCGTGTTCGCGATTCTGGCGGGATTGTTCATCGCCCTCTTCCTCTACCACTATTTTATCTTGCCGAAACCCAAGGACGACCGCCCCAGCATCCAGGGTGCCGGTATTTCCCCGTTGCAAGAGTTCATCGCCACCTTTGCCGCCTTCTTCAAGAAGAAGGATATTTTCGTCATCCTGGGATTTTTGCTGCTGTTCCGCCTCGGCGAAGCGCAACTGCTGAAATTGGCCGCGCCCTTCCTGCTCGACCCGGTCGCCAAGGGCGGCCTGGGCCTCAGTACGGAACAGGTGGGCCTCGTCTACGGCACCATCGGCGTGATCGCCCTGACCCTCGGCGGCTTGCTGGGCGGATTCATCATTTCCCGCTTCGGCTTGAAACGTTGCCTGTGGATCATGGTGCTGTCCGTGCACTTGCCCGACCTGGTCTTCGTCTACCTGGCCAGCGCCTTGCCCAGCAACATCTATGTGATCGCTGGTGGTATTGCGTTGGAGCAATTTGGCTATGGCTTCGGTTTCGCTTCTTATATGTTGTACATGATCATGGTGTCCGATGGCGCCCATAAAACGGCCCATTACGCCATCTGCACGGGCTTCATGGCCCTGGGCATGATGTTGCCGGGCATGGCCAGCGGCTGGATACAGCAAATGCTCGGCTACCAGCACTTCTTCATCTGGGTCTGCATCGCCACCATTCCCGCTTTCATCATGGCCGCGCTGGTCAAGATCGATCCGGAATTCGGCAAGAAGGCCGAGGCCTGATTCTTTTGAACTGTGCGCCCGCAAGGATGGCGGGCGCACAGTAAAATGCCCCACCGATAGACCTGCGCTCCACCACTGCAAGGAATTGTTTTGTTGTCTACTTTCAAAAAACGCCTGGGCACCACGGCCGGCGTACTGGCCGCGCTGGCCACCGCCACATTGCTCAGCAGCTGTACCAGCACCAAACTGCCCTCCGCAGTGACGCCAGGCGAAGCGGGCTTGCCGGCTGTGCCGCCCGTGCAGCACATCACGGGCGAAGTGCCGCCGCCGGCGCCGCGCGAGTTCCGCGCCGCCTGGGTCTCGACGGTGGCCAATATCGACTGGCCCAGCCGCAGCAATTTGCCGGTCGCCAAGCAGCAAGCCGAGGCGATCGCCATCCTCGACCGCGCCAAGTCCTTGAATCTGAACGCGATTGTGCTGCAGGTGCGTCCCAGCGCGGACACGATTTATCCTTCGCAACTGGAACCGTGGTCGGAATACCTGACGGGCAAGCAAGGCCAGCCGCCGTTGCCCCTGTATGACCCGCTGGCTTTCTGGGTGGCGCAGGCGCATGCCCGGGGCCTGGAATTGCACGCCTGGTTCAATCCCTACCGTGCCCGCCACGCGACGGCCAAGTCGCCGCTGGCGCGCGACAGTTTCGCGTCCACCAACCCGGCGTCCGTCAAACAATACGGCCGCTACCTGTGGATGGACCCGGGCGACGCTGCCGCCTCGAAGCACACGACGGACGTGGTGCTGGACGTGGTGCGCCGCTACGATATCGATGGCGTGCACATCGACGATTACTTTTATCCGTATCCGATCGACGCGCCTGGCGCCGGTGCCGGTGCGGAAACGGCCGCGCTGGACGCGGGCAATGGCGGCGCCAAGCGCGAACTGCCTTTCCCCGATGAACCTTCCTGGCAGCAATATCTGCTGGCTGGTGGCGATCTCGACCGTGCTTCGTGGCGCCGCCAGAACGTCAATCAGCTGATCGAAGCTTTATATACCGGCATCCACCGCGAAAAGAGCTGGGTGCGTTTCGGCATCAGTCCGTTCGGCATCGGCCGTCCCGACCGCCGTCCTGCCGGCATCGTCGGCTTCAGCCAGTACGATAAATTGTATGCGGATGCGGAACTGTGGCTGGCCAAGGGCTGGCTCGATTATCTGTCGCCGCAGCTGTACTGGCCCGTGGCGCAGGCGCCGCAAGCGTTTGGCGTGCTGCTCGACTACTGGCTGGCGCAAAATCCGTACGGCCGCCACGTGTGGCCCGGTTTATATACGAGCCGCATCGACAATTCCGCCAAATCCTTCACGCCGCAAGAGATCATCAAGCAGATCGAAGTGACGCGCACGCGCCCCGGCGCGAATGGACAAGTGCATTTCAGCATGGTGCCGCTGATGCAGAACCGCAAGGGTGTCAGCGAGCAACTCAAGGCGAGCGTGTATCAAAGCCCTGCCCTGATTCCCGCCACGCCATGGCTGGGCAAGGAAGCACCGGGCACGCCCGTGCTGGCCTTGCGCCGCGATTCCGCCAGCCTGAACGTCAAATTGACGTCGGGCGGCGGCAAACCCGTGGCGCAGTACGCCGTCTGGGCCCGTTATGGCGAAGACTGGCGTTTTACCGTGGTCACGGGCGTGCAAAGCGAGCTGACCCTGGTCGATGATGCCACCGGCAAAGTCAATGCGGTGGTGGTCAGCGCCGTGGACCGCCTCGGCAATGAAAGCCCCCGCGTCACCGTGCGCGAACCGTTTACGGCCCCCGCCAAGTAATTTGTTGCCGGATCACCGGCAGTCCATAACCTGCAGGCATGAAACATGCGTAAGCTTTCATGCCTGCAAGCTCCGCTTGGCTTTACACTCATGCCATGATTTCCTTCCCTGCAACCAATACTGACACTGCCGTGCTTGGGCTGGGCATCGACGCGGGCGGCACGCAGACGCGCTGGGCCCTGGCCACCGCCGATGGCGTCATCGTGGCCGACGGCGCCGTGGAAGGCTTGTCTGCCTTGCAAATGAGCAGCGATACGGGCCGCGCGGCCGTGCACGCCACGTTTGCCGGGCTATGCCAGGCCGTGCTGGCCGTCGGCCAGCCGCGCGCCGTGGTGGCGGGCTTGACGGGTTTTGGCGGCGACGACCTTGCGCTGGCGCAAATGTTGTCCGCTTTGCTGGCGCTGGATGCTGGCGACGTCAGCATCGGCAACGATATCGACATCGCTTATCGCGACAGTTTTGAACCAGGCGAAGGTTATCTGGTCTACGCTGGCACGGGTTCGATTGCCGCCTGGATCGATGCGGATGGCGTGTTTCACCGCGCGGGCGGGCGCGGCGTGCTGCTCGACGATGGCGGCGGCGGCTACTGGATCGCGCGCGAAGCCTTGCGCCACATCTGGCGCCGCGAAGACGAGGCGCCCGGCAGCTGGCAAAGCTCGCCCATGGCCGGGGCCGTGTTTGCGCATATCGGCGGCAGCGACTGGTCGCTGTCGCGCAATTTCATGTATGGCCAGGACCGGGGCGCCATCGGCCGCCTGGCGCTGGCCGTGGCCGCCAGTGCGGATGCCGATCCGCTGGCGCTGGACATCTTGCAGCGCGCGGGACAGGAACTGGCGCGTTTGGCCCTGGCCCTGACGATGCGCTATGGCCCCCGTCCCGTGGTGCTGGCGGGCCGCGCGGCGCAATTGCACCCGGTTATCGCGGCTGCCATGCGTGCCGCTTTGCCTGTATCGTTGCAGATGGAGCAAAAAGTTGCCCGTTCGCATGAGGCCGCGGCCAAGGTGGCAGCCCGGGCAGCGGGCCAGCGTACTGGCAAGAACTGACTATTTTATTAACCCGAACACGGATCTTTCATGAAAAAAATCGCCCTCGCCCTGCTGGTGGCCCTGCTCTCCGCCTGTACCACGCCCGCGCCGCACCTCGACCATAGCTTGACGGCGCGCAGCCAGAGCCCGCGCGTAAAATTCATCGTCATTCATTACACGGTCAGCGACTTGCCCCGCTCGATCAAGATCCTGACGGAACAAGTGGTCAGCAGCCATTATTTGCTGACGGACACGGACAAGCCGAAGTTTTACGTCTTGGTCGACGAGTCGCGCCAGGCCAATCATGCGGGTGTGAGTAACTGGAAGACTTATACACAGCTGAATGTCAGTTCGATCGGCATCGAGATCGTCAATCCCGGCTACAAGGACACGCCGGAAGGCCGCCTCTGGTATCCGTTTCCCCAGGCACAGATCGATGAGCTGATTCCGCTGCTGAAAGATATCCAGGCCCGCTACAACATCGCGCCGGAAAATATCCTCGGTCATAACGAGATCGCCCCGCAGCGCAAGCAGGATCCGGGTCCGCTGTTTCCATGGCGTCAGCTGGCCGATGCGGGCCTGATCGTCTGGCCCGATGCCAACCGTGTCGCCGCGCAGCGCCTCATTTTTGAGCAGCAAGTGCCGGATGCAGTCTGGTTTCAGAAAAAGCTGGCCCAGCATGGCTATGCGACGCCGCAGACGGGCCTGTTCGACGAAGCGACGCGCAATGTACTGATCGCCTTCCAGATGAAATACCGCAATACGCGCTTTGACGGCATGCCCGACGGCGAGACGGCAGCCTTGCTGGAAGTGCTGACGACACCGGCCGCAGCTGTTGTAGCAAAGTAGCACGGCCGTTCCAGCCCATGACTTTTTCTTATATGCTGAACGTTGACGGCCCAGGCGGCCACGGCAAGGTAAAGGAATAGCTCATGCGGCTGCGTCATATCGAAGTGTTTCACGCCATCATGCAAGTTGGCACCATCAGCGGTGCGGCCCAGGTGCTGCATATCTCGCAGCCGGCCGTGACCAAGGTCTTGCAGCATTGCGAGTTGCAACTGGGCATGCCGCTGTTCGAGCGCGTGCGGGGCAAGCTGTATCCGAAGCCCGAGGCGCATCGTTTGTTTGTCGAAACGGAAAAACTCAACCGCGATTTATTGGGCATCCGCCGCCTGGCGGCCAGCCTGAAGGGCCACGCGGTGGAAACCATCCGTTTGGTGTCCACGCCGACGCTCGCCATTAGCGTCTTGCCGTTTGCCATGACGGAATGGCGCCGCGACTTTCCCCACACGCGTTGCCAGCTGGCTACCCACCACACGGGCGAGATCGTCAATACCCTGCGCCTGGGTGAAGCGGACTTGGCCGTGTCGCTGCAAGACCCGCGCCATCCGGGCATCGTGGCCGAACCCATTGCGCACGGCGTCATGACGGTGATCGCCCCCGCCGGCACCTGGCATGCGGCCGATTGCGGCACACCGTTGACGGCGCATGGCCTGAATGGCGAGCTGATCGGCCATGCGGACAACGATCCGCTGGGCGAACTGGTGGTCGCCGCCTGCGAGGCGCAGGATATCCACCCCGTGTTTTCTACCGTGGTGCAGACCTATCAAATCGCCCGTTCCCTGGTGGAAGCGGGTGCCGGCATGGCCGTGGTCGACCCGTTTACGGCCGCGTCCGGTTCACCCGAGCGGCTGCAGCGCCGTCCCTGGGCGCCCACGATACCGATCCAACTGTATTTATTGACGGCGAGCCACTCGCCGCTGTCGCATGGCGCGCGGCGCCTGGCAGACAGCATCGGCGTGGCGGCGCGCAACTGCCTGGAAAGAGGAGTCTGATGTCTGTTGCAAGTTTGCAATTGGAAGCGGTCGGCAACGATCCGCAATTTCGCCACCTGAGCAGCATCGCCGGCATCGCCGTCGACTTGCGCTATGCCACGCCCGACAATTTCGTCGGCCGCGACTTATACAGCCCCATCGATTGCGCCTGGCTGCACCGCGACGCGGCCGCCGCGCTGGAGCAGGCCGTGGCCTGGCTGGCCGCGCATCGTCCCGATCACCATTTATTGGTGCTCGATGCCCTGCGCCCGCAACGCGTGCAGCAGCAGCTGTGGGATGCGCTGCAGGGAACGGAGTTGCTGGGTTACATCGCCGAACCGTCGCGCGGCTCGATCCACTCGTTCGGCATGGCGCTCGACATCACCATCGTGGGGCCGGACGGCAGGGAACTGGACATGGGCACGGGCTTTGACGATCTGAGTGAGCGCTCGCATCCGGCGCTGGAGCTGGCTTTGCTGGAGAAGGGGGAAATTACGGAGGAGCAAGTGGAGCATCGCCGCTTGCTGCGCGACGCCATGTTCCAGGCGGGTTTCTTCGGCATCAACAGCGAATGGTGGCACTTCGATTGCGGCGACCGGGTGCTGGTGCGCCAGACCTACACCCGGGTACTCTGATTAGAAGACTTTTAAGCCCTTCAGCATCACGATCAGGATCAATACAGGCGAGACAAAGCGCAGCAGGAACAGCAGCACATGCGCCAGGGTTTGATTCTGCAACTGGCCGTGATTGCTGATTGCCTCGATAAAATGCTGCTTGCCCCAGGCCCAGCCTGTAAACAAGGCAATGGCGATGCCGCCCACGGGCAGGAAGATATTCGACGAGACGAAGTCGAACAGATCAAACATATTCAAATTAAACAGCTTGAAATCCGTCAGGGTGCTGTTGCTCAGGGCGCACACGGAACCGAGCACGGCCAGCAGCAGCATGGTTACGACTGTGGCCTTCGTGCGCGTCCAGCCGAAGCGCTCATGGAAAATCACCACGGGCACTTCCATCAGCGACAGCATCGCCCCCGTGGCGGCCACGGCGGCCAGGATGAAGAACACCACCATCAGGGCTTGCCCCATGGGAATTTGCGAAAACACGGCGGGAATCGTGATGAACACCAGCGACGGTCCCGCACTGGGGGCGAAACCAAATGTGAATACGGCGGGGAAGATGGCGATACCGGCCAGCATCGATACACCGAGGTCGGCCGCCATCACGCGCAAGGTGGTGACGGGGATATTCTGGTCATCGCGGAAATAGCTGCCGTAGGTCATCATCGTGCCCATGCCGACGGACAATTTAAAGAAGGCCAGGCCCATGGCCGTCAGCACGACGGAAGCCGTCAGCTTGGAAAAATCAGGGCGGAACAGGAAGGCCAGTCCTTCGCCCGCTTTATCGAGCGACAGGCTGACCGCGCACAGCAGCAGCAACAGCAGGAACAGCAGCGGCATGAGTTTCTTCGCAATCGCCTCGATGCCCTTGGTCACGCCCAGCATCAATATGCCGCCGATAAACAGCAGCACGCCCCATTGCCACAACAGCGATTGCAAAGGATTGCTGATCAGGGAGGCGAAAGCCGCTTCCGTCACCAGCTTGTCGCTGCTCAAGATGGAGCCATCGATGGCCTTGGCGATATAGGCAAACACCCAGCCCACCACTTCCGAATAAAACGCGACGATCAGGAAGGCGGCGACCATGCCGATGAGGCCGACCAGCCACCAGGGCTTGCCCTTCGGTGCCAGCCGTTCCATGGTGGAGATGGGATTGACCTTGGCGCGGCGCCCCAGGGTGATTTCCGCGATCATCACGGGCAATCCCACTAACAAGGTAGCGAGCAGATAGATGAGCAGGAAGCCGGCGCCGCCATTGGCGCCTGTCAGATAGGGGAACTTCCAGATATTGCCGAGACCGACTGCGGAACCGAGGGTGGCGGCGAGCACGCCGAAGCCAGTGGTAAAGCCAGCTCGTTTCAGGGTCAGGCCTGATCCTTGAGCTTGTTGTTTCATGGTGAATCTTCTATGGTTCTATATATAGGCAAGCGCCGTTTGGCGCGGAGGGGGCGAAATTGTAGCAGTTGGCCGCAAATACCCCGGAAAAGCCTTGCTTCCACTGAGGCGCTTTGCTATAGTTCGCCTCCCCAATGAGACGCAGTCAAATGCGGCAGTTGAGGATCACCGGAAACGGCGATGAGTAGTAAAAGAAGGAGTTGACGGATGTAGTGAAATGCTTCATACTCTTCCTTCTTCGCAGCTGACAAACACAACGCTTTGTC